>NZ_LAVK01000192.1 GCF_001083795.1 Streptomyces sp. SBT349
GCCCTCGCGGGTCGGGGGGCCGGGCCCTTTTTTGGTTCTTCGGCGCACTTGGAAGTCGCGGGGCGCGCGGGCAGGTCCCGAGCGCCTTCGGAGCGGAAGACGGTCCCCGGGGGGGGCGATGAGGGATGGGCGGTCGGCCGCCGCTCGGGTCGGGGACCGGGACTCTTTTGGTTGTTCGGCGCACTTGGTAGCTGTGGGGCGCGCGGGCTGGTCTCGCGCGCCTTTGGAGTGGAGAGGTCCCCGGAGTGCGAGTGCCTTTGGGACCGGAAAGGGTCCGGGGGCGGGGCGCTCACCCGGCGCGGAAGGGGCTCGCCGAGGGTCTGCGGGACGACCCCCGGGACCTTCGTCCACTCGAACAGCGCGCGGGCCCGGTCCCCTGGCGGCCGATGCGCCTATCTCCTTCTCGGTCCTGCGCATCCCCGACCCCGGGGACGAGGTATCGGGTGGTTACGCAGAGTGGTGGGGCGCTGGTGTCTCAGGTGCCGTGGGTCCCCGGCGTGCCGTATCGGGCGAGCATGGTCAGGACCGCTTGGTCGACCGCGTTGGTGATGGCGGAGTCGTCGGGCTCCCAGTGTGCGAGCAGCATCCGCGGCCAGAACACGTAGTTGGAGATCATCCCGAGGAATTGGGTCGCCGCCATCTCCGCATCGTCAAGCCGGGCTGTGCCGGCGGCGTTTTCGGCTGCCAGGTAGCGGCGGACCGATTCGAAGTAGGGCATCTTGCCGTGCGTGAACTGGGTCTCGCCGAGCTCGGGGAAGCGCGGTACCTCGGCGATGACGATGCGGAAGAGGGCGGCCATGCCGGGTTGGGTGAGAAGGGCGACGTAACGGCGTCCGATGGCCTCAAGCCCTGCGCGGAGGTTCCCTGGCTCGGGGAGGGGGGCCTCCTCGTCGTCGACCTTCCAGTATTCGGTGACGATCGCCTCGAACAGGGCCGCCTTGGTGGCGAACTGCTTGAACAGAGTCGCCCTCGACACTCCGGCTGCCTCGGCGATGCGGGCCAGCGAGGTGCCGTCGTAGCCGGAGTCGAGGAACAGCTTCGTCGCTGCCTCGATGATGGACGTCCGCTTCTGCGCTGCCACGCGCCGGTGGTATTCCGAGGGCTGTGCCGTCATGCCCTCCAGTATGCCTCTCACTGCGAGGTGAGTCACTTGACTCACCTCCAGGGCCACCCTTACCTTGGGAAAGGTGGTGAGTCGCCCGACTCACCACTACGGGAAGGACGCATCATGGAACGCTTCGAGGGCCAGACCGTCATCGTCACGGGCGGCAGCGGGGGCATGGGCAGCAGTCATGTGCGGGGATATCACGCCGAGGGGGCGAACGTCGTCATCGCCGGCCGCGACGACGACGCCGGCCGCGACCTCGCCGCCCAGCTCGGTCATCGAGCTCTGTCCGTTCACCTGGATGTCGCCAGCGAGGAAGACTGGGCGGCGGCGGTGCGCGAAACCGAAGGCCACTTCGGGCCGATCACCATCCTGGTGAACAACGCGGGCGTCCAGAACCCGGCGGCCCCTATCGAGCACACCGAACTCCGCACCTGGGAGCACACCTTCAGCGTCAACGTCACCGGCCAGTTCCTCGGCATCAGGGCCGTGGCTCCGTCGATGCGCAGGGGCGGTGGCGGAACCATCGCCAACATCGCCTCGACCATGGCCCACGTCGGCACGGCCTTCTACGCCCCCTACACCGCCAGCAAGTGGGCCGTGCGCGGGCTGACCAAGACGGCCGCGCTGGAGCTGGGGCGGGACAACATCCGGGTCAACTCCATCCACCCCGGCGTCGTCTCCACGCCGCTGATCAACGAACCCACCGTCGCCGGCCAGCCGGCCATCGCCGACTTCTACTCGCCCGATCCCTTCGCCATCCCCCGCCTCGCCGAACCCTCCGACATCACCCGCCTGTTGCTCTTCATCACCTCCCAGGACGCGACTTTCGCCACGGGCTCGGAATTCGTCCTGGACGGGGGCCTGCTGCTCGGCCCTGCACTCCAACCCGAAGCCGACATCGCAGCCTGAGCCGGCATTGCAGTACGGAGCGTGCAGCCGCGGGCACCCATCCTGTTCAAGGCGAAGCGATCTCGCCTTGCCAGGATGACGGGCTGTGGCAGTTGTGATCACGGCCTCCGAGCCGTCCTGGACAGCTCCAATCACTGGTCTGAGCCCGCATCATCGACCACCTCGGTCCCCCGGACCCTCCTCCGCTCCGAAGGCGCTCGGGCCTGGGCCGCGCGCCCCACAGCTACCACGTGCGCCGAACAGCCAAAAGAGGGTCCCCGCCCCCGGGGTCGACCACCCGTCGCCCCGCGCGGCCATGGCCCCTGGGCCGGGAGGGCGCCACCCCCCACGGCCCGCAGGGATCCGGACCCCCCACGCGGTTGGAGGGGCTTTTGGCCGGAGCCGCGTTGGGGCGAGAGATCGGGGGCCCTTACGCTGGCCAGCGGATCGGGCAGGCTGTGCACCTGCCCGCACGTGCCCGATCAGGGCCCCCGATCTTGGAGGCTCGCCCCAACGTGGCTGCGTAAAGCCTCGGAAACCGCCCCAGCCACGAACGGCCCCACGGCCACCCCCCGAGGCAGGAATCAGGCTCCCGTCCGGTCGTAGTCGGTGACACGCTCGGGTGGGGTGGGGGGTTCGATGCCGTGGGTGCGGAGTTGGGCCGTCAGTGCGGAGACATGGCGGGCGAAGGCCCGCACCAGCGACTCCAGTGTCGAGAGCCGCTGCCGCAGGCGGGCGTTCTCCTCGTCGACCCGTTCCACACTGGCCCTGAAGACCGCCAGGTCGGCGAGGCGGTCCTCGGGGGCCGAGGATGTCTCGGCCGCGCGCAGGTGCGCCTCGGCGGTGACCGCCGCCGCTCCCCGGGTCGCGCGGGCCGCGAACCAGCCGCCGAGCACCGCGCCCATCGGGCCGCCGACGGCGGCCATCGTCGTCCACAAGCCACTCATTGATCCGTGCCTTTCCTGGCGGCGGGCGGGGCGGGGGGTGGGGCCGGTGGTGGAGCCGGGGCGGCGCGCGGGGCCGGGACGGCCGCCGGCAGCGAGAACTCCGGCACCGAGCTGGCCCACAGGCACACCCCCACGTGCATGGCCGCGTAGTACGCCGCCAGCCACACGCCCCGCGCGAACTCCCCGGCCAGGGCCGCGCTCAGATAGGCGGTCAGCCACACGGTCGGCGGCGCCATGACCGCGGCGTATCCCGGCCAGTCGCCGCCGATCCGCACGCACGCGGACAGGATGGCCGAGACGCCCGCCGCGACCCACAGCCAGGCCCACACATGCAGCGGCGCGACCTCCGTGAGGAGGGTCAGCCCCTGGGGACTCGGCGCGGGGTCCAGCAGGAACTGGCAGCCCCACACCACCTGGCCCGAGCCCACGAGCAGCAAGAACCCACCGCGGCGGCCCACATGGGCCCGCAGCCGCCGCCCGGCCGCCGTCATGGCGCGGCGGGTGTTGTCGGGGATGGCCATGTCATCGTCCTCTGTGGTCGTCCTGATCGTCCTCAAGCTCGTCCTCGCGGGGCGATGCCACTCCCGGTGATACCCCCCACCGGATGACAATGCTCCTGAAATCCGAAGGATTAGCCCGAACGAGTCGTCGCGCGCGGGGCGGACGCGACCGCCCGCGCCGGGGCGGGGGCGGTCGCGGAACGGGCTTGCCCGCCCCGGCGCGCGGGCGGTTGACTCGTCGCATGCAGAAATCGCTCTCTTCCTCTGCGCCCGCCCATCCCCTGGACCATCGCTACCGTGGCGAACACCCCGTGCGCACCCTGGGATATCTGCTCAGGCCCGACCGTTCCCGGCTGATCGCCGCGGTCGCCGTCTTCACCGTCAGGCACAGCCCGTTGTGGGTGCTGCCCCTCATCACCGCGAACATCATCGATGTCGTCGTGCAGCACCGTCCTATTTCCGAGCTCTGGTGGAACGCGGCCGTGCTGGGCTGTGTCCTGCTGGTGAACTACCCGTGCACGGTCGGTTATGCGCGGCTGATGAGTTCCAGCGTGCGGCGCATGGGCACCACGCTGCGTTCCGCCCTCTGCGGGCGCATGCAGCAACTCTCCATCGGCTATCACTCCAAGGTCAGCGCGGGAGTTCTCCAGGCCAAGGTGATACGTGATGTCGAGGCGATAGAGGACACCGTCAAGCAGACCTCGGAGATCGGGCTCGGCTCGATCACCACGCTTCTCGGCGGCCTGATCGTCATCGGCCTCCGGGTGCCCGCCTTTCTTCCCGTATTCCTCGTCGTGGTCCCGGCGGCGGCGCTGCTCGTGCGGTTTCTGCGGAGCAGGATGCGCAGCCACAACGAATCCTTCCGCAGGGAAGTCGAATTGCTCTCGTCGCGCGTCACGGAAATGACCAGCCTCATCCACATCACCCGCGCCCACGGCCTGGAGCGCACGGCGATGGGGCGCGTGGACGGCGTGCTGACGCGGGTGCGGGCGGCGGGCCTGCGGCTCGACCTGCTCAACGGGCGCGTGGCCTCGCTCGCCTGGATCCTCCTCAACGCCCTGGGCGTGGGCTGCCTGATCGGCGCGGCCCTGGTCGCCTACTACGGCTGGCTCTCGGTGACGCCGGGCGACATCGTCATGCTGAGCACGTTCTTCACCACGCTCACGGCGTCGATGACGTCGCTGATGGGGCTGACCCCCCTCATCAGCAAGGGCCTCGAATCGGTGCGCTCCATCGGCGAGGTGCTCCAGGCGCCGGATCTGGAGAGCAACGCGGGCAAGCGCGAGGTGGCGTCCCTGACCGGTGCGGTGGAATTCGAGCGGGTGGGGTTCGCCTACGAGGGCGCCGCGGAACAGTCGGTCAGTGCATTCGACCTGTCGGTGCGGCCGGGCGAGACCATTGCCCTCGTCGGTCCCTCGGGCGCCGGGAAATCGACCGTTCTCAATCTCCTCATCGGTTTCATCCGCCCCACGACCGGTCGTATCACACTGGATGGCGCGGACACGGCGGAGCTCGACCTGAGGACCTATCGGCGCTTTCTGTCGGTGGTGCCGCAGGAGTCGATTCTCTTCGAGGGAACGATTCGGGAGAACGTGACCTACGGGCTGGGGGAGGAGGTGGGGGACGAGGTGGTGAGGGATGCCCTGCGGGCGGCCAACGCGCTGGAATTCGTGGAACGCCTTCCGCTCGGTCTCGACACGGTGGCGGGAGAGCGCGGCGCGTTGCTCTCGGGTGGGCAGAAGCAGCGGATCGCGATAGCGAGGGCGTTGATCCGCGATCCGAGGGTGCTCATCCTGGACGAGGCGACCTCGGCGCTCGACAGCCGTTCGGAGACATCGGTGCAGGAGGCGCTGGGGCGCCTGATGCGCGGCCGGACGGTATTCGTGGTCGCGCACCGGCTCTCGACGATCCGGAACGCGGACCGGATCGTCGTGATGGAGAGCGGAGGGATTCGGGAAATCGGCTCGCACCGGGAATTGCTCGCCCTGGGCGGGCTGTACAGCGAGCTGCTCCCGGGTCAGGTGGCGTAGAAGGGTTCCGCCGACCTGGCGCAAGCGCTTACTGTATCCCCTGGCGCGCCCCGGCCGGGTGTGGAGCAGGGCCCCGGCCGGGGCCTGCGTGGTGCCCTCCCGGCGTGGGCGGGGTGTGCTGTGCGGACGGTGTGGCGCCCCGGGGTGCCAACGTTGGCCGTCTGTTCGTCGGCCGTTCCGGTGCGGTGCGTCCTCGCGCGCGGGGCGCCGGACCATACTGCGGCCGTCGAACGATGGCAACGTGGGAGGTTCGCAATGGCGGAGGAGCACAATCCCGACCGGCAGAAGCCCGAACGGCAGGGCCCGGGACGGCGGACGGTGCTGCGGGGCGGCGCGGCGGCGGCCGGGGTGGCCGGGCTCGTGGGAACGGGCCTCGGCGCGGGGCTGCTCGCGGGGGCGCCCCCGGCGTTCGCCCGCTCCGGCAGGCCCGAGGCGCGCTGGGGCGTGCAGGTCGGTGATGTCACCGGCGACTCCGGGCTGGTGTGGGCGCGGTCCGACCGGCCGGCCCGGATGATCGTGGAGACCTCGGCGACCGAGTCGTTCCGCAACGCCCGCCGCTGGCACGGCCCGTTGCTCGGCGCGGGCTCCGACTTCACCGGCACCACGCCGCTGCGCGGACTGCCCTCGGGCGAGCAGATCCACTACCGGGTGCTGCTCGCCGATCCCGACGACCCGCGCCGCGCGGGCGAGCCGGTGACCGGGACGTTCCGCACGGCGCCCGGCCGGCGGCGCGACGGGCTGCGGTTCGTGTGGTCGGGCGACCTGGCCGGGCAGGGCTGGGGCATCAACCCGGAGATCGGCGGCTACCGCGCGTTCGAGGACATGCGCCGCCGCGACCCCGACTTCTTCCTCTTCAGCGGCGACACCGTCTACGCCGACGGCCCCATCACCGCGAGTGTGGCCCTGCCCGACGGGCGGACCTACCGCAACGTCACCGTCCCCGAGAAGGACAAGGTCGCCGAGACCCTGGCCGAGTACCGCGGCAACTTCCGCTACAACCTCCTCGACGAGAACCTGCGCCGCTTCAACGCCCAGGTGCCGTCCGTCGTCCAGTGGGACGACCACGAGGTCACCAACAACTGGTACCCCGGCGAGATCCTGGCCGACGACCGCTACACCGAGAAGTCGGTGGACGTGCTGGCGGCCAGGGCGCGGCAGGCGTTCGGCGAGTACTTCCCCATCCCGACGCTCGGGCAACGGGGGCGCTCCGAGGGGCGCGTGCACCGGGTGGTGCGCTACGGCCCGCTGCTCGACGTCTTCGTGCTCGACATGCGCACCTTCCGCAACGCCAACTCGCCCGGCCGCCAGCCCGACGACGTCCAGGGCATCCTGGGCCAGGAGCAACTGGACTGGCTCAAGGACGAGTTGCGCCGGTCGCGGGCGGTGTGGAAGGTCATCGCCGCGGATATGCCGATCGGGCTCGTGGTGCCGGACGGCACGACCGACATCGAGGCCATCGCCAACGCGGACCCCGGCGCCCCGCTCGGCCGCGAGCTCCAGATCGCCGAGCTGCTGCGGTTCATCAAGCACCGCCGGATCACCGGCACGGTGTGGCTGACCGCCGACGTCCACTACACCTCGGCGCAGCACTACCTGCCGGAGCGCGCGGCGTTCCAGGACTTCGAGCCGTTCTGGGAGTTCGTGAGCGGGCCGATCAACGCGGGCTCCTTCCCGGCGAACGCGCTGGACGGCACGTTCGGTCCGGACCGGGTCTTCGTCAAGGCACCCGAGGCGTCCAACGTCTCGCCCGCCGAGGGGTATCAGTTCTTCGGCGAGGTGGACATCGACGGCGGGAGCGGCGACCTGACCGTGCGGCTGCGTGAGGTCGGCGGGCCCGTGCTGTTCAGCAGGACGCTGCGACCCGGTCGCGTCGGGCAGTAACCGGAAGAGACCGGACGAGAGGGGACGGGCGCCGCCGCCGTTCAGACCACCTTGCGCCGCACCAGCGCGCCCAGGACGAGCGCGCCGGGCAGCAGCGGCAGCCAGACCGTGATGACGCGGTAGGCGAGCACGGTGGAGGTGGCGGCGCCGACCGAGGCCCCGACGGCGACCAGCGCGATCACCAGAGCGGCGTCCACCGAGCCGAGGCCGCCGGGCGAGGGCACCGCGGCGGCCACCACCGTCGCCGCCATGTAGGCGAGCACCAGGTGCCCGATCGGCGCGTCGAGGTCCATCGACAGCGCGACCGCCACCAGGCCCGACGCCTGGAGGACGGGGAACGCCAGCGAGCCGCCCCACAGTGCCAGGACCCGGCTCGGCCGCGTGTGCAGCGAGCGGATGTCGGTGAGGGCGGTGCGCGTGAAACGGCCCGTGACCTCGCGCAGCCGCGGCACGGCGAGGACCGTCGCCAGCGCCGCCACCGCCAGCAGGCCCGCCACCGCGCCGATCAGCGGCAGCCCGATCCGGTCGGGCAGCAGCGCCTCCAGGCGCAGCGCCTCGGGGAAGGCGAGCAGCAGCATCAGCAGCAGCGCGACGCGTGAGACGCCCTCGGCCAGGAAGTACAGCGCGAGCGCCGCCGAGTAACGGGCGGGCGGCAGGCCGCACTTGGCCATGAAACGGATGTTGACCGCGCCCGCCCCGATGCCGGAGGGCAGCAGGTGGTTGGCGGCGCCCGCGGCGAACTGCGTCACCACGAGCCGTTTCGCCGGGAGCCGTTCGAGGACCGTGCCCTGCCGGGCGAACGAGACCGCGACCCAGCCGAGGAGCGTGCTCAGCACGGCGGCCAGCAGCCAGTAGCCGTTGGCCGCGAGCACCTCGCCGAAGCCGGTGCCGATGACCGACCGGTGCTGGGTGACCCAGACCGCGACGGCGGCGATCGGCAGCATGCAGAAGATCTGACGCCAGGGGAGCCGGGGCATGCCAGCAGCATGAGGGGCGCGGGCGACGCGGCGGCGTCCCGCGGGGGACCGGACGGTTTCGGGCCAGGGGACGGCCGGTTGATACCGGCGGCGGTTGACGCGCACAGCCGTTCGGGACAATGACCCGCATGGGCTACCGAGCGAACTACGCCGTGGTCACCGACGGGGGCTGGGAGCTGTACTTCCACGCCTCGGCCGCCGCGTACACCGGCACGCTGCTCGCGGCGCTCGGCCCCGAGGGGAGCACGCGCCTGGTCACCGGCTTCACCCGCGTCGCGGACCGGGCCGCCGACTGGCTGAACGACGACTTCGCGGAGGGCGGGGCGGTGATCGACCACGTCCGCCGCCGGCTGGTCTTCTACGACGGCCACCCGTCCTCGCCCGGTGTGCGGGAGACGCGGCTGCTGCGGGAGATCGTGCGCCGCCGGTGGCGCGACTGGCGGGTGGAGTGGGCGTACGACGGGATCGGCGACCTGGCCGCGGCCGTGGGGGTGGAACGTTCCGCGGTGCGCGGCGCGGACCCGGACGCGCGGCGGATGCCGGACCGGACCGAGGCGGGGGCCGATCTCGACGAGCTGCCCTGCCACCTGGTGACCGTGCTCCGCGCGGACGGCGGCTTCTCGGCGCATCCGCTCGACCGGTGGGCCCACACCGGCTGGCAGGGCCCGTCGCTGCGGGAACGGCTCCCGCCCGGCGGCGCGGAACGGCTCGACCTGCCGCTGGTCCCGGACAGCGGGATCCACGTGGACGAGGCGGCGCGCACCGTCCGGCTGTGGTGGCACCGGCCGGTCGGCGGGCTGCTGCCCGCGCTCGGCGGGCTGTGGCCGGGGTGGCGCGTGCGGTTCTGGGAGGACCGGTACGAGCGGCACCTGCTGGCCTGCGGCGGCGCGGTGACGTTCCCCCCGTTCGATCCCGCCGGGGACCTGGACGCGCTGCTGCCCCGCCTGCGCCGCGACGAAGGCGGCGAGGGAGCCGGCGACGGCCGGGGCGCGGTGCGGCCGACCGCGCCGGAGCGCGCGGCGCTCGACGCGGTGCTCGCCGGCATCGGCCGCGACCTGCGCGCGGCGCGGCCCGCCCCGGACATCGCCGCGTTCCTGCGGGAGCGGCTGGCCGAGCGGGAGGAGGCGATCGGGGGCGTGGCCAGGCTCTGGGTCTTCGAGCAGCGCTGCCGCCGCTTCTTCCCGGCGGAGTACCCCGACCACCCGGGCGGCGGGGCGGGCGCGCCGTGGGTGCCGCCGCACGAGGCGGAGCACCGGGGGCGCGACGGCTGGCGGGCCGGGATGTTCACCATCGGCTACCGGAGCCTGCTGCCGCCCGCGCCCGGCACCCCGGCGGCCGAGGCGTTCGCGCGCGACGAGGAGCTGGCGCACCGGCACCTCGCAAACGCCTCGCCCGCCCGCGCCCTCGCCGGGGTCCGCGCCGCCCGCGCCGTGGTGGAACGCTTCGAACAGGCCCGCGCCCAGGCGGGTCCCGGCGCCTCCGCCGTGGCGCGCGTCCGTCACCTCGGCCTGCTGGCGACCGTGCGCGCGATGGCCTCGGCCTACGCCGACCACCGCGACCACGACCCCGACTGGACGCCGGACCCCGAGGAGAGCTGAGCCGCGCGGTTCCGCGGGGAACGGCGGATCATGACCCCATGGCGCGTTCCCCCTCCCGCGGCCAGGGCGACGGTCCCACCGACCACGGGACCGGCGATCTCCGCACCCGGTCGGCCGCCGGGCGCAGGGTGCTGCTGTGCGCGGTGCTCGGCTCGGGCATGGCCATGCTCGACGGCACCATCGTGACCGTCGCGCTGCCGCGCATCGGCTCCGACTTCGACGTGCCGATCACCGACCTCCAGTGGATCCTCAACGCCTACATGCTCACGCTCGCCGGGCTGATCCTGCTCGGCGGCGGCCTCGGCGACCGCTACGGGCGCAGGCGCGTCTTCGTCTGGGGCGTGGTCTGGTTCACCGTGGCCTCGGTGCTGTGCGGCATCGCGCCCACCGGCGACGTGCTGATCGCCGCCCGCGCGCTCCAGGGCGTGGGCGGGGCGCTGCTCACGCCGGGGTCCCTCGCGCTGATCCAGTCGACGTTCCACCCGGACGAACGCGCCAAGGCCGTCGGCCTCTGGTCCGGGCTCGGCGGCGTGGCCATCGCGTTCGGCCCGCTGATCGGCGGCTGGCTGGTGGACGGCCCCGGCTGGCGGTGGATCTTCTACATCAACGTGCCGGTCGCCGTGGTCGTCCTCGCCCTGGCCAGGGGCGTGCCCGAGACCCGCGACTGGGAGGCGTCGGGCCGGTTCGACGTGCTGGGCGCGGCGCTGGCGGCCCTGTCGCTGGGCGGCGTCACCTACGCGCTGATCAACGCGCCCGCCCTCTGGGCCCTGGGCGCGGGCGTGGTGCTCGGCGCGCTGTTCGTGTGGCGGGAACGGCGGGCGGCCCGGCCGATGCTGCCGCTCGGCATCTTCCGCTCGAAGCTGTTCACCGCGACCAATGTGGTGACCCTCTGCCTCTACGCGGCGATCGGCGGCGTGTTCTTCCTGCTGCCCACCCAGCTCCAGAACGGGCTCGGCTACGACGCTCTGCACGCCGGGCTCGCCTCGTTGCCCGTGACGCTGCTGATGACCACGCTCTCCGGCCCCGCGGGCGCGCTCGCGCAGCGGATCGGGCCGCGGCTGCCGATGACCGTGGGGCCGCTGATCGCGGCCGTGGGCCTGGCGCTGCTGTACCGGGTCCACCCGGGCGGCTCGTACTGGACCGATGTCCTTCCGGCGGTGACCGTCCAGGGCCTGGGGATGAGCATCTTCGTCGCACCGTTGACCGCGACCGTGCTCGCCTCCGTCGAGACGCGGCGCGCCGGGGTGGCCAGCGGCGTGAACAACGCGGCGGCCCGCGTCGCCCAGCTGGTCGCCGTGGCCGCGCTGCCGCTGGTCATCGGGCTCTCCACCGACCAGTACCGTTCGGCGACGGCGGTGGACGCGGCGTTCGGCAAGGCCGTCCTGATCTGCGCGGCGCTGATGGTGCTGGGCGCGGTGCTCTCCTGGTTCACCGTGCCCGGCACCCTGCGGCAGGAGGGGCCGGGCCCGCAGCGCGGCCACCACTGCGCGGTCGACGCCCCTCCGCTGGAGTCCGGGCCGGGGGAGGGCGAGGGGACGAAGGGCGGGCGGGCGAAGGGCGCGGGGCCGGGGGATAGTTGATCCATGACCTCCCCACCCGCGCGGCAGCCCCCGCACCAGGCCGCCGCACGGACCGTGTGGGAGGAACTGGAACCGGCGGGTCTGTGGTCGCGGGACTTCGGCCTGTTCTTCACGGCCAGGAGCGTCGCCAAGCTCGGCGACATGATGCTGCCGGTCGCGCTGGCCGCGGGCATCGTCCAGCACGGCGGCGGCGCGGGCGCGGTCGGCGCGGCGATGGCCTCGTTCACGGCGTCGTTCGCGGGGCTGGTCATATTCGGCGGCGTCATCGCGGACCGCTTCCAGGCCAGGGCGCTGATGATCGGCGCCGACGCGGTGCGGGTCCTCACCCAGGCCCTGACCGCGGGGCTGTTCTTCACCGGCCATGTGGTGCTCTGGCAGATCTGCGCCTTCGGCGTGGTCAACGGGGTGTGCGCGGCGATGTTCCAGCCGGGCGTGGCGAGCACCGTGCCGCGGATCGCCCGGGACGTGCAGGGGGCGAACGGCGCGATCAGGACCGCCGAGTCGTGCATGGCGATCCTGGGCCCGGCGCTGGCGGGCCTGCTGGTCGGGGTCACCTCGCCCGGCGGGGTCTTCGCGGCCCACGCGGGAACGTACCTGGTCAGCGGCTGCTGCCTGCTCCTGATGCGGGCGCGGGAGCCGCGCCGCGCGCCGCGCGGGCCCGTCCCGTTCCGCGCGGATCTGGCCGAGGGGTGGCGGGAGTTCCTGGCCAGGCCGTGGATGTGGGGGGTCATCCTGGTCTGGATGGCGCTGATGGCGGCGGCCTGGGGGCCCTCCGTTCCGCTGACGGCGACCGAGGTGATCCGCGAGCACGGCGACGGCGCGTACGGCCTGGTCAACTCGGCCCTCGGCGTGGGCATGGCCATCGGCGGCCTGCTGGCGATGCGGATCAGGCCCCGGTACCCGCTGCGGGCCGGGGCGATCGCGCTGTTCGGCTTCTTCCTCCAGCCGTTCACGGTCGGCGCGGGCCTCGGCGTGGCGGCGATCACGGCGGGCTTCGTGGTGGCGGGCGCCTCCATGGCGTTCTGGGGCGTGATGTGGGCGACCAGCATCCAGACGCAGGTCCCCGGGGCGGTGCTGAACCGCATCCACGCCTACGAGGTCGCGGGCTCGGTGGTGATGATGCCCGTGGGCCAGGCGCTCGCGGGTCCGGCCTCCGGGCTGTTCGGCGCCCACGAGGTCCTGCTCGCGGGCGGCGCGGTCGCCCTGGCGGCGAGCGCGACGCTGCTGGCGGTGGGGCCGATCAGGAACCTCACCCGGGTGGACCCCCGGGTATCTGTGATGCGCGGGGGGCCGGTGCGGTCGTAGGGTCGCCGCCATGGACTGGCACGCGTGGCACGAGGACTACGACCGGGCGGACTCGGCCCTCAGCGGGAGGCTCCGGGTCGTCAGGGAGTGGCTGGCACTGACCCTCGACACCGCGCCCCCGGGACCGCTGCGGGTGGTGAGCGTCTGCGCCGGGCAGGGCCGCGACCTGCTCGGCGTGCTGGAGGACCACCCGCGCCGCGACGACGTGGCCGCGCGCCTGGTCGAGCTCGACCCGCGCAACGCGGCCGAGGCGTCGGACGCCGCCGGGGCGCTCGGCCTGGACGGCGTCGAGGTGGTGACGGGCGACGCCGCGCTGACCGACGCGTACGCGGGCGCGGTCCCCGCCGACGTGGTCCTGGCCTGCGGCATCTTCGGCAACGTCGTCGACGGCGACGTCCGGCGCGCCATCGGCTTCCTCCCACAGCTGGTCACCGCGGGCGGCACGGTGATCTGGACCCGCCACCGCAAGGAGCCGGACCTCGTGCCGCAGATCTGCCACTGGCTGGAGGACGAGCAGGGCTTCGAACGGGTGTGGCTGTCCGAGCCGGACGCGGGCTTCGGCGTCGGCGTGCACCGCTTCGCGGGGGAGCCGAGGCCGCTGGCGCCGGGCGAGCGGATGTTCACGTTCACCGGCCGGGTCCGGAACGGCGCGGGAGGGAACTGACGATGGCCCCCACTTCTTCCGGTTCTCCCGGTCCCGCCGGTTCCCCCGTCCCGGCCGACCCCACCGTGCTGCACCCGATGCCCGAGCAGCCGCGCGTGGTGCTGCTGAGGCCGCTGATCACCTCGCCGCTGATCGAGGTGGGCGCGTTCACCTACTACGACGACCCCGAGGACCCCACCGCGTTCGAGACGCGCAACGTCCTCTACCACTACGGCCCCGAACGGCTGGTCATCGGGAGGTTCTGCGCGCTGGGCGAGGGGGTGCGGTTCCTCATGAACGGGGCCAACCACCGCATGGACGGCCCCTCCACGTTCCCCTTCCCGATCATGGGCGGCTCGTGGGCGGAGCACTTCGACCTGATCACCGGGCTGCCGGGGCGCGGCGACACGGTCGTCGGCCACGACGTCTGGTTCGGCTACAGGACCACGGTCATGCCCGGCGTCCGCATCGGGCACGGCGCGATCGTGGCCTCCGGCTCCGTGGTCACCGACGACGTTCCCGACTACGGCGTCGTCGGCGGGAACCCGGCCCGCCTGATCCGCCGCCGCTTCCCCGAGGAGGACATCGCGCGCCTCCTCCGGGTGGCCTGGTGGGACTGGCCCCTCGACCACCTGACCGCCCACCTGCGCACCGTCATGTCCGGCTCGGTCGACGCACTGGAGGCCGCGGCCCCGCCCCCCGGC
>NZ_LAVK01000193.1 GCF_001083795.1 Streptomyces sp. SBT349
GGCCCCTCCCGCCCCCCGCCGCCGAGAGTCGTGGCCGCTCGGTGACCTTCGAGAACGTGACCTTCGCCTACCCGGCCGGAGGAGAAGCGCTGTCCGGCGTCGACCTCCACATACCCGCCGGTCAGACCGTTGCCGTGGTCGGACCGACCGGTGCCGGCAAGTCGACGCTGGCCAAGCTGCTGGCTCGCTTCCACGACCCCACGGCCGGCCGCATCCTCGTCGACGGCACGGATCTGCGTCACCTGTCCACGGCCGAGCTGCGCGGCACCGTGACCATGGTGCCGCAGGACGCGTTCCTCTTCTCCGGCTCGGTGGCCGAGAACATCGCGATCGCCCGGCCCGACGCGGACGCCGAGGCCATCGCCCGCGCGGCGCGGGCGATCAGGGCGCACGACCTCATCGCCGCGCTGCCGGGCGGCTACGACACCGACGTCAGGGCGCGCGGCACCCGGCTCTCGGCAGGCCAGCGGCAGCTCATCGCCCTGACCCGCGCCCTGCTCGCCGAACCCGCCATCGTGATCCTCGACGAGGCGACCTCCTCTCTCGACATCCCCACCGAACGAGCCGTGCACCACGGGATGCGCACCGTGCTTCGGGGGCGAACGGCCCTGGTCATCGCCCACCGCCTCTCGACCGTCCAGATGGCGGACCGGGTGCTGGTGGTAGAGGGCGGACGCCTGGTGGAGGACGGCCCGCCCGCCGCACTCCTCGCACGGCAGGGCCGGTTCGCAAGCCTGCACCAGGCATGGTGGGCCGGGCAGCTCACGGCGCCCGAGGGTCCCCCTCCTTCGGCGAACGATACGAGCCGCTGAGGTGGCATCCGATCTCGGTGGTTAGCGCCGCCCCGGGCAACGGCCGAAGCCCTACCGGATGTCCGCTGTACTCGCTGCCGCGGCCCGCGCTCCGCTACCGTCGGGTCCCGTGATCGTATGGCTCAACGGCACCCACGGCGCGGGCAAGACGACGACCAGTGCACACGTGCAGCAGCTGCTCCCGGATTCACGGGTGTTCGACGCCGAGAAGGTCGGCGAGACACTCATGGACATCACGCCGGGGCTGCCCCAGACGGACAACTTCCAGCACTGGCCGCCGTGGCGGCCACTCGTCGTCGAGACCGCCCGCCGCGTGCTCGACTACGCCGGCGGCATCCTGGTGATGCCGATGACGGTCCTGGTCGAGGAGTACTGGCGCGAGATCAGCACGGGCCTCGCCCAGCATGCCATTCCGATACGGCACTTCGTCCTCCACGCGGACCAGGACACCCTCCGCGGGCGCATCGAGGGGGACACCCTCCTTGGCCCCTCCCCCTTCCGTCTCGCCTACCTCGAGCCCTACGCCGAGGCGGCCCGCACGTGGCTGCACCGCGAGGCCGAGGTCGTCGACACCACGCACCTCACGCCGGCCCAGGCCGCCCTGCGAATCGCGGAGGCCGTCAAGAGTTGAGGTCCGCCCGCCACACCGGAACGGGCGCGGGGCCCCTGAGACGTCGCATCGGTCCTCGTCGGGTGGGATGACCTTGCTCCCGCTGTTCCGGTGCCGCCAACCAGCTCGCCCGGGATCGACGGTGGGGGCCCATCCGTCCGACGACGAGCGGGCTCGCCGCCCCCGCGGGGCGAGTGAGCGCTGGGGACGCCCCATGTGACCGGGCGTCTCGCGCGTTCACCACCGCGACCTGGCGAGCCGGAACCCGAGGTCGTCGATCCGGAAGGTCGGGTGGCTCTTGCGGCGGCAGGAGGCACGGCACCCCCGGGGCGGGTCGAACGCTCCTCCGCCGCGGAAGACGCGGTAGGGACCGTAGACGCGGGGATCGAAGACGTCCCAGCACCACTCCCACACGTTGCCGATCGTGTCGTGGAGGCCCCACGCGTTCGGCGTCCTGGTCGCCACCTCGTGGACCTCGCCGCCGGAGTTCCCGGCGTGCCAGGCGATCTCGTCCAGCTCCCCGTAGCGGGGGCCCGAGGTCCCGGCCCTGCACGCGTACTCCCACTCGGCCTCGGAGGGGAGGCGGTAGCCCTCCGTCTCCCAGTCGCACACCGCGTCCAGCCCGTCGGGGTCGGTGCCGAGCGCGTAGCAGGGTTCGATCCCGGCGGCACGCGACAGCAGGTTGCAGAATCGAATGGCCTCCTTCCAGGCGACCTCGGTCACCGGCGTTCGTGGTCCGGCCGAACTCGCGGGCGCCTCGCCGACGATGGAGCGGTAGAGCTCGCGGGTCACGGGGTACGGCGCCAGCCGGAAGGCCCCGACCTCGGCCCTCCAGTTGGTCTTCGTCCCCTCGTCCCGCAGCACGATCTCCCCCGCGGGGATCGCCACCATGCCCTCGGGGACCCACGGGCGGACGGTCGCTTCACCGTTCATCGCAGCTCGCTTCTCGCCTCGCGGCTCTGGGGCAAGGGACGATACCGACCGCCGCCGCGTGGCGGCACGTGCGGCGCTGCACGTCACCCCTCCGGGGAGCGGAAACTCTGGACCGGCTATCTGACGATCGAGACGATGCGCAACACGGCGGCCGCCAGGGCGGGATCGCCGCTCTGCGTGGCCCGCGTGGCGGCGGTCTCCGGCTCGATGCCGTGGGTGGCGACGCGCCACAGCGTGTCCGCGTCGATCGTGACCTCGGCGTCCGCGTCGCTTCCGGGGGCGGCGTCGGCCGCGTCGGCAGTGGTCAGCGCCCACCGGTCGGTCATGCGAACGGCCGTCCAGTGGCCGCCGGCCGGGCCGGGCACGGTGACGCGCACGGCCGTGCCGGGCGGCGCCGCCGTCCCGCGGAGGGTGTGCGGCAGGGCCCGGAGGAACGCGTCCAGCACGGACCGGACCAGCCGTGGTTCGTCTGCGCCGGGACGGCCGGCGGCGTCGCGGATCTGCTGCTGATGGACCCAGAACTCGGTGTACTCGCGAGCGACATCGAGCCATGCGGGCGATGCCTCACCGGGCGCGGCCCAGGACACGTCCAGCGCGGCGGGGGCGCTCATGTCGACGGCCGCCCAGAACTCGTCCAGTTGCCCGCCCAGATGGTCCAGCAGATCCGTCTTCAACCGGGGGCTGAGCTGCCGCACCGTGCGAACGAACGAGCCGTTGGCGCGGGTGAGGAAGTCCGGCAGGGACTCCCCCGGTGCGAAGGCGGGGCCCGGGTGGTGGTCGCGACCGGCCGAGAGCCGGCGGACGTAGCCATGGAGGATATGGCCGACGAGGTCCTGGACCTCCCACTCCGGGCATGCCGTCGGACGGCTCCAGTCGGCGGCGTCGAGGCCGCGGAGCAGATCCAGGAGGGCGGCGCGCTCGACGGGGAAGAGCGGGCGAACGTCTTTGGGCGGCCCCAGCCATGTCCAGTCCATCGCCCCAGTCGATCACAGCCCACCCCCGCTCGGCACGGGATGTGCTGCCCGGGGCCCGGCCTCAGCTCCGCGCGCACCGGATGTCCAGGGTCAGGTCGAGGTGGCGGCCCGCCATGCCGCGGGAGGCGGTGACTCCGAACGCGGTCCGGTCGACGCGGGCCGTGGCGCGGGCGGTGAGCACGTCGGGAGCCACGTCGGACCGCTCTATCTCCAGGGTGACCGGCCGGGACATCCCGCAAGCGGTCAGCGTGCCGGTGAGGGCGGTGCCATCCAGGCGCGCGGAGTCGAAGGTGATGAGGGGGTGGCGGGCGGCGTCGAGGAAGCGGGGTGAGAGAACGCTCGCGTCGCGGGCCCCGTTCCCCGTGTGGAAGCTGGCCGTCTCGATCTCCACATGGACGCGGGAGTCGTCCGGTGGCTCGGCGACGTCCACGGTCCCGGCGCCGATGGAGAAGGAGCCGCGGACCGGAAGCAGTCCGAAGACGTGCCGGGTCACGAAGGTGAGGGAGGAGGCCGCGGTGTCGATCTCGTAGCGGCCCAGCCGGGGCCGTGCGGTGGAGTGGTCATGTCGTGCGGTCATGGACCCATTGCACGGTGTGGGAGGGGCCGGGCAACACTGCCGGTCGTCGGGTCTTGCACCCTACTTTCGTATGGTTCCCTCCTGCCGAAAGGCGGTTCACGACGCACGCGGGGCTGTCTACCGTGGTCGGCATGGATCAGGAACGGTGGCACTGTCGGCGCCCGGTCGCCTCGGACGGGGCGATCGCGGTGCTCCTCGTGCTGATCGACACGGGGGCGACGCTCGGCGGCGCGACCTGGTGGCCCGAGCGTCCGGGCACGCTGGCCTGGGTCATGCTCGCCGCGCAGGCGGCCGTGTGCCTCTCGCTGGTCCTGCGCCGCCGCGCTCCCCTGACGGTCGTCGCGGTGCTGGGCGCGTTCACGCTGGTGATGTCCCTGCTGATCTCCCCGGCCGACCTGCTGACCCCGGAGAACGGGGGGACGGTCTGGGCCCCGTTCGCGACGGTGATAGCCGCCTACGGCCCCCTCTTCTACCAGCGGGACCGGCGCCTGGCCTTCGCCGCCCTGGCCCTGCTGACCGTCGTGGTCGCACGGCCGTGGGAGCCGTCGATCACGGTGATGACCATCGGGGTGCTGCGCACCGCCGTGGGGCCGCTGCTCGCGTTGTACTTCGACGCCCGCAGGCGCCTGGTGGTGGCCCTGACCGAGCGTGCGGAGCGGGCCGAGCGGGAGCGGCATCTGCTCGCCGAGCGGGCCCGCGCGGAGGAGCGTGCGCGGCTGGCGGGCGAGATGCATGACGTCGTGACGCACCGGGTGAGTCTGATGGTGCTCCAGGCCGGGGCGCTGCGGATGACGGCGGACGACGAGGCGACGCGGCGGGCGGCCGAGGAGCTGCGGGCGGCGGGCTGCCAGGCGCTGGAGGAGTTGCGGGACCTGGTCGGCATTCTGCGCACGGCGCCCGAGGGGGACGAGACGCCCCCGCTCGGAGCGCTCGCCACGCTGGCGGCGGAGTCGACGGCGGTGGGGACGCTGGTCGAGCTGGTCGAGGAGGGTGATCCGGCGCGGGCCTCGCCCGTGGTCGGGCGCACGGCATACCGAATCGTTCGGGAGGCGCTGACCAATGTGCGCAAGCACGCTCCGGGTGCGGAGGTGACCGTGCGGATCGAGTACGGCGAATCGGGGGTGCGGCTGGTCATACGCAACGCGCCACCGGTCGGGCCGCCGGTCCGCGCCCTGGCGGAGGCCGGTTCGGGTCTGGGGATAGCCGGGCTCAAGCAGCGCATCGAGTTGGTGCACGGCACGCTGAGGGCGGGGCCCGCGCCGGACGGCGGGTTCACCGTCGAGGCGACGCTGCCCGCCTATGTGCCGACCGCCGAATCGGTGGCGTGACCGTGGTCCGGGTGGTGGTCGTGGACGACGAGCCGATGGTGTGCGGCTTCCTCCGTTCCATCCTGGGATCCGCCCACGATCTGGAGGTGGTCGCGGAGGCGTACGACGGGGCGGCCGGGGTGGAGGCGGTCGCGCGTGAGAGGCCGGACGTGGTGCTCATGGATCTGCGGATGCCGGGCGTGGACGGACTGAGTGCGATCGAGCGCATCGGCGAGTTGAAGGACCCGCCGCCGATCGTGGTGCTGACGACGTTCGACGCCGACCAGTACGTGCTTCGTGCCCTGCGGGCCGGCGCCGCCGGGTTCCTGGTCAAGTCCACGCCGCCCGAGGATCTGATCGGCCTGGTGCGGGTGGCCGCGGAGGGGCACACGGTGCTGTCGGCCGCCGCCGCGCGGCGGCTGGTCGCGGCGTCGACGGACGGCCTCTCGGCGCGGGAGCGCGCCCGGACGCTGGTCGGGTCGCTGACGGAGCGGGAGGCGGAGGTGCTGGCCTGCCTCGGCGAGGGCCTGTCGAACGCGCGGATCGCCGGGCGGCTGCACCTGTCCGAGGCCACGATCAAGGGCTATGTGTCGCGGCTGCTGGACAAGCTCGGCTGTGTGAACCGCACCCAGGCGGGGCTGATGGCGCACGACGCGGGTGTGGTCGGCGGCCCGTAGCCGGTGGAGCGCGCCCTTCGCCGCCTCCGCCGCCACCACCTCGGCGTGGGACACGGGGTAAATCCGTTGCCGAGCGGCTCGGGCACCCGCTCCAATGCCTCCATGACCGCTGGCGAAGACGTGGCCGACCACGTGGAGTTGAACCGCAGGTACTGGGACGAGCAGGCCGCCGGCGCGCATGGGCCGCTCGCCCGCGAGCAGTGGTCGGCGGCGGAGCCGCGCTGGGGGCTGTGGGCGACGCCGGAGGCGCGGGCCCGGGTGCTCCCGGAGGACCTGGAAGGGGCGCGGGTCATCGAGCTCGGCTGCGGCACCGCCTATGTCTCCGCGTGGCTGGCCAGGGCGGGGGCCCACCCGGTGGGGATCGACCTGTCGGCCGAGCAGCTGGCCACCGCTCGCGCCATGCAGGCGGAGTTCGGCGTGGAGTTCCCGCTCGTGCTGGGTTCTGCGGAGGAGGTCCCGTACGAGGACGGCTCGTTCGACGTCGCCATCAGCGAGTACGGCGCCTCGCTCTGGTGCGACCCGCAACGGTGGATCCCGGAGGCGGCACGGCTGCTGGCACCGGGCGGGTGGCTGGTGTTCATGCGGTACTCGCCGCTCTACGCGCTCTGCGCCCAGCCGGAGGGGACCGCCGCCACCGAGCTGCGGCGCGACCAGTTCGGGCTGGGCCGCCTCGACTGGGGAGGGCGGGTGGAGTTCGTCCTGCCGCACGGCGACATGCTGCGGCTGCTGCGGACCAGCGGCTTCGTCGTGGAGGATCTCATCGAGATCCAGGCGCCCCGCCCGGCCCACCGGGAGTTCGCGGAGGTCTCCGCGGACTGGGCGCACCGCTGGCCGAGCGAGGAGATCTGGAAGGCGCGGCTCGGTGGTTGACCGGCAGTTCTCCGACGCGGCCCTGACCGCGCTCTACGACCCCATGGCCGCGGGCCGCAGGGACTTCGGCTTCTACCTTCCGCTGGTGATGGCGGCCCGTTCGGTGCTCGACGTCGGCTGCGGCACCGGCGAACTGCTGCGCCTGGCCCGGGAGTCCGGGCACTCCGGTCGGCTGTGCGGGCTGGATCCGGCCGGCGCGATGCTCGACCGCGCGCGCCGGCGCGCGGACGTCGACTGGGTGCAGGGGGACCTCGCCTCGACGCGCTGGGAGGGCGAGTTCGACCTGATCGTGATGACCGGCCACGCCTTCCAGGTACTCATCGGCGACAACGAGCTCAGGACCGCGCTCGCCGCGATCAGGTCGGCCCTCACGGAGGAGGGCCGGTTCGCGTTCGAGACCCGCAACCCCCGTGCGCGGGCCTGGGAGTCGTGGACGCCGGACGCCGCGGAGGAGGTGACCGGCCCCACGGGAGAGGTGGTCCGCGTCTGGCACGAGGTGGAGACGCCCGTGAGGGGCGAACTCGTCCGCTTCTCCACGACGTTCGAGGGCCACGGTTGGGCGCGGTCGCGCGTGAGCCGGTCCACGCTGAGGTTCCTCGGCGCGGACCGGCTCGGGTCCTTCCTGGCCGGGGCCGGGCTGCCGGTGAAGGAGCAGTTCGGCGACTGGGACCGGAGCCCGCTCACCGCCACCAGCGCGGAGATCATCACCCTCGCCCGGCGGGCGCCGCACCCCTGGGCCGTGAACGCCGTCGGACCAGCCCCCGCCCCTCGCGGAGCGCCCTCACGCCTCGACTCCCCGGGATCCCGCGCCCGATGACGCGGCCGGCTCTGCCAGAGGCCCGTTGAACCTGGGGCCCGGGGGCCCGGGGGACGTGTGCCATCCTCCCCCCATGCCGTTCGACCACAACGATCACTACCACCGGCTGCTGCTGCGCCGCGTCCCCGCCGACGCGCGCACCGCGCTGGACGTCGGGTGCGGCACCGGCCGGTTCGCCCGCCGGCTGGCGGCCCGCGGGATCGAGGTGGACGCGGTGGACCCGTCCCGGGAGACCGTCGAGGCCGCCCGCGCGGCGTCCGCGCGCCCCGGCGGGAACGGGCCCGCGCCGCGCTTCCGGCACGCGGACATCGCCGACGTCGACCTGCCGCGTTCCCACTACGACGTCATCTCCTGCCTGGCCAGCCTGCATCACATGCCGTTCGCCACCGTCACCGCGCTGCGCGACGCGCTGGCCCCCGGGGGCGTACTGCTGGTCCTCGGCTGCTACCGCGAGGAGTTCCCGGCTGACCTGGCCCGGAGCCTGACCGCCGTCCCGGTCAACGCCGCCGCCCGGCTCGCCGTCGCGGCGGGCGAGCGGGCCCGTGGCACCCGACACGCACCCCGCGCCACGCCGCCGGTGAAGGAGCCCGGCATGACGCTGGCCGACATCCGGCGCGAGGCGGACGGCCTGCTGCCGGGGCACACGCTGCGCAGGCTGCTCTTCTGGCGTTATCTCCTGGTCTTCCGCCAGGTGGCCGGGGCGGCCCGACGGGGTAGCGTTCACCGGCATGCAGACGACGTTGCACGGCTCGCAGGTGACGCTGCGGCCCGCCACCGCCGGTGACCTTCCCGATCTGGTCCGCATCCGCCGCACCCCCGAGGTGTACCGGTGGTGGCGGGGCGGGAAGGACCTGACGGCCGAGATGACCGACGACCTGGGCAACCCCGAGGTGCACATGCTGGCGATCGAGCACGCGGGGATGGTGACCGGGGCGGTCCAGTGGAGCGCCGAGGAGGACCCCGACTACCGGCACGCGAGCATCGACATCTTCCTCGACCCGGCCGCGCACGGCCACGGCCTGGGCTCGGACGCCGTCCGGACGCTCGCCCGGCACCTGATCTCCGACCACGGCCACCACCGGCTGGTCATCGACCCGGCGGCGGGCAACGCGGCGGCGATCGCCTGCTACCGGAAGGTGGGATTCCGCCCGGTGGGGGTGATGCGCCGGTACGAGCGGAGCCCGGACGGCGGCTGGCACGACGGGCTGCTGATGGACCTGCTGGCCGACGAGCTCACAGAGGGCTGAGCCGACGCGGGCCGAGCCGGAAACCGGACGTGAACCGGGCGCCCCGAGCCGAACGCGACGGACCGAACGCGACGGACCGAACGCTTCAGACCGCGGGCGGCCTCCGGTCGGGCGGCAGCGCGCAGGCGGGGGTGCCGCCCGGCATCCGCTGCCGGTTGGCCGCGATGACGCGGTAGATCCCGGCCGCGGCCCAGCGCATCGGCGGGAGCGTGAGCAGCGCGCCCAGCGCCGCCCACGCGCCGCCCGCGCTCAGCAGCAGCTTGGCGACGGCCCGCGCGCCGCCGTGGACCCGGCCGTTCGGCGTGACCCAGAGCACCTCGTGCTCGGCTCGCCGCCGGGTGGTGCCCAGCGCGGCGAGGTCCGCGAACTGCCATGGGGTGGCGTCACAGCGCGGCCGGATCCGCCGCCGCGCGAACCGCACCGCGGTCGTGCAGAACGCGCAGTCTCCGTCGTAGACCAGGACAGGCAACGTGTGCATGGCTCCATCCTCCACCCCGCCCGCCGCGCCCGGCCGCCCGGGCCGGAACGACCGCCCGGGCCGGAACGACCACCCGGGACCGGCGCGGTCAGCCGGTGCCGCCCGTCGCGGGCTCGATGTGGTGGTTGAGCCGGAAGGTGTCGCGCGGGTCGAAGCGGGCCTTCAGCCGGGCCAGCCTGGCGAGGTCCTCCGGCTCGTAGGCGGTGCGGACACGGTCGGGGGCGGCGTTCTCGCCGAAGCCCATGAAGGTCAGGAACCGGCCCGTGGTGCGCGGCGCGAGGGCGTCGATCAGCGCCCTGTGGGCGGCGGCGACCGCCTGGGCGTCGCCGTTCCCCAGGCGCGACAGGACGGTGAGGATGTACCGCGCCGACCTGTGCCCGACCGCGCTGGGCACCGGCCCCGGGCGGCTCAGCGCCCCGCCCATCAGCCGGATCTCGACGATGGAGGGGACCGGGGCCCCGGGGCCGCCCAGCTCCACGATCGCGCCGGCCTCGGCCTCGGCGAGCCCGTCGAGCAGCGCGGTGTCGCCGTTCCACGCCATGGGCGTCGGCGGGTCGCCGTGGATGGACCCGGCGCGGGTCCAGGGCAGGTCGGCGAGGGTGTCGATCAGCCGGGGGCCGAGCGCGCGCAGCGGCGCCACCAGTCGTTCGCCCTCCGCCGCCTCCAGCGGCGTGGCGATGCGGATGTGGACCACGTACCGGCCGCGGACCGGCTCGGGGAGGCCGGGCGCGTCGGGGAGTCGGACCATGGCGACGGAGGTGTTCATCTCCTCCGGCACGGTCTCCGTCCAGCGCTGCCACGCGGTGAGCAGCTCCCGCGCCCGGGCCGGGTCCCCTCCGTCGAAGAAGAGTCCGCCGCCGAAGAGGCGGGCCAACGGTATGAGTTCGCACTCGACGCCGGTCACCACGCCGAAGTTGTCGCGGGCGCCGCGCAGCGCCCAGAACAGGTCGGGGTCGCTCTCCGCGGTGATGTGGCGCGCGGTGGCGTCCGGGGTGACGACGTCGATCGCGCGGATCCGGTCGGCGCCCCAGCCGTAGGTGCGGCCGAGGACCGGAAGCCCGCCGCCGAGCAGGTAGCCGACCGCGCCGGCGAACGGGGCCGAGCCGCCGAGCGGGGCCAGGCCGTGCGGGGCAGCCTCGGCGGCCACCCGCTCCATGCGCACTCCGGCGCCGAGGCGGGCGGTCCGCGTCACCGGGTCGACGGAGAGCGCGGTCATCCGGCGGGTGGTGATGAGAACGCCGTGGTCCGCCGCGACGGAGGGCCCGTGACCGGTGCCGAGGACCGCCACCGGCAGGCCGCGGGCGCGGGCGAACGCCACGGCCGCCCGGACGTCGTCCGCGCCCCTCGCGCCGACGACCGCGTCGGGGCGGTGGCGGACGGCGGTGTTGAACCCGGACCGCTCGTCGTCCCAGCCATCCTCGCCGGGGAGCAGCACCGGGCCGCGCACCTCGGCCCGGAGGGCGGCGATGTGGTCGTGCGTCAAGGTCTCGCCTTTCGTTTGGTTCGTCGGGCGCGGTGGGCTCGCTCCGCGGCCTCCCGCACGGGTGACGACGCGCACTCTGCCGTCATAACCTGACACGTGCCGTCAGCTTTTCCGGAGGAGGTCGCCGGCCGTGAAGTCCGACCGTCTGCTGTCGATCCTGCTGCTGCTCCAGACCCGTGGGCGCGTGCCCGCGAGGGAGCTCGCCGAGCGGCTGGAGGTGTCGGTCCGCACCGTCTACCGCGACGTGGAGTCGCTGTCGGCGGCGGGCGTCCCGGTGTTCGCCGAACGGGGGCGGCACGGGGGCATCGCGCTGCTGCCCGGATTCCGCACGGACGTCACGGGGCTGACCCGGGACGAGGCGCGGGCGCTGTTCGTGCTGGCCGCGCAGGGGGCGCACTCCGCGCTGGGGCTGAGCGGGGCGCTGGGCTCCGCGCTGCGCAAGGTGATGGCGGCGCTGCCCGCACCGCACCGGCCCGCGGCGGAGCTGACCAGCCGCCGGATCCTGGTCGATCCCGACCGGTGGCTGAGCGGCCCCCGCCGGGAGGCGGACCTCGGGGCGTTGCACACGGCCGTCTTCGCGGACCGCAGGCTGCGCGTCCGCTACCGGCACAGCGGCGCGGAGCGGGCCAGGACCTACACGGTCGACCCGTACGGGCTGGTGGCCAAGGCCGGGGTCTGGTACCTGGTCGCCGACCGCCGCGGCGTGCCCCGTCTCTTCCGCGCGGACCGGGTGGTGGCAGCGACGGTGTGCGAGGCACCGGTGCGGCGCCGGGAGGGGGTGGAGCTGGCGGAGGTCTGGGAGGCGCTGCGGCGGCGGGTCGAGGAGCGGCCGGCAACGGTCCGGGTCGAGGCGCTGGTGCGGGCCGACCGCCTCGATCTGTTCATCCGGATCGGCGGCGCCGCGCTGACCGGGCCGCCGCGGGCGCGGGAGGCCGGGGGCTGGGTGGAGGTCTCACTCGCCTACGAGGTGCTCGGCGCGGTGCGGCAGCTGCTCCAGTTCGGCGGCGACGTGGTGGTGACCGGCCCGCCGGAGGCCAGGGCGTTCCTCGCCGCGACCGCGGAGGACATCGCCGCGAGCCACCGGCCCGGGGGTCGGGACCCCGGGGGCGGGGAGGTCAGCCGAGGCGCAGGCTCCACCGGCCGGGATGCCCGCTGAGGCTGACCACCGACAGCGGGTACACCTCGGTGCGCCAGTAGGACTGCGGCGGGGCCTTGAGCGCGTAGAGCATCGCGGCGCGGATCACCGAGGACTCGGTCACCGCGACGATGCGGCCGTCCCCCTCGATCGGGCGGGTGTCGAGCCAGCCCCCCACGCGGGAGACGAACGACAGCAGCGGCTCGCCGCCGTGCGGCGCCGACCTGGGGTCGGAGAGCCAGAGGTCGACGGCTCCCGGCTCGCGGGCGGTCACCTCCCTGAGGGTCAGGCCGCGCCAGCGGCCCATGTCGCAGTCGCGGAGCGCGGGCTGCGCCATCGGCGCGAGCCCGAGGGCGTCCCCGGTCTGCCGG
This sequence comes from Streptomyces sp. SBT349, assembly GCF_001083795.1. Classification (GTDB taxonomy): domain Bacteria; phylum Actinomycetota; class Actinomycetes; order Streptomycetales; family Streptomycetaceae; genus Streptomyces. The sequence continues at coordinate 12,292 of NZ_LAVK01000193.1, forward strand.
CAGCAGGGGGTCGGGGAGCAGTAGCGGAGCTCGGCGGCGGCCAGCGGAAGCAGCACGGGAATGGCCCGTTCCACGGCGTGCCAGCCCGCGGTGTCCAGCGGACGGTCATCACCGAAGCGTGCGTCGAGAAGAGACGAGCTGCGGGCAGCGGCTATCAGCGTGACCAGCATGGCGCGATCGTACGAGCACGCGAATTACGGCACCACTACCAGGGAGTAAAGATGCCGATGGATTGCCGCCACGCCTCACCCGGCCGTGACCCGGCGCTCCCCCCGCCGTGACCGGGCGACGCGGCGGTCCGGGGCCTCAGGTGGCCTCGCCGAGCGCCTCCGCGCAGGCGCGGGCCAGCCTGCGCACGCCCTCCGTGAGCTCGGCCGCGCCCGCGGCCGGGGCGAAGCTGAGCCGGATGTGCGGGGCGGGGCGCTCCGCCGCGAAGTAGGGGCGACCGGCGGCGACGGCGACCCCCGCGCGCAACGCCGCGGCGGCGAGGGCCGTTTCATCGGCGCCGGCGGGCAGGCCGAGCCACAGGTGGTATCCGCCGCGCGGCACCAGCGGCAGGGTCAGCCGAGGCAGTTCGTCGGTCAGGGCACCGGCCAGGACGTCGCGGCGGATGGCGAGCTCGCGGGCGACGGTGCGCAGATGGCGCTCCCACGCCTGGCTCCCGACGAGTTCGAGCGCGGTCTCCTGGAGCGGCCTGGGCACGAAGAAGCTGTCGACGATCTGGATGGCGCGCAGGCGCTCGGTCACCGGGCCGCGCGCCGCGAGGGCGCCGACGCGGAGGCTGGGCGAGGTGACCTTGGTGAGGGAGCAGACGTGGACGACCGTCCCGTCGGGGTCCTCGGCGGCCAGGGCGGGAGGCAGGGGGCCGGCGTCCCCGTGGGCCAGGCGGCGGGCGAAGTCGTCCTCGACGACGAACGCGCCCGCCGCGCGGGCCACCGCGATGACCTCGCGGCGCCGCCGGGGGGCGAGCACCGCGCCGGTGGGGTTCTGGAAGAGCGGCTGGCAGACGAAGACGCGGGCCCCGCTGTCCCGGAAGGCGCGTTCCAGCAGCTCGGTGCGGACCCCGTCGGCGTCCGTCGGCACCGGCACCGGGCGCAGCCCGGCGGCGCGTGCCACGGCCAGCATCCCCGGGTAGGTCGGCGACTCGACGAGCACGGCGCCGCCCGGGGGCGCGAGGGCGCGCAGGGCGGTGCTCAACGCGCTCTGCCCGCCGGCGGTGATGGTCACGTCCGACGGCGCGACGGTGCCCGAGCCCCCGTCGATGGCCCGCGCGAACCAGGCGCGCAGCGCGCCGAGCCCCTCCATCGGCGGGCGGTCCCAGGCCCCGGGCCGGCGACCGGCCCTGGCCAGCGCGGTGGCGAGGGCGCGTTCGGGCCGGAGCACCGGCGCCAGATAGCCGCCGTTGAGCTCGATCACGCCGGGCGGCGGAGCCGCGAGGGTGGCCAGCACGCCCCCGGCGTCCACCGTGCGCGGCGCGCTCTCGGGCGAGGGCGCGGCGCTGAGGGTGATCTCCTGCCAGCTGGAGTCGCCGGGCGCGGGCCTGGGGGCGCGCGGCTCCGCGCGGAACGCGCCCGCGCCGGGGCGGGTCACGACAAGGCCCTCGGCAGCCAGCGCCGCCAGGGCGCGGGTCACCGTTCCGGGGCTGACCCGGTGGCGGGCGACCAGCTCCCGGCTGCTGGGGAGCTTGGCACCCGACGGATAGCGCTTCAGCTCCTCGCGCAGCGTCGCCGCCAACTTCCCGTCACTGCTACCGTGGTTCATGACAGCCGAGAATAGCGCTACCCTTCCGGCGGCGGCAGCGGTTCCCGTCCCCGGTGACCTCCGCCACCACCGCC
>NZ_LAVK01000194.1 GCF_001083795.1 Streptomyces sp. SBT349
CGGGGGACGGCGCCGCCCGGGGGTGCGGCGGTCAGCCCTTGACCGAGCCGGCGGCCAGGCCGCGCATCAGGTGGCGCTGGGTCGCCACGAAGATGGCCAGGATGGGGATGACGGCGAGCAGCAGCGTCGGGAACACCTTCGTGTAGTCCGCCGAGTACTGGCCGACGGCGGCGTAGACCCCCGTGGTGACGGTGTAGATGCCGCTGCCGGGGCCGAGGATGACCTGCGGGCTGGCGAAGTCGTTCCAGACGCTCAGGGAGTTGAGGATGAACGCGGTGGCGACGATCGGCCGCATCAGCGGGAAGACGATCCGCCACACCGTGTAGTGGCGGCCCGCGCCGTCGATGGCCGCCGCCTCGTCCAGCGCGCGCGGCAGCACCCGCACGAAGCCGGTGAAGACGAACAGCGTGAACGGCACGGTGGTCGCCGTCATGAACAGCACCAGCCCGGGGAAGGTGCTCATCAGGCCGAGGCCGCGCAGCACGAAGATGACCGGGATGAGGATCACCTGCGTGGGGATGAACATGCCGGCCACGAAGAACATCAGGATGGCGCGGAACAGCGGCCTGGGGGTCCTCGCCAGCACGTGGGCGGCGGGGACGCACAGCCCGATGGACAGCACGTTGACGCACAACAGCAGCGCGAGCGTGATCGCGTAGCCCTTGGGGATGCTGAACTCGGGGCTGTTCCAGGCGGCGCCGAGGTGTTCGGTGGTGGCGCGGGACAGGTCGATGGTGAACGGGCTGGTGAGGATGTCGTGCTGGCTCTTGAACGCGTTGATGACCAGCAGGTAGAGCGGGACCAGCATGAACAGGCACAGGACGCCGAGGAAGGCGACGCGTAGCACGGTCGCCGGACGTGACGAGCGAGTCATCCGATGGATTCCGCCCCTTCTTCCGCGCGCCGCCTGAGCGCGAGCACCGTGAAGGCGAGGATCGCGGCGGCGATGATGAGCACGACGGCCTCGGCCGAGGCGAGGCCGATCTTCCGGCCCGGGAAGGACACGGCGAGGATCGAGTAGGCCAGGGTCTGCGTCGATCCCGCCGGCCCGCCGCCGGTGAGGGAGACGACCACGTCGTAGGTCTTCAGCAGCGAGATGCCCGAGGTGATGAGGGCCACGCTGAACGTGGGCGCGAGCGCGGGCCAGGTGACGGCCCGGAAGGTCTGCCGGCGTCCGGCCCCGTCGATCCTGGCCGCCTCGACCAGGTCCGCGGGGACGGTCTGGAGCCCGGCCAGGTAGAGCACGAGCTGCACGCCGAACAGAGACCAGGAGATCACGAAGATCAGGGTCCACAGCGCCCACGTCGGGTCGGAGAGGAAGGGCATCGAGGAGCGCCCGGTCTTCTCCAGCATGGTGTTGACCACGCCCTGCGGCCCCAGCATCGCCTGCCAGAGGAAGCCGACGACCAGCGCGCTGAGCACGTGGGGGTAGAACATCACCACCCGCCCGAACGTGGTGAACCGGCCGGTCCGCTGGAGCAGCAGCGCCAGGCCCAGCGCGGCGGCGTTCACGAGGACGGCGCCCACCAGCGCGATCGTGCCGGTGACGACCATCGAGTCGGTGATGTCGGCCGACGTGAAGACCCGCTCGTAGTTCTCCCAGCCGATGAACTCGGGGACCTGCTGGGGGAAGCCGTTGTAGTCCGTGAAGCTGTAGTAGACGGCGTAGCCGACGGGGACGACGAGCAGGCCCACGTAGAGCACGAGCGCGGGGCCCACCATGGTGAGGCGCGCACCGGCGTCGCGCCAGCCGCGCCAGCCGCGCCAGCCGCGCCACCCGCGGCGCGCGCGGCGCCCGCCGCGCTCCCGGTGGGCCGCGGGGCGCGCCTTCTCGGCCGGAGCCGCCGCGGCGCCCTCCGGGACGGTCTTGGTCGGGGTCCTGGCCATGGTCAGCGGTTCTCGCCGACCCAGTCGTCGAGGGCGTCCGCGGCCTCCTGCGGGCTCTGCCCGGTGTAGAGGCCCTGGACGATCTCGGTGAACTTCGGGTTGAAGCCCGTGACCGGGAGCCGGGTGTCGCCGAACCCCTCGCCGACGGCGACGAGTTCCGGCGCCTCGTCCAGGATCGTCTGCACCTGGGCGAGCACCGGGTCCTCGGCCGTCTCGGCGCCCTGCCGGAAGACGCCGTCGGCGGTCAGCTGGGACCGGATGGCGGTCTCGTCGGTGACGAGGTACTCCACGAGGGCCTGCGCCGAGGAGATGTTGCCGGAGCCCGCGTTGATCATGTAGGGGTACGCCATCGTGGCGCCCTGCGGGCCGGGGTGGGCCTGGCCCTCGTCCACCGGCGGCGAGAAGACGCCGACCTCGAACGGCAGCTCGCCGCCGGCCGTGAGGGTGGTGGCGAACCAGCTGCCCTGCGGGTAGAGGCCCACGGTGCCCTCGATGAACGCGCCGTCGGCCGCGGCCGGGTCGAGACCCACGTCGTCCTGGGAGATGTACCCGGCCTCCAGCCAGTCCGCGTAGTGCTGGAACATCGGCAGGTACGCCTCGCCCGCGGACAGCTCCTCGTCGGCGACCGAGGTCTGCCAGCGCGGGTGGTCGGTGTTGAGGGTCGGGTGGTAGAGCTGCTGGAGCTGGAGCCCGGTCTGGAACTGCCCGGCGGTCTGGAGCGGCGTGTACCCGGCCTCGTCCAGCCGGCCCAGCGCCTCGTCGAACTCAGCCCAGGTGGTGGGAGGTTCGGCGATCCCGGCCTCCTCGAACGCGGTCCGGTTGTAGAAGACGAGGGACTGGGTCTGCGAGCCGACGCCGACGACGTAGCGACTGCCGTCGATGGCGTAGTCGTCGACCATCGGCGTGCCCTCGGTCCAGGGCAGGTCGCTGAGGTCGACCAGCTGGGGCAGCGTGTCGTCGTCCGGGAATATGGACTGGATGACGTCCGGGGCGGTGCCCGCGGCGAGCTGCTGGGGGAACGTCTCGGCGACGCTGCTCCCGGTGGGCGCCTCGATCTCGACCGCCACGCCGGTCTCCTCCTCGAAGGGCGCGACCAGCTCCTCCCAGGAGGCCTGGTCGAGGTTGGGCGTGAGGTTCACCAGCATCCGGACCTCGCCGCCGACCTCACCGTCGGCGTTGCCGCCCGAGGACCCGCCGTTGCCGCAGCCCGCCAGGGTGAGCAGCGAGACGGTGCCCACCGCGAGGGCGGTACGGCCGCGCCCCCAACTCAGTGCTGACATCGTTGTCTCCTAGTACACAGAGGGAAAGAGGGTCAGAGGGTGCCCCGGTAGGGCAGGGGGCCGAGGACCGAGACGTCGGTGGGGCGCTCCCCGCGGTCCACGCGGTAGACGCCGTCGTTGGCGACGAAGAAGGCCGGCGCCGCCGGGTACACGAGGTCCTCGGGAAGCTCCTCGCGATCGGTCCAGGCGAAGAACTCGCGGGCGAAGGTGGCCCGGTCCTTGCGCCCGTACAGGTGCAGGTCGCCCGCGGTCAGCGGGCTGCGCACGCACCAGTGGGCGCCGTCCTCCGCCCACACGGCCCGGTCGCTCAGCAGCACGGACTGCCGGTCGTAGGGGGTGAACACGGCGTCCCAAAAGCCCGGTCGCGTGCCGAGCCGGTCCACGAGGAACAGCAGGTCGTGGGCGTGCCAGGCGGTGCTCGGCGCGACGTCGGCCTCGTTGTGCCAGCCGGTCGCGGACGCGAAGTAGCCGGCGGGCGTCTGGTGCCTGGCGTAGGTCCGCAGGCAGCGGGCGGCGAAGTCGGCCAGCTCCGGGTCATCACCCTCCCGCAGCACCTCCTCGACGCCGTACAGCGTCAGCCCCATGCCGGCGATCAGCATGGGGGTGTCGGCGCGGTGGGCCCGGTCGCCCGTCACGTACCAGTAGCGGTGGTAACGGGTGTGGTCCTCGGCGTCCCGCCAGGCCGACCTGGCGACATGGCGGCAGAGCCGGCGCGCCTCCGCGAGGTAACGCTCCTCGCCGTACACGCGGCTGGCCAGCACGAGGGGCGCCGTCATCAGGCCGTAGTACTCGGCCGGTTCCAGGATGCCGCCCGCGCGCCGGTCGGCGGTGGTGCGGAACGCGCCCGCGCAGTCCGCGTCGGGGACGCCGCGGTGGTGGAAGAGGTCGATGAGGCGGTCGAGGTCCTCGGGGATCTGCTCGGCGAACGTGGCGTCGCCGGACAGCTCGGTCCACAGCAGCTTGACCCAGACCCGGGCGTACTCCTGGTTGCAGGTGCCCGACTCCCCGGGCCGCCCGCCGCCGTAGACCTCGCAGGCGTCGAGGTTGCGGCGGACCGTGGCGAGGATGTCCCCGCGCTCCCCGGCGTCCAGCAGGTGCCCGGCGTGCCGCAGGCCGAGCAGCAGGCCGAGGCTGCCGACGGCGTTGTGGATCAGGCCCGAGGTGGCGGACTCGCCGACCTGGAAGCCGATGTGCCGGTACTGGCCGTCGGGCTGGAGGGCCTGCGACTGGTAACGCATCATCGCGCGCCACAGCCGCAGGCCCCGTTCGTCCTCGTGCCGGGCCAGCGCCTGGCCGAGGGCGCCGAGCGCCGGGGCGGCGAACGCGGCGTGGCCGCTGGTGAAGTCCAGGAAGCTGGCCGGGTTGGTGCCCCACACGCTGTGGTTGTGGAAGCCGTTGATCGCGCCCTCGCCGGTGACCCAGGTGGCCAGCCACCGGGCGAGCGAGGCGGCGTCGGGCACGGCCCGGTCCTCGGGAGCGGTCGGGCGGTCGGAGCAGGTGGGTGCGGTCATGCGAGAGGTCCTCGGGGGTTCCGGGTACGGCTGGCGGAGCCATTCTCGGTGGCCCGCTCCGCGGCGGCGCGGGGGGCGCCGGAGACGCGGGGGACATCGGGGGCGCCCGAGGTGCCCCTGGTGCCCGGGACATCGGGGACGAGCCCGTCCCGGGCCAGGTCAGCCCACAACTCCTCGGGCGGCCGGGCCCGGTAGCGGTCCGCGTTGGCCGCGCTCTGCCGCGCGTCGCGCGCGCCCAGCACGACCGAGACGACGGCCGGGTGCCGCAGCGGGTGGGCGACGGCGGCGGTCGGCAGGGTGGCGCCGTGCCGTTCGCACCGGTCGGCCAGCGCGTGGGCCCTGGCGACGAGCGCGGCGGGGGCGGGCCGGTAGTCGTAGGTGGCGTCGGGCGCGGGCCGGTCGCGGCTCAGCAGGCCGGAGTTGTAGACGCCGGCGGCGACGACGCCGACCCCCCGCTCCTCGGCCAGCGGCAGCAGATCCGCCCGGGCCCGCTGGTCGAGCAGGGTGTAGCGGCCGGCGAGCATGACGAGGTCGAGGTCGCAGCGTTCGACGAGCTCGGCGAGCATGGCGGACTGGTTCATGCCGGCGCCGATCGCCCCGACCACGCCCTGTTCGCGCAGCTCGACCAGGGTGTCCACGCCGCTGGTCGCGGCTTGCTCGCCGTGGTCGTCCGGGTCGTGCAGGTAGACGATGTCCACCCGGTCCAGGCCGAGCCGTTCCAGGCTGCCCTCCAGGGAACGCAGCACGCCGTCGCGGCTGAAGTCCCAGACGCGGCGCTGGTCCGCGGGCACGGCGAAGCCGCCGTCGTCCGTCCGGCGCGCGGTCCCCTGGCTCGGTACCAGCAGGCGGCCGACCTTGGTGGAGACCGTGAACTCCGCCCGCGGGCGGCCGGCGAGCACCGGGCCGAGGCGCCGCTCGGACAGGCCGAGGCCGTAGTGCGGGGCGGTGTCGAAGTACCGGACGCCCGCGTCCCAGGCCGCGTCGACCGCGCCCGCCGCGTCCGCGTCGCTCGTCTCCCGGTACAGGTTGCCCAACTGGGCGGCACCGAAGCCCAGTTCGGTCAGGCGCAGACCGCGGCGCAGCCGCCGCGAGGGCAGGGGCCCGCCCTGCCGGGGGGTGTCGCCGGGGAGAGGTCCTGTGGTGGTCACGCCCACTCCTCCGGGTGCGCGAAGGGGCGGCCCGCCGCGAAGCGCGCGACCTCGGCAGCCACGGCCGCGCCGAGCCGGTGCAGCTCGCCGCCCATCGAGCCGGCGATGTGCGGGGTCAGCCGGACGTTGGGCAGCTCCCACAACTCGCTGCTCGCGGGCAGCGGCTCGGGGTCGGTGACGTCGAGCACCGCGTCGAAGCGGCCCGTGCGCAGCTCCGCGAGGAGCGCGGCGTGGTCCACCACGCCGCCGCGGGCGGTGTTGATCAGGGTCGCGCCGTCCCGGAGCAGGGCCAGGCGCCGCGCGTCGATCTGCCCGGCGGTCCCGGCGGTGAGCGGCTGGTGCAGCGAGACCACGTCGCCCCGCCGCATCACCTCGTCGAGCGTGGCGCGTTCGACGCCGAGGCCCGCCGCCATCGGCTCGGTGAGCTCGGGGCTGAAGCACAGGACACTCAGGTCGAACGGGCGCAGCAGCCGGATCAGGGCCCGCCCGGTGCGCGAGGCCCCGACGACGCCCACCGTGCGCCGGTAGTTGCCGGCATCGGTCACCTCGTGCTCCCGGTCCAGGAGGCCGCGCCGCTCGCGGTGCAGGCGCTCGGCCGTGAAGGCGCGCTTGTTGGCCAGCAGGATCATGGCGAGCGCGTACTCCGCCACGGGTATCGCGTTGGCCTCCCGGGCATTGGCGGCGACGACGCCGCGGGCCGCGAGGGCGGCCGGGTCCCCCACGCAGCCGGCCGCGACGCCCCCGGCGTAGACGACCGCGCGCAGGCGCGCGGCGAGCCGCGCGTGCCGGGGGGTGAGCACGGGCGCGTCCCAGCCGGCGATGAGCACCTCGGTGGCGGCCAGGGCCTCGCGGGCGGCGGGGGAGTCGTACTCGGTGAGGACGCGCGCGGGGTCGAGGTCGACGGCGTCGCGCAGCCGCGCCATGGCCTCGGCGTCGAAGAGCCGCCCGGGCAGGGTGGCCGGCCGCATGGCGAAGGTGGCGCGGAGCGCGCGGGCGCTCATGGGGCGAGCCCCGTCGCGCGGGGGGCCAACGACGTGGGCACGAGCCGGAGTCCGGCGTCGGCGGGCCGCACGTGCGGCCCGGCCGGGCGCGACCAGTCGGCGTCCTCCCGCCCGGCCGCCGCGGCGATGACCGCCTCGTCCACGGTGATCCCGAGGCCGGGCGCGTCCCCGAGGACGATGCCGCCGCTCTCGACGGTCTGGTCGACGCCGAGTCCGACCGGGAAGCCGAGGTCCTGCACCTCGGTCACCAGGTGGTTGGGGACGGCGGCGGCGGCGTGCGCCAGCGGGTTGGCGTTGTAGCCGACCGGGCTGACGGGCAGGTCGTGGCCGAGGGCGAGGGTGGCGACGCGCAGGAAGTGGGTGACGCCCCACGTGCTCGCGGTCTGCACGACCCCGATCGCGTCGGCGGCGAGCAGCGGGCGGAACTGTTCGAGGCCGGTCAGGTTCTCGCCCGAGGCGACGGCCGCGCGCGCCGCGCGGGCGACGGCGCGGTGCCCCGCGACGTCCCAGCGGCGCACCGGCTCCTCGATCCAGGTCAGGTCGACGTGCTCCTCGACCCGGGCGAGCAGGCGCACGGCCTGGTGCCTGCCCCAGCTCTCGTTGACGTCGAGCATCATGGCCGGGCGCCGGGTGTTGCGGGTCAGCAGCCCGGCGACGGCGGTCAGCCGCGCGATGTCCCGGTCCACGTCCAGGCCGCCCTTGAGCTTGGCGCCGGTGAAGCCGCGGTCGGCCCACCGCTCGTAGAAGGCGAGCAGCGCCTCGTCGTCGAGCGCGATCTCCAGGCCCGAGGCGTACCCGGGCACGAAACGGTCCGCGGCGCCCAGGGTGCGCCACAGGGCCTCGCCCGCCATCTTCGCCTTGAGGTCCCACAGCGCCATGTCGAGGGCGCCGACGGTGCCGAACGTCGTGCCGCCGTGGCCGCTCTTGAACACGTGGGCCAGCATGCGGTCGTAGAGCGCGGTGACGGCCCGGGGGTCCGCGCCCTCCACGGCGGGGAAGACCCGCGCCACGTCGCCGTGCGCGCCGAGGCCGACGCCGGTGAGCCCCTCGTCGGTCTCCAGCAGGAGGACGGGGACCTCGGTGACCCCGCCCGAGAGCACGCCGTTCGCGTCGCCGACCGGCCGGCCCCAGCGGTGGACGGTCCTGAGGCTGCGATAGCCCGTGATCTTCATCGACTCTTCTGCTCCTTGGGTGCCGTGCGGACCGCGGGCGGCGGGGAGGCGGTGACGGTCGGCGGCACGCGGTGCGGCCGGGACAGGCGGGGAACGGATGAGGCGGCGGTGAGGTCGCGGTGAGGTCGCCGTGCCACGGGGTGTTCCCGTGGAAGCGACACGTAACTTATCATACGACTGACCAGTTGGTGGTGCGGTAGTCTGGCCACTTCTGTACGAGGTTCCCCAACTCCCCTGCGTGACGGCCGCCGCGCCCCGCACGGCGGGGCGCGTAAGGGGCCCCGGAAACGACGGAGAACCCCGATGAGTTCACGGCCCCCGGTCCCCAAGTCGTCGCCCCCGCCGCCCCGGCACCGGCCGCCGCTGGCCGCGGGCGTGGTGCAGAGCCTCACCACGGCCATCGTGACGGAGGAGTACCCGAGCGGAACGGCGCTGCCGCCCACCGGGATGCTGTGCGAGATGTACCAGGTCAGCCGCACGGTGGTGCGTGAGGCGATCACGGCGCTCGCCGAGAAGGGCCTGGTCACCGCCCGGCAGGGCTGGGGGACGATCGTGCTGGAGCAGAACCACTGGAGCCTGCTCGACCCGCAGATCCTCGACGCGCTGTTCCAGCGCGCCGACCGCCTGCGCTACCTGGACAACCTGATCCAGATCCGCATCACGCTGGAGTGCCCCATGACGGCCGAGGCGGCCCGGCGCGTCACCAAGGAGGAGGCGGCACAGCTGAGCGCGCACCTGCGCACCCTCGCCGGGCTCCTCGACGACGCGGGTGCCTACGCGAGCGCCGACATCGCCTTCCACGACCACATCCACCGCGTCTCCGGGGACACCTTCGGCCGCGCCATCGTCTCCAGCCTCCAGGGCCGGGCCCTGCACACCTCGCAGTACAGCGGCAACCCCACCCGCGCCGAGCTGGAGTTGACGCACCTGGCGCACACCCGCGTGCACGACCGCATCCTGGCCGGCGACGCCGACGGCGCGGCCCAGGCCATGCGCGAGCACATCACCAACTCCTGGGCGCGCCGCCGCCCTCAGGAGCCCTGACCGACCCTGGGCCCCGTACCCACCCCGTGCCCAACTCCCGCGTGCACGACGGTTGAAATCGGTCATGCGCGCGGATACGGTCCCTCACCACAAGAGAACATGTATGACGTGTGATGAGAGAGGTCGGACCATGCCAAGACATGTGCGGAGCCGCGGCCGACGCACGGCCGGGGCGCTCGCGACGGCCCTGCTGCTCGCCGTCGCGCCGGCGGCCCCCTCGGCCGCCGCCGCGGCGCCCGGCGGTCCGGGCCCCTCGGGGCCGACCGTCTACGTCGCCCCCGACGGCCGGGACGGCGCCGCGGGGACGCTGGAGGACCCGTTCGGCACCGTGGAGGAGGCCAGGGACGCGCTGGCCGGCCGCACCGACGCGCGCCACCGGGGCACCGTCTACCTGCGCGGCGGCGTCTACGAGACCTCCCGGACCGTCGAGTTGACGGGGCCGGGCAACTCCCATGTCACCTATGCCGCCTACCGCGGCGAGGAGGTGGAGTTCACGGGCGCCAGGACCCTGCCGGGCGACGCCTTCCGCCCGCTGAGCGAGATCACCGGCGAGGACCCGCGGTGGTCCTCCCGCGCCCGGGTCCCGGAGGCGGTCCGCGACCAGGTGTACGTCTACGACCTGGGCGCCGAGGGGATTCCGACCGGCTCCCTCAACAAGAACGGATTCAACTGGCAGGCCCGGCCGTTCGCGCCGGAGCTGGTGGCCGACGACACCGCGCAGACGCTCGCCCAGTACCCCAACGGCGACGCGCAGCTGGACAGTTCGGCCCTGGGCGTGGCCGCCGCGTTCGAAGGCGCACGCGACCACTTCTCGGACAAGACACCCGACGGGACCACGCTGCCCTACGAGGAGATGCTCGAACTCCCGGGCCCCGTCTACCGGGTGGACAGCCCCGAGATCGCCGGCCGTTACGCCTCCTGGGCGCCGCCCGCGGACCTGCCCGAGGAGACCGTGACGAACCAGCCCGAACGCCCCATCGACACCACCGTCCACGAGACCGACGGCTGGCTGGCGGGCTACTTCGGCAACAACTACGGCAACGACCGGGTCCGCATCTACTCGGTCGGCGCCGAGGGCCTGGACGACGACGGGGCGGCGGCCGGCTGGAACATCCGCACCACCTACCCGACCATGTACGCCGCCACCGACAAGTGGACCTCGTTCGTCGCGCAGAACCTGCTGAGCGAACTGGACGCCGAGGGCGAGTACTACATCGACCGGTACGACGGCGCCGACGTGCTCTACTACTACCCGCCCGGCGGCACGGTCGCGGACAAGGACATCACGCTCACCGCGTTCGACCAGCCGTTCTTCGTGCTGGAGGGCGTGACCGGCGTGACCCTGGACGGCCTCACCCTCAATGGCTCCACGAACAGCGGCGTGCGGCTGCTGGACGCGGAGTCCTGCACGCTCCAGCGGATGGTGATCCGCAACGTCAGCCTGGACGCGGTGCAGATCGGCGAGGCCAGCGACGCCATCACGGCGGTCGCCGAGTACACCACGAGCCGCGGCGGACACGACAACCGCGTCGTGGACAGCACGCTGCACGACCTCGGCGGCGGCGGGGTGTTCCTCGCGGGCGGCGACCGGGACACCCTGGAGCGCGGCGACAACGTGGTCGAGCACAACGAGATCTACAACTTCTCCAAGCTGGCCACCTACACCCCGGCCGGCTACCTGTACGGGGTGGGCAACACCTTCCGCCGCAACCACGTCCACGACGCGCCGCACATGGCGGTCCAGATCATGGGCAACGACATGGTGGTCAGCCACAACCGGTTCGAGCGCCTGGTCACCAACGCCTCGGACCAGGGGGTCATCTACTCGGGCCGGGACTACACGTACCTCAACAACGAGATCGCCTACAACTACTTCGGCGAGGTCGCCGGGAACAACCAGGCCATCTACATGGACGACGGCATGTCCGGGATGACCGTCCACCACAACTACTTCTCCGAGGTCGAGCACGGCCTGTTCTACAACGCGGGCCACAGCAACGTCGCCTCCGACAACGTCTTCCTCGGCGTCCGCTTCAGCGGCCACGACAAGCTCTACCACGAGGGCGGCCGGCGGCTGCCGGTCCCCAACGCCAAGGTCGTCGTCGAGCGCTTCAACGACATGCTGCGCGTCGGCGACGGCTCCGGCTTCACCAACACCCCCGAGAACGTGGAGCGGTGGTACCGCCACTACGAGCGGCAGTACCCGAACATCAGGGACTGGTACGTGCCGGCCGACTCCGCCGGCCAGCCCTGCGCCGAGATCGGTACCGAGGAGTGCACCGCACCGGAGGTGTGGGAGAACCCGGACTCCGTCTACGTGCCCGCGCACAACGAACTGACCCGCTCGGTCCTCATCGACACCGGCGACTTCGCCTACACCGACGACGCCGACGGGCTGACGATCGCCACGTTCAACCCGGGCTTCGACGCGGTGCGCGTCTCGGTCGGCGAGCCCTCCGAGGTCTCGTTCGACCCGGAGACCGGGCGGTTCGACCCCCGGACCAGCAGGCTGAACGAGGAGGACGGCTTCGGCCCCCGGTGGGTGCGCGAGTGGAACCGTGCCTTCCCCCTGGAGGGCGTCGGGCCGCGCGCTTGAGGCCGCGCGCCGGAAAAATCACGGCGACCGGGCGGCGGCGCGACCCCCACGGCGCGCCGCCGCCCGGCGCCGCGCCGCGCCGCGGTCAGCGGTGGTAGGCGGGCATCGGGCCGCGCAGGTCGGCGCCCACCGCGTCGCAGGCGGCGGTCACCTCCTCCGGCAGCGGCCCGGCGTGGGCGGCCGCGAGATTGGCGCGCAGGTGCTCCACCCGGGAGCCCCCGAGCAGCACGGCGTCCACCCCCGCGCGGCCCAGCAGCCAGCGCAGCGACAGCTCGGCCGGTGCCACGCCCGCCTCCTCGGCGATCCGCTCCAGCCGCGCGACGGCGTCGAACAGGCCCGCGCGCCAGTACCGTTCGCGATACATCGGCGCCAGCCGCGAGTCCCCGAACCGCCCGGCCGCGGGCTCCCGGCCGAGGCGGTGGCGGCCGGTCAGCAGGCCGCCACCGAGCGGGTTGTAGACCACGGTGCGCAAGCCCTGGGTGACCGCGTACTCGCGGTACTCCTCCTCGACGCGGCGGGCCAGCAGGTTGTAGAGCTGCTGGGCCACCTCGGGGCGGGGGGCGCCGGTCCGCTCGGCGGCGTGGGTGAGTTCGGCGATCCGCCAGGCCGCGTGGTTGGAGACGCCGAGCGCGCGGATCTTCCCCTCGGCCGCGAACTCGGCCACCGTGCCGAGGGTTTCCTCGATCGGCACGGAACGGTCCGGCTGGTGCAGGTAGAACAGGTCCACGTGCTCGGCGCGCAGCCGCCGCAGGCTCCCCTCCAGTGCGCCGCGGAGCCCCGCGGGCGACAGCGGCGCGTGGCCGCCCGCGTCCGGGTGCGGCATCCCCGCCTTGGTGGCCACGGTCACCCGGGCGCGGCGGGCCGGGGTCAGCAGCTCGCCGAGCATCGTCTCGGTGGCGCCGCCGGCGTAGACGTTGGCGGTGTCGACGGCCGTCACCCCGGCGTCGAGCGCGAGGTCCAGCATCGCCGCGGCCCCGGCACGGTCCACGGTGTCGCCGAAGGTCATCGTGCCGAGGACGAGCGGGGGAGCGGACGCGTTCACCGGGGCCTCCTTCGGCCGTCGTCCTGCGGGGCGGCGGCCGGTCCCGTTGGCCTCCGCGCGCCCCCGTGACCCGCGGCGGCTCGGCACCGGCCGAGGGTCACCGTGGCACGGGTGCGCGATCCGCGCAAGACATCTCGCGCGCATCGCGCGACCTGTGGCATCATCGACCGGCACGATCGGCCGTAACGGAACCCCGCGCGCCCGGCCCGCGCCTCCGTCCGACGACTCCCAGGAGGCCCGGTGCCCGACCAGCGGCAGCGGCGCGTGCTCGCCCTCGCGGACGACCTGTCGGGCGCGGCCGAGACCGCCGCCGGACTGCTGGCGCGCACAACGCGCAACCGCGTGGTGCTCGACGCGGGCCGCGCGGCCCCCCGCGAGCCGGGCGAGACCACCGTGGTCGACCTCGACTGCCGCCACCTCCCCGCGGCCGAGGCCACGCGCCGGGCGCGGGCCGCGCTGGCGGCGGGGGGCGGCCGGGACGCGGGCGGCGCGCTGGTGCTGGCCAAGGTGGACTCGCTGCTCCGCGGCAACCTCGCCGCCCTCGCCCGGGTCCTGACCGAGGACGGCCACCCGGCCGTGGCCACCACCGCGCTGCCCGTCGCCGGGCGCGTGGTCCGCGACTCCACCGTCCACCTGCGGGGCGTCCCGCTGCACGAGACCGACGCCTGGCGCGTCGAGCCCACCCCGCCGCCGCGCTCGCTGGCCGCCGCGTTCGCCCCCGTGCCGGTGGCCCCCGTTGCCCTGCGCACCGTGCGCACCGGGCACGCGGCCCTCGTCGCGGCCTTCCGCGCGGCGACGGCCGCCGGGCGCATGGCCGTTCCCGACGCGGAGAGTGACGCGGACCTCGACGCGATCGCCGCCGCCGCCCTCGCCGCCGACCCCGCCACCCGCCTGATCGGCACCGGCGGCATCGCCGGCGCGCTGGGCCGCCACCTCGGCCGACCCGGCGCCGGCGCCCTCGCCGGGCCGCCGCCCGAGGGGGACCGCCCGCTCCTCGTCGTGGTCGGCTCGGCCGAGCCCACCGCGGCCGAGCAGGCCGCGCGGCTCGCCGCGGACGGCGCGACCCCCCTGCTCCTGCCGCTCGCCGACCCGCCACCAGGACGCCGCCCCCCGTCGCCGGCCCTGCCGATGGCCGGAACCACCGTCCTGACCATCGGCCGCGCGGCCGCCCCCCACCCGGCGCCCCGCGCCCTGGTCGCCCGCCTCGCCGCGGCGGTGGCCGGGGCCCTGGCCGCGCACGCCGCCCGCGGCGCGCCCCCCGCCGACCTGGTGCTGACCGGCGGCGAGACCGGCCGCCGCGTGCTCGACGCCCTCGGCGTGCGCGAACTGGAGCCCGTGGGCCAGATCCACCACGGCGCGGTCCACCAGCACCCCGACGGCCGCTCGATCGTCACCCGCCCCGGCAGCTACGGCGGCCCCGACTCCCTGCTCCGCATCGTC
>NZ_LAVK01000195.1 GCF_001083795.1 Streptomyces sp. SBT349
GACCGGGGGGCAGGCGGAGCTGATGCGGGCGGCGGCGGGCCCGGCCGCGGAGGCCGGGGCCGGGGAGCTGGTGGAGGAGGCCCTGCGGCTGAGGGAGGGGCTGTCCACCGGCGTGGAGGAACGTTTCCTGTTGCACGGCGACTTCCGGCAGGGCGCGGTGCTCGCCTCCGACGCCGAACGGTCCCCCTGGCTCGCCGTCGGCCCCGAGCCCGTGGTCGGGGAACGCGCCTACGACCTGGCCCGGCTGGTGCGCGACCGGCTGCACGACCTGGTCGCCTCGTCCGGCGCGGCCGCGGTCACCAGGCGCAGGGTGAACCGGCTGGCCGACTCCGTCGACGTGGACCCCGAGCGCCTGCGCGCCTGGGCGCTGTTCAGGGCCGTGGAGTCAGGGCTGCGCAACCTCGCCGCCGGCCGCCGCGCGGACGGCGAGATGCTCCTCGAATTCGCCGCCTGGCTCTAGCCGCGCGGGTCGCCCGGTCAGGCGGGCGATCGCCGAGTCGATGTCCAGCTCCTCGCGGGTGCCGGTGCGGCGGTCCTTCAGTTCCACGCGGCCCGCCGCGGCGCCGCGGCCCACGACGAGGATCGTGGGGACGCCGATCAGGTCCGCGTCGGCGAACTTCACGCCGGGCGAGGCCTCGGCCCGGTCGTCCACCAGCACCCCGAGGCCGGCCGCTCCGAGGCGTTCGGCGATGTCCCGGGCCAGCTCCGTCTGCACCGCCCTGCCCGCGGCCACGATGTGCACGTCGGCGGGCGCCACCTCCCGCGGCCAGCACAGGCCGCGTTCGTCGGCGGTCTGCTCGGCCAGCGCCGCGACCGCCCGGGAGATCCCGATGCCGTAGGAGCCCATGGTGACGCGGACGGGCTTGCCCTCCCGGCCGAGCACGTCGACCCGGAAGATGTCCGTGAACCGGCGGCCGAGCCGGAAGATGTGGCCGATCTCGATGGCGCGGTCGAGGCACAGTCCCTCGCCGCACGAGGGACAGGGGTCGCCGGGCTCGACCACCGCGACGTCCAGGTACCGGTCCACCTCGAAGTCCCGGCCGCACACGACGTTCCTGGCGTGCCGGTCCCGCTCGTTGGCGCCGGTGATCCAGGCGGTGCCGGGGGCCACCCGCGGGTCGGCCAGATAGCGGAACGCCGTGCCCGCCCTGCCCTGCGGGCCGATGTAGCCGCGCACGAGGTCGGGCCGCCCGGCGAAGTCCTCCGCGGTGACGACCTCCACGGAGGCCGGGGCCAGGTGTTCGGCGAGCTTGCCGAGGTCCACCTCCCGGTCGCCGGGCACGCCCACGGCGGTGATCTCGCCGTCGACCCTGACCAGCAGGTTCTTCAGGGTGGCGGAGGGGGCCACGCCCAGCCGCGCGGCCAGCGCGTCGATCGTGGGGGTGTCCGGGGTGTCCAGGACCTCGGCGGGCGGGTGCGCGAGCCCTGGGCCCCGCGGCTCCACGGGCACGGTGACCGCCTCCGTGTTGGCCGCGTAGCCGCACGCGGGGCAGTGCGCGAACGTGTCCTCACCGGCCGCCGCGGGGGCGAGGAACTCCTCGGAGGCCGAGCCGCCCATCGCCCCGGAGACGGCGGAGACGATCCGGTGGTCGAGGCCCAGGCGCTCGAAGATCCGGATGTACGCCTCGCGGTGGAGCCGGTAGGCGGCGGCCAGGCCCTCCTCGTCCGTGTCGAAGGAGTAGGAGTCCTTCATCTGGAACTCCCGCCCGCGCAGGACGCCCGAGCGCGGCCGGGCCTCGTCCCGGTACTTCGTCTGGACCTGGTAGAGGATGAGGGGAAGGTCCCGGTACGAGGTGCACTGGTCCTTGACCAGCTGCGTGAAGATCTCCTCGTGTGTCGGGCCGAGGAGGTAGTCGCCGCCCTTGCGGTCCTTCAGGCGGAAGAGCAGCTCGCCGTACTCGCCGTGGCGGCCCGAGACGTCGAACGGCTCCCGGGGCAGCAGCGCGGGCAGCAGGACCTCCTGGCCGCCGATGGCGTCCATCTCCTCCCGGACGACGCGGGCCACGTTGTCCAGCACCCGCTTCCCCAGCGGGAGCCAGCTGAAGATCCCGGCGGCGGCGCGGCGCACATAGCCGGCCCGCAGCAGGAGCCGGTGGCTGCTGGTCTCCGCGTCGGCCGGGGCCTCGCGCAGCGTGGTGAACAGGGAGGAGGAGAGGTACTGGACTCGGGCCGTCATGGCGCACGAGGCTAGCGGCGCCGCGACGCGTTCCGCCACGCGATAAGGGCGCCGCCGGGCGCCAGGGCGGGGGAGGCGGCGGTCAGCGGTGCAGCGGGAGCGGCGCGCCCATCACGGCGTAGGGGCAGGGCGCGGAGGGGAACAGCACCCGGCGGGCCAGGTCGCGGTAGCCGAGTTTGTGGTAGAGCGCGCGGGCCGGGCTGTCGGTGTCGATGGCGGAGAGGATCGAGCGTGCCTCGGTGGCGCCGTCGGTGAGCGCGGTGATGAGCCGGCGGCCTATCCCCTGGTGCTGGTAGGCGGGCAGCACGTGCAACTCGGTGATGGCGAAGGACTCGTCCAGCCACTCGTCGTTCCCGGCCCTGCGCAGATAGGGCTCGACGACGGTGGACCACCACTGCGCGCGGTCGTTGGGCATCCCGTAGACGAAGCCGACGAGCCGTCCGGCGCTGGTGGCGCCGAGGGCGCGGGCGCCGGGGCTGGCGAGGTGGCGCAGGACGATGTGGCGGCGCACGCTGATCTCCTCGGGGCTGAGCCCGAACGCCGCCGCCTGGACGGCCAGCGCCTCGTCCACCCAGGCCCCCAGGTCGATCGGCGCGATGACGATGTCCCGTGCGTCAGGGGCGGCCCCACCGGCGGATGGTGTCATGCGGGGAGGCTAACGCGCCGGGCTGGGGAAGTCGCGCCGGAGGTCACGAATGGCCGGGAACGATCAGAACAGCACGCTCATCAGCGTGCCCGCCCGGGCGAAACCGAGACGGCGGTAGACGGCGAGGGCCGGTGCGTTGAAGTCGTTGACGTACAGACTGACGACGGGCGCCGTCTCGCCGAGGGCGTGGGCCAGCACGGTGGCGAGGCCCGCGGTCGCCAGGCCCTCGCCCCGGCGGTCGGGGGCGGTCCAGACGCCCTGGAGCTGGCAGATGTCCGGGGTGACGGCGCCGATCTCCGCCTTGAACACCACCCGGCCGTTCTCCACGCGGGCGAAGCAGCGGCCGGTGCCCAGGGTCTCGGCCACGCGCGACTGGTAGGCGAGGCCCCTGTCGTTCGCGTCGAGCGGGGAGATGCCCACCTCCTCGGTGAACATGGCGACGGCGGCGGGGAAGACCAGGTCCATCTCGCTCTTGAGCAGCCGCCGCACCGACGGGTCGGGCGTGACGCCGGTGGGCAGGGCGGAGGTGGCCAGCAGCGGCTGGCGGGGGCGGAGCTGGCGCGCGGGGCCCCAGTGCGGTTCGAGCCGCGCCCACAGGCGCGCGGTCGGGCCCGCGGGGCCGACGATCGAGGAGCAGCGGCGGCCCTGGCGCAGCGCCCGGTCGGTGAAGGCGCGCACGGCCGCGGGGCCGGCGCGGATGGGCACCAGGTTGGCGCCGGCGTAGCAGAGGGAGGTGAGCCGCCCCTGGCGGTAGTAACCCCACATCTCGCCGCCCAGATAGGGGGCTTCGAGCCCGGACTCCAGCACGCGGGCGGTGACGAAGGCGTTGGCCACCGGGTCCTCGTCGAGCACCGCGAGGACGTCACTGAGCTCGTCGGAGCCCAGGACCCGAGTGGTGGGTGTGGTCAGCACGGGGCGGGACCTTGGTGTTCGGGGACGTGGGTCGGCGGGGGCGCCTCGCACGATACCGGGGGGCGGGCCGCCCGGCCGGGCGCCGGGGGGTTCCTCCCCCGGCGCCCGTGGTGTGTGTGTCAGCTGACGGTGACCTGGGGTTCGCCCGAGGCGGCGCCGTCCTGTTCCATTTGTTCGGCGATCTTCATGGCTTCGTCGATGAGGGTTTCGACGATTTTGGATTCGGGGACGGTTTTGACGACTTTGCCCTTGACGAAGATCTGGCCTTTGCCGTTGCCGGAGGCGACGCCGAGGTCGGCTTCGCGGGCTTCGCCGGGGCCGTTGACGACGCAGCCCATGACGGCGACGCGGAGGGGGACGTCCATGCCGGTGAGTCCGGCGGTGACTTCTTCGGCGAGGGTGTAGACGTCGACCTGGGCGCGGCCGCAGGAGGGGCAGGAGACGATTTCCAGGCCGCGTTCGCGCAGGCCGAGGGATTCGAGGATCTGGTTGCCGACCTTGATCTCCTCGACGGGGGGTGCGGAGAGGGAGACGCGGATGGTGTCGCCGATGCCTTCGCTGAGGAGGGCGCCGAAGGCGGCGGCGGATTTGATGGTTCCCTGGAAGGCGGGTCCGGCTTCGGTGACGCCGAGGTGGAGGGGGTAGTCGCAGCGTGCGGCGAGCTGGCGGTAGGCGTTGACCATGACGACGGGGTCGTTGTGCTTGACGGAGATCTTGATGTCGGTGAAGCCGTGCTCCTCGAAGAGGGAGCATTCCCACAGGGCGGATTCGACGAGGGCTTCGGGGGTGGCCTTGCCGTATTTGGCGAGGAGGCGTTTGTCGAGGGAGCCTGCGTTGACGCCGATGCGGATGGGGGTGCCGGACTGGGAGGCGGCGGCGGCGATTTCGGCGACTTTGTCGTCGAATTGTTTGATGTTGCCGGGGTTGACGCGGACGGCGGCGCAGCCGGCGTCGATGGCGGCGAAGACGTATTTGGGCTGGAAGTGGATGTCGGCGATGACGGGGATGCCGGATTTGCGGGCGATGGTGGGCAGGGCGTCGGCGTCGTCCTGGGTGGGGACGGCGACGCGGACGATCTGGCAGCCGGTGGCGGTCAGTTCCGCGATCTGTTGCAGGGTGGCGCCGATGTCCGAGGTGCGTGTGGTCGTCATCGACTGCACGGAGACCGGTGCGTCCCCGCCTACGGCGACGGATCCGACCTGGATCTGACGGCTGGCACGACGCTCGGCCAGCTTGATCGGGACGGACGGGATTCCGAGCGAAACGGTGGTCATGAGACCTCCTTCACGAGAGGCGGGGCCGCGGCCAGCGGGGCGTTGCCCCAGGCGGTCGCCGCCAGTTCCTTGTTGACGAGCTCGACGAGGTGGTGCTGGGTCAGCCCGGCCTCGGTGAGCACCTGATCCCGGCTGCCGTGCGCGAAGAAACGCTGCGGCAGCCCGCAGACGCGTATCGGCGTGCGCACCCCGGCCTCCTGCATGGCGAGGGTGAGGGCCGCGCCGGCGCCGCCGACGCGGCCGTTGTCCTCGACGGTGACGACGAGCCGGTGCTCGCCCGCGAGTTCGACGAGGCCCGGGTTGACCGGTTTGATCCACTGCGGGTCGACCACCGTGCAGTCGACGCCGTGCCGGGACAGTTCGGCGGCCACCGCCACGCACAGGTGGGCCATCGCGCCCACCGAGACGAGCAGCACGCCGTTGTGGGCCGCGCCCCCGGCCAGCACGTCCATGCCGTGCACCGAGTCCACGGCGGCCACGTCCTGTGGCGCCGCCCCCTTCGGGAAGCGCACCACCGTGGGCCCGTCGTCGACCGTGAGGGCCTCGCGGAACTGCCCGCGCAGCCGGGTGCCGTCCCGGGGCGCCGCGATCCGCAGACCGGGCACCACCTGGAGGACCGACAGGTCCCACATCCCGTTGTGCGAGGCCCCGTCGTCGCCGGTGACGCCCGAGCGGTCGAGGACGAACGTGACGCCGCAACGGTGCAGCGCCACATCGAGGAGCACCTGGTCGAAGGCGCGGTTGAGGAAGGTGGCGTAGACGGCGACCACGGGGTGCAGGCCGCCCAGCGCCAGGCCGGCCGCCGAGGTGACGGCGTGCTGCTCGGCGATGCCGACGTCGAACACCCGGTCAGGGTGCGCCTCGGCGAACGGCCGCAGCCCGACCGGGTGCAGCATCGAGGCGGTGATGCCCACCACGTCGTCGCGCTCGGCGCCGGCCTTGAGCATCTCCTCGGCGAACACCGAGGTCCACGACGGGCCCCCGGGCCCCGCGGGCCGGTCCCCGGCGGGCGCGGCGCCGACGGCGTGCAGCCGGTCGGCGGTGTGCTCCTCGGCGGGGGCGTAGCCCTTGCCCTTGCTGGTGATGCAGTGCACGATGACCGGCCCGCGGAACGACTTGGCGTGGCGCAGCGCCGTCTCCACGGCCGCGATGTTGTGCCCGTCGATGGGCCCGATGTACTTCAGGCCCAGATCCTCGAAGAGGCCCTGCGGCGCCACCACGTCCTTCAGGCCCTTCTTGGCGCCGTGCAACGTGTCCAGCAGCGGGTTGCCGATCAGCGGCGTCTGGCGCAGCGTCTCCTTGCCCCAGGACAGGAAGCGCTCGTAGCCCCGGGTGCTGCGCAGGGTGGTCAGGTGGTCGGCGATGCCGCCCCGGGTCGGCGCGTAGGAGCGGCCGTTGTCGTTGACGAGGATGACCAGCGGCAGTTCCTTGTCCACCGCGATGTTGTTCAGCGCCTCCCAGCACATGCCGCCGGTGAGCGCGCCGTCGCCGACGACGGCGACCACGTGCCGGTCGGTCTGCCCGCGCAGGCGGTGGGCGCGGGCCAGCCCGTCGGCGTAGGACAGCGCGGTGGAGGCGTGGGAGTTCTCGATGATGTCGTGCTCGGACTCGGCCTGCGACGGGTAGCCGGACAGGCCGTCCCGGCGCCGCAGCGCGGTGAAGTCCTTGCGCCCCGTCAGCAGCTTGTGGACATACGACTGGTGCCCGGTGTCCCACAGCAGCCGGTCGCGGGGCGACTCGAACACGCGGTGCAGCGCGATGGTCAGCTCCACCACGCCGAGGTTGGGCCCGAGGTGGCCGCCGGTGCGGGTGACCTCGGTCACCAGGAAGCCGCGGATCTCCTCGGCCAGGGACGTGAGTTCGGCCGGGCTGAACCGCCGCAGGTCGGCGGGGCCGTCGACCGAGTCCAGCAGGGGTGTGCGGTCCGCGTCGGGTGGTCGGTCGTCAGCGGAGTGCATGATGAGCCTCCAGGGGTTGGTGCGGGTCGGCCGCGGTCGGGCGCCGCGGCGGGGCCACGCGGCGCGCCATGACCGCGGCGGCGGCAGCGGCCCTGCGCTCAGGGCTGTCTCATGCCCTCCTCTGCCCTCCTTCCGGTGCCCGGCATGGCGAAGCGGACGTCGTCCCGCGGGGTGGCCGGGGCCGTGGACCGGGTCATGCCCTCGCGCTCCTCATGGCGCGGTGGCGGTCCAGCGCCCGGTCCACCAGGGCACCGGACGCGCCCAGGTAGCCCGCGGGGTCGAGCAGGTCGTCCAGGGCGGTGCCGCTCAGCGCGCGCGCCGCCTCGGGGGCCGCGTCCAGGGCCTCGGCCAGGGGCGTCCCCGCCGTGTCCCCGCCTCGGGTGAGGTTGGCCAGGAACGCCTTGGCGGCCTGCTTCCCCATCAGCGGGGCGAGCACCGCGTTGACGCGTTCGGCCACGATGGCGCCGCCGGTGAGCGCCAGGTTGGCGCGCATCCGGTCGGGGAAGACCTCCAGGCCGCCGGCGAGTTCGGCCGCCGTGGCGGCGGCGCCGGCCGTGGTGCGCAGGATCTCGCGCAACGGCTGCCACTCGGCGTGCCAGCCCCCGGCCGCGCGCTCGTCCTCCGCGAGCAGCGCCTGGTGGAGCATCAGCGCGTGCGCGGGGGCCTGCCGGGCGGCCGACACCAGGAGGGTGGCCAGCACCGGGTTGCGCTTCTGCGGCATGGCGGAGGAGATGCCCCGGCCCTCGGCGGCCGGCTCGGCCAGCTCGCCGACCTCGGTCCTGGACATCAGCTGCACGTCCAGCGCCAGCTTGCCGAGGGCGCCGGTGACGAACGCCGACACGGCGCCGATGTCGGCCAGCGGCGTGCGCAGCACGTGCCAGGGCAGGCCGGGCTCGGCCAGGCCGAGTTCCGCGGCGAACGCGGCCAGCAGCCGCGGACCGTGCTCCTCCGGCGCGGGCACGCCGGCCAGGGCCGCGTACTCCTGGTAGGAGGCGAGGGTGCCGGCCGCGCCGCCGAGCTGGGCCGGCAGGCCGTCGTGGCGCAGCCGCCCCACCCGTTCCCGCGCGTCGAGGACGAGGCCGAGCCAGCCGGCGGCCTTGAGGCCGAAGGTGATCGGCACGGCGTGCTGCGCGAGCGTGCGCCCGGCCATGGGCGTGTCGCGGTGGCGCGCGGCGAGGCCGGCCAGCGCCTCCGCGGTGGCGGCCAGGTCCGCGTCGACGCCGGCGAGGACGCGGTCGGCGAGGAGCATCGCCGCCGAGTCGAGGATGTCCTGGCTGGTGCAGCCGCGGTGGACGTACTCGGCCGCCTCCGGGCTGAGTTCCCGCACCCGGGCGGTGAACAGGCGGACCAGCTCCACCACCGGGTTGGCGGCGCCGCGGGCCGCGACCGCCAGCGCGGCCAGGTCGATGCCGGGGGCCTTGGCGGCCTGGGCGATCGGCTCGACGGCCGACTCGGGGACGACGCCGAGGTGGGCCTGGGCGCGGGCCAGGGCCACCTCGGCCTCGATCATCGCGGCCAGCCACGCCTCGTCGCCCACCAGGGCCGCCCCCCGGCCACCGGCCCACACCGGGGCCAGCAGGCCGGTGTCGCGCGGCGGCTCCTGCGGGGAGGGCGCGTTGATGCCGTGGGCGTCGCTCGTCATGGACGCCCCTCCTCGTGTCCGTGGGCCGCCGGTGATCCGTGCGCCGGCGCGTGTCCGGGCGAGCCCGCCGGTCCGTGCGCCGGACCGGATCCGTGCGCCGGAACGGATCCGGGCGCCGGACCGGATCCGGGCGCCGGACCGGATCCGGGCGCCGGCGGAGCGTCGTCGGCCACGCGCAGGGCCGCCGCGGCCACGGCGTCCGCGTCGCCCAGCGTCACCGAGTCCACGCCGGGCCGCGCCCCGGCCGCGGTGGCCCAGTGCACGGCCTCCGTGGGCACGCCGAACGCGAAACGCCGCGCGTGCGGCCGGTCGTGCGCGTCGAGCAGCCGGTACGGGCGGTCGGTGACCGCGAGGGCGCCCGTGCGGTACTCGCCGCCGTCCCCGGCGCCGGGGATGTGGTAGGCGCGGCACTGGCCCGTGGCGCGCAGGTGGCGCAGCAGCGGGTCCGAGGCGCGCCCGAGGTCCACGGTCGGCAGCCTGGCCTCGACGAGCGCGGTCACCCGCCGCCCGGTGCCGGCGACGGCGTCCGCGCCGACCCGGAACGTGCCGCGCTCCCGGTCGGCCCGTGCCCACATCCCCGGGCCGAGAAGCCGCAGCACCCCCGCCTCGACCAGCGCGATCAGCTCCGCTATCCGTTGCGCGGGCGGGCCGATGGACAGGAACGCGTTGAACGGCGTGTACCAGGATTCGAGTTCCCGGCGGTAGGACTCGCCGGTCAGCCCGCCGTGGTCCACCAGCAGCCGCACCTCGTTGCGGATGTCCCGCAGCACGTCGAGGGCGGCCTTCAGCGGGCTGCCGACGTTGCCCGCCTTGGCCTCCCGGTAGTCGTTGCGCAGGTAGTCGAGCAGCCACCGCTCGAACGCGCCGGGGCTGGCGAACGTGCGCCGCCCGTGGGGCGCGGACAGCGCGTCCCAGTCCCACGCCTCGGCCGGGTCGACGCCGAAGTCGGCCAGGACCTTCTGGCGGTCGGCGGCGTCGGAGGTGGCCAGGTAGCGGGTCGAGAAGGCGTCACCGTCCTGCCCGCGGCCCGCCAGCAGCGAGCGGTAGTAGACGCACTCCACCTCCAGGGAGATCAGCGGCCAGATGTCCGTGCGGAAGGTGAGGGGCCTGCCCTCGGCGTTCCGCGCGCGCAGCCGCTCCACGGTGGCCGGGGACAGCACCACCGGGTGGTGCCGTCCGAAGGCGCCCTTCTGGTTCTCGCCCCGGGCGTGGTAGGGCACGCCGCGCCGCGAACCGGCGTACAGCTGCGGCTCCTCGCCCGAGGGCAGGTACCGGAGATGACCGTCGCCCTTGGGCACGAACCGGCCGCCCCGGCCGCTGGTGAGCAGGGCCAGGTGGTCGAAGAAGTTCAGGCCGAGCCCGCGCAGCGCCACCCCCTGGCCCGGCGCGAGGGCGGACAGGTCCGCCTCGGCCGGGTTCCCCGGCGGCAGGTAGTACAGGCCGTTCTCCGCCGCGAACGCGGACAGTTCGCTCTCCTCCGCGGTGAGGCCCACGTTCACATGGCCCTGGGTGAGCACCACGGCCGAGAGCGAGGTCAGGCGGGTGCCGTCGGCGAGCGTGACGGTCTGGGTGCCGTCCGCCGCGTCGTCCAGCGCGACCGCGAGCGTCGGATGGCGCGAGACGGTCACCCCGGGCGGCGCGTCATCGCACAGCCGGCGCAGCATGTCCCGCAGGTAGTGGCCGTAGAAGGCCCGGGTGGGGTAGGTGTTCTCGCCCATCGCCCTGGCCTCGGCCAGGACGTCCTTGGGGTAGGCCCTCCGGCGGCCCGTGGCCACCGAACGAGCCCACTCGTGCAGGCTGGGGCCGGGCCGGACCGGGCCCTCGCAGGCGACGCTGTCGTCGGTGAAGACGGTCACCTGCGAGGCGATGGTGTTCATGAGCAGATGGGGGCTCTGCCCGACGGACCACACCCGGCTGCCCCGGTCCAGCCAGGGATCGACGACGTGGAGGGTGAGGCGGGGCCGGTCGGCGAGCGAGGCGTGGGCGAGCAGCCGCTCGATGACGCAGATCCCGCGCGGCCCGGCGCCGACGACGCAGAGCCCCATCGGCTCGGCCGGGGAGCCCGGCTCGGGTATGACGCCGCGTCCCATCAGAACCCGCTGGTCTGTTGCGTCACACCGCCGGGGTTCGGCGGTGTGGACCCCACGCGCGCCGGTGCCGCCGCGCTCCGCCCGCCGTCGGGTCGTGCGGTGTCGGGTCGTGCGGTATCGGCCCACAGTTCAGTCTTCACGCTCTTGCTCCCTCGTGTTTCGGCGCTTCCGCCGGTCGCTCCGCGGGACCCGGCCGCGCGGCCGGGCGGTGGGTCTGAACAGGTGCGGTCGTGCGCGCCGGGCCGGGGTGTGACGGCGCGCAGAGGGGAGGCCGCCGCCGCGGCCTCCCCTCCGTTCGATGCCTCGCCTCGCCGGTGGTCCCGGTGGCCCCGGCTGCCCCGGTGGCCCCGGTCGTCACCCCGGCGGGTGGGCGGTCATGTCCACTGCCCGGTGCCGATGCCGCGCTTCTCGCCGAAGAGCATCTCCCTGAGCTCGACGCGCCTGACCTTCCAGGTCGCCGTGCGGGGCAGGTCCTCCCAGGGCACCAGCAGCGGTTCGGCGAGGTCCGGCAGTCCCCGGGTCGCGCGTTCCCACTCCGCCGGGTCCAGCGTGTTGTCGCGCATGCACAGCACCGGGACCGGCGGTCCCTCCGGCATGCTCAGCACGACGACCTCGGCGGCGCGGTCCAGCCGGTCGAGCAGCGTGCTCTCCAGCGTGATGCAGCTCATGCCCGGCACCATGTCGACCTCGCGGTCGACCAGCCGCACCCGCCCGAAGCCGAGCCGCTGCCCCACGTCGCCGGTGTTCCACCAGGCGCCGTCGACCTTCGCCTCGTGGCGGTCGTCCTCGCCGACATAGGCGAGGCAGCGGGTCTTGGACTTCACCATGAGGATGCCGCTCTTGCCGCGCGGGCAGTCCTTCCCGGTCTCCGCGTCCACCACCCGCACCCGCGCCAGCGTGGGCCAGCCGACGTTGGTGGCGCCCTCCCGGCCGGTGCCGACGCCCCGCACGGTCCTGCGGGTGAAGACGTTCGCCGAGATGCCCGCCACCTCGGACTGCCACAGCCCCCACACCCACACGGGGAACCGGGTGCCGGAGGCGGCGAGGAAGCGGCGGACGGTCCGCGGGTGCAACGCGTCGAAGGTGCTGATGAATCGGCGCACCCGGGCGAACAACTCCGGTCTGGTGTCGACGAGTTGTTCCCAGAGCTGGAAGACGTTGGGCAGCGCCTCCAGCGAGGTCGGCCGCTGGGCCGCGAGCACCCGCTCCACCGAGCCGAGGGACGGGTCGGACATCACCACCACGCGCCGGGGCGCGAGCGAGAACTGCGAACGTGTCCAGGACAGTCCGCGCATGTGGGCGAACGAGATGGCGCTGGCGACGATGTCCTCGCGGCCGGACGTCAGCAGCGGCAGCCGGGTGGACTCCATGCGGTACGGCAGCGCGCCGAGCGCGGTGTACGCCGAGTGCATCACCAGCTTCGGGACGCCGGTCGTGCCCGAGGTGTGGGTGACGATCATCGGGGCGTCATCGGACCGCACCCGCACCGGCGCACGCGCCCCCCCGCGCAGCGTGTCGAGGCGCAACGCGTCCGGCGGCAGGCCGGTTTCGGGCTCGCCGAGCGCGATGATCGGCACTCCGGGCTCGACGATCTCCACTCCGGCGGCCCTCGCCCGGTCCAGCACGCCGGCGCCGGCCACCACCACGTCGGCGGCGGCGCGTTCGATCATGGTGCGGATGGTCTCGACGGACCGGATCGGGGCCATCACGAACGGCAGCGCGCCGATCCTGGCGGCGGCCGCGGCGATGATGACCATGTCCCAGTGGTTTTCCTTGACGATCACCACGCGCTCGTTGAAACGCAGGCCCGCCTCGTACAGCCAGTCGGAGACCTCGGTCACCAGGCCCGCCAGCGTTTCGGCGTCGAAGCGGGTGCCGGCCTCGGGCGCGATGTCGAACGGCCGGTCGAGGTGCACGACCGTCTGCCGCCGCTTCTGGGCGTGCCAGTCGAAGACGAGACCGATGTGGGCCGGGGGACGGGATCGCAGGGCCATGTGAGGTAATCCCTGTCTGTCGATGGCGAGTTGCTTCACAGCCGGGTGCCGGGCACGGCCCTGGACACACGTCAGGCGCGGAGGCCGAGGGGCCTCCGCGCCTGACGCGAGGTGTTCGTCGGTGGAGAAGGATGGGCGATCGCACGCAGAAGGGGAGTTCGCCGGAAGAGGGGGGAAGTGACCGCTGCCCTCGAACCGTTGCTCTTCCTGGGCAAGGCGAACGTGCCAAAAGCGTGACAGGTGTGGCGGGGGAACGTCCAACCTCGACGGCGGTGATCTGCGTCACATCAGCGCCGACGGCGCTGGTCCGCGCCAACGGCGTGGTGCCCCGCGGTCCGGAGGGGGAACGGACACGGGCGGCCACTCGTCCTGGGGAGCGACGGACGAGCGGGCGCGCGAGCGCGGCGAGGAGGAGCCATGGCACTGGTCCGCAAGGGAGCACGGCGCATCGTCGTCGACGGAACGGCCTACCGCTGGCGGCTGCGACGCAAGCCGAGCTACTGCCAGGCCCTGTCCTGGACGCCGTGCACGTTCGCGGTGGAAGACGCGGACACCCCCGGGACGACGCTGGTGGTGACCACGGACCAGCCGCATCCGGGCAACTGGGTCGGGCGCGAGGCCAAGCCGGTGCTGCCGTCCGACGTGGCGCGGGCCATCCAGCGCGCCCTTCGCGAGGGCTGGATCCCCACGACACCCGGCCCCCCGTTCCGCCTCGACCGATCCGCCGGCTTCACCCCCTCACCCTGACCGGGCAACGGGGACACCGCCCCGCACCGAGCAGCGGGAACGCGCGGCTCGCGCCATCGATGACGCCAAGACGCCGCAGAACGCGGGGCGTTGGACGGGCGCCGTGCGCCACCGCATGGCCGAGGCCGGAGAACACCGCCGCGCCTCGCCCTGGTCCCGCTCCACGACGACGCCGACTCCCGCGTTGTCGCACGGCACGCGCCGGACTTCGAGGAGCACGGCGTCTTCGGAAGCCCTGACGGCAGAAGCGGGCGACGCCGACGACGGCCCGCACCCGGCGACGCTGGGCTGTCCGGCGCCGGATACGCGCACCTTCCCGCGCCGTTGCGCGTTCCCCGCGCCCCGCGCGCCCCGCGCGCCCCGCGCGCCAGTTCCGCGCCCCGCGCCCCGCGCGCCCGTGCCGCGCGGCGGCGCCCGCCGAAGTGCGCTCCTCGCCATGCGTGACGCCGCGCCACCGGCCCCCCACGGGTGTACTCCCCGAGGAGTAACGCCCGTCCCGCACCGCCGCCCGGAGTACCGCCGAGTTCGCTCCGGCGGCCGAGGAATCCGCCGTTGCCCCAGGGGAGCGTGGAATCACCATTCGAGGAAGACGACAAAGGAGCCCCGCATGGGAGCCGCGACCGTCGAGACCGGGCCGAGCCGCCAGCCACCCCCGCCCGAACGCC
>NZ_LAVK01000196.1 GCF_001083795.1 Streptomyces sp. SBT349
GCCGCCCCCCGTCCAGCGCGCTGTCCTCCAGCGCCTTCAGCCAGCTGAGCCCCCACCAGGTGGCCGCGAAGCCGCGGCCCGGCGCGGGCGGCAGCGCCTCGAAGACCACCTCGTCGTGCGCCCCCCGGCGCGCCGCACCGCTCATCGTTCGCTCCTGTGACGGTCGGCGCCGCGCAGGGCGACGAGGTCGGCCAGTTCGGCGTCGGACAGTTCGGTCAGGGCGGCCTCGCCGGCGCCCAGCACCGCGTCGGCCAGGGCCCGTTTCCGTTCCAGCAGCGCGGCGATCCGGTCCTCGACCGTGCCCTCCGCGATCAGCCGGTGCACCTGGACGGGCCGGTCCTGGCCGATGCGGTAGGCGCGGTCGGTGGCCTGCGCCTCGACGGCCGGGTTCCACCAGCGGTCGAAGTGCACCACGTGCTCGGCGCGGGTGAGGTTGAGTCCGGTGCCCGCCGCCTTGAGGGAGAGGAGGAAGACCGGCACCTCTCCCGCCGAGAAGCGCCGGACCATCTCCTCGCGCCGGGGGACCGGGGTCCCGCCGTGCAGCAGCAGGCTGTCCACCCCGGTGGCGGTCAGATGAGCCTCCAGGAGCCGCGCCATCCGCACGTACTGCGTGAAGACCAGGACGCTCGCGCCCTCGGCCAGGATGGAGCCCAGCAGCTCGTCGAAGAGCTCCAGCTTGCCCGAACGGCCCGCGAGCCGGGGCGCGCGCCCCTCCTTCCGGCCGTGCTCCTCCTTGAGGTAGTGCGCCGGGTGGTTGCAGATCTGCTTGAGCGAGGTCAGCAGCTTGAGCACCAGGCCGCGACGGGCCACGCCGCCGGCTCCCGAGACGGCGGCCAGACCCTCGCGGACCACGGCCTCGTAGAGCCCGGCCTGCTCGGCGGTGAGGGCGACGGCGCGGTCCGTCTCGGTCTTCGGCGGCAGCTCGGGCGCGATGCCCGGGTCGGACTTGCGGCGGCGCAGCAGGAAGGGCCGCACGAGCCGGGAGAGCCGGTCGGCCGCGGCCGGGTCCGCGCCCCCCTCGACGGCGTCGGCGTAGCGGGCGCGGAAGGCGCCCAGGCTTCCCAGCAGCCCCGGCGTGGACCAGTCGAGGATCGCCCACAGCTCCGAGAGGTTGTTCTCCACGGGCGTGCCGGTCAGCGCCACCCTGGCCCGGCCCGGAATGGCGCGCAGCCGCCTGGCGGTTGCGGAGAACGGGTTCTTGACGTGCTGGGCCTCGTCGGCGACGACCAGGCCCCAGTCGGCGCCCGCCGCGAGGCGGTCGGCGTCCAGCCGCATGGTGCCGTAGGTGGTGAGCACGAACTCGCCCGCGCCCAGCCCCTCCAGGTCCCGCGCGGGCCCGTGGTGGCGGCGGACGGGGGTGCCGGGGGCGAACGCCTGGATCTCCCGCTGCCAGTTGCCGAGCAGCGACGCGGGGCAGACGACGAGCGTGGGCCCGGCCGTGGCAGGCGAGGACTGCCGGTGCAGGTGGAGGGCGATCAGGGTCACCGTCTTGCCGAGCCCCATGTCGTCGGCGAGGCAGGCCCCGAGGCCGAGCGAGGTCATCCGGTGCAGCCAGTTCAGGCCGCGCAGCTGGTAGTCGCGCAGCGTGGCGGCCAGCGCGGGCGGCTGTGCCACGGGCTCCGCGCCTCCGCGTCCGGCCGCCTCGCCCGTGGCCCGGCCCGTGCCCTCGCGCCCGGGGTCGCGCTCGGGGTCGGCGAGGAGGTCGCGCAGCCCGCTCAGCCAGCCGGTCGGGGTGACCTCGATCCGTTCCCCGGCGATCTCGGTGGTCCCGGTGAGGGCGGCGCCGAGCGCGTCGAGGGCGGCCATCTTGCCGTCCTGCCGGGCGAGCGCCCGCCGCACCTCGTCCGGGGCGACCAGGACCCACTGGTCCCGCAGCCGCACCGCCGGGCGTCCGGCCTCGGCGAGCCGGTCGAGCTCCTCCCGGGTCAGCTCGGCGCCCCCCACGGCGAACCGCCAGTTGAATCCGAGCAGCGCGCCGGGGGACAGCAGCGACGGCAGCGCCGACTCCGCGCGGTCCCGGGCCGACTCCCCGTCGCCGGTGCCGACCTCGGCGCGGGCCGTCAGGCCGCGGACGAACTCGCGCGGCCAGTGGACGCGCACGCCCGCCGCGTCGAGGGCCCGGGTGACCGGCTCGCCGAGCAGCTCGCCGATGTCCTCCTCGGCGAGGTCGACGGCGTCGGGGACGGCCGCCGACAGCAGGGGTGTCAGCGGCTCCCAGGCGGCCGCCGCGCGGCGCAGCGCCAGCAGCGCGTCGGTGCGGGCGCGCGGGCCGAACGCGCCGGCGGCGGGCGAGGAGCCCGACCACACCTCGGCGGCGTCGGCGACCACCGCGGGGTCGCCGAGGCTGTGGAGCTGGACGACGGCGCCGAACCGCGGGCCGTCCCCGGCGAGGCCGTCGGCCTCGATCCGCAGCGAGACGCGCACGCCCGCGTCGTGCCCCGCGGCCACCGCCTGGGCCCAGGGCCGGTGCTCCGGCATCCTCCGCGGCGCGGGGGCGGCCCAGGCCGGGCCGCCGGTGGCGAGCGCGGCGGCCGGGGTGCGCGGCAGCGCGTCGGCGACCGCGTCGAGGAAGGATCGCAGCAGCGCCTCGGGGCGAGGGAGCAGGGGTCCGCCGTCCTCGGCGGGCTCGGGCAGGGGAGCGGCGCGCGCCCGCGGCGGCATGGCGTCGGCGAGCGCTCGCAGCCGCGCGGCGTCGGCGGAGTCCAGGGGGCCGAACCGCCAGGCGTCGTGGTCGGCCGCGCTGAGTCCGGGCAGCAGCCGTCCCCGGGCGGCGAGCTGGAGGGCGAGAACGGCGGCGGCGCCCCAGCAGGCGGCGGCGCCGTCGGCCCCCGTGGCGCGGGCCCGGGTGAGCACGGGCAGCGCGTCGGCCACGGGCAGGATCGCCGCGGGCACCCGGCGGGTGGCCACCGAGCCGTCGGGGTCCTGGAGGACGACGGTCAACTCCTCGGTGGGGACATCCCCTTCGGCCGGGCGCTCGCCGTCGGCCCGCCAGAAGGCGACGCGCGACGCGCGTGGCGGGTCGGCGGGCAGGAAGACGGCGGAACAGGTGGAGAGGGCGGACGACTGGGCGGGTGTGACCGGGCTCGCTGCCACGTGCTGACGCGCTCCTCAAACTTGACTAGGCGCGGGGGCGGCGGCCGAGGGTACATCACCTCGGGACTGATTCGGAAATGGTGGTGATAAACCGGTGCAAACCCCCATAAATTTAGGGGGGCTGGGTACACCCCCGGTTCGGGGGCTGCGGCCATGGCGGAGCGGCGCGCTGGTTTCTACGTTTCTAAGGAGAGATCCCCCGAACGCCCCGGAGACGACATGCCCCAGGCCTCTGCCCTGACCGCCCCACCACGTCCGCGGACCAAACCCGCGGATGAATTCTCCCCACTTCTGCGGGAGATAAAGGGGCAGGACCTGCTCAACCGGCGTATTGGCTGGTACGTGGCGCGCATCGGCCTCAACTCCCTGGTGCTGGCGGCCATCGTCTCGGCGGTGCTCCTGGTCGGCGACTCGTGGTGGACCCTGCTGCTCGCCGTTCCGCTGGCGCTCTTCTCCACCCGCACGGCGTTCTTCGGCCACGACGCGGGCCACGCGCAGATCGCCTCCACCCGGCGCGTGAACCGTCTCATCGGCCTCTGGCACGGCAACCTGCTGCTCGGCATGAGCTCCGCCTGGTGGAACGACAAGCACAACCGGCACCACGCGAACCCGAACCACACGGACAAGGACCCGGACGTCGGGGAGGGCGTGCTGGTCTGGACCCAGATGCAGGCCGAGAAGCGCGAGGGCGTGGGCCGCTGGCTCACCATGAACCAGGCGTGGCTCTTCTTCCCGCTGCTGCTCCTCGAAGGCTTCGCGCTCAAGGTGGCCAGCGTGCGGATGGTGTTCTCCTCGGCGGGCTGGGAGCGGCAGGGCCGCGCCCGCGCGCTGGAGATCTCGCTGATGGCCGTGCACTTCGCCGCGTATGTCACCCTCCTCGGCGTCGCCATGTCGCCGGGCAAGGCGGTGCTCTTCGCGCTGATCCACCACATGCTGTTCGGCCTCCACCTGGGCTGCGTCTTCGCGCCCAACCACAAGGGCATGGAGATGCCCGACCCCGCCGCGGAGCAGCGCTGGGGCCATCTGCGGCGCCAGGTCCTGACCTCGCGCAACGTCCGCGGCGGCCCCGTCACCGACTGGATGATGGGCGGGCTGAACTACCAGATCGAGCACCACCTGTTCCCGAACATGCCCCGCCCGAACCTCCGGCGGGCCCGCCCCACGGTGCTCCAGTACTGCGCGGCGAACGGCCTGCCCTACGCGGAGACGGGACTGATCGACTCCTACGGGCAGGCGCTGCGCTACATGCACGAGGTGGGGGCTCCGCTGCGGCAGGACTGACGCGCGGCGGGACACACGGGGGTGGCCGGCGAGCACGAGGGCGACGGGGGCCGGCCCGGCCACACCCGGACCATTCACCACGGAACGGATGAGACCGGAAGCGCGTTCACTCATCGGGGCGGCGCACGCCGCCCCGACAGAGGAGGTAGCGACAATGTCTCGACGCGGCAAGATCGCCATCGGCGGGGTGGCCGTGGGCCTCGTGCTCTGGGTCCTGACCAACTTCTGGATCGCGGCGCTCGCGAGCCTCGGCGTCCCCGCCGCGGCCTATCTGATGCTCGACCCGGCGCAGCGGCGCAGGCTGCGGCGCGTGGGGCGCAAGGAGCTGGGCCGCTGAGTCCACCTCCCTCGCCGCCCCCGCGTTCGACCCGGTGACTCAGCTCATCGGAAGAAACGGTACGGTCCCTTCCGGATAGCGGTACCGCACAGGTGGTTGCCGACAGCCTCTTACTGGGGAAGGCTGACACAGCAGTCGCCTTACGAGAAGGGGGAGCTGGGGATGGCACTGAGCACGACGCTTGACTGGCTACTGGACGATCTGGCGCAACGACTGCCGCGCGTGCGGCACGTTCTGCTCCTGTCGAGCGACGGACTGGTGACCTCGGTGAGCCGAGGGCTCAAGCGCAGCAGCGCCGAGCATCTGGCCGCCGTCGCCTCCGGGCTGCACAGCCTCGCCAAGGGGGTCGGGGAGCACTTCAGGGCCGGCGACGTCCGCCAGACGATGATCGAGTTCGACGACGGCGTGCTGTTCGTGACCGCCGCGGGAGACGGCAGCTGCCTCTGTGTCCTGGCCGGGCCCGATGCGGACATCGGCCAGGTCGGGTACGAGATGACCCTCCTGGTGAACAAGGTGGGCGAACACATGGGGCTCGCCGCCCGGGACATGAACTGATCGCTCTCCGTAAGAATTGACTACGGAGGGTTGCGAAGCGCGGGATGCTGTGGGAGTCTGGTTACTGACGGTAATCAGAGCTCTCTCGGGGAGGATCCCATGCACGCATACCAGACCTCGATCATCACCGCCCCACGCGAGGAGTGGTCCCCGGGCCCGGACGTCGAGCCCTCCCCTCTGGTCAACGCGACCGCGGGCGCGCAGCTGCTCGGCATCGCGCCCGCCCGGTTCGCCCGGCTGGCGCGCTACGGGTGCTTCAGCCCCGTGGACCTCCGGGTGAACCGCCACCGGGTCCTGGTCTGGCGCTATCCGGCCGCCGAGCTCAGGGCGTTCGCCGCGAGCTTCCCGACCCTGCTGAGCGGCCCCGTCCCCGACCCCATGCGCCGGTCCCTCGCCCGTGGCGATGACTGGCGCCCCCGCCGCTGGCGCGGTCGGCGCACGACCCTCCTCGCCGGCCGGGCGGAGACCGTCTGGCAGCGGGCCGCCGCTCACGCCGCCGTCCTGGAGCCGCCCGCGCTCGAGGCCGAGGCGCCCGACCCCGGCGAGCGGGACCTGCTGCGACGGCTCCGCCCACGGCTGATCGGCCCCACGCTCGCGGCCCAGCACGGAGACACCGTCCGCCCGCTGCTGACCGCGACCGACCCGGACGAGGTCCGGGGGTACCGGACCAGACTGCGCCACGCCCTCCGCGAGGCGCGCGGAGGGCGAGCGGAGCCCCCGCTCAGAGCTGGCCCACGTCCATGACCTTGATCACCGCGCGGCCCTCCGCGTCCGACGCGGTCAGGTCGACCTCGGCCGAGATACCCCAGTCGTGGTCCCCCGCGGGATCGGCGAACGTCTGCCGCACCCGCCACAGGCCGTCCTCGGGACGCTCCTCGATCCGCAGCAGCCGCGGCCCGCGGGCGTCGGGGCCGGTGCCCAGCTCGTCGTACTCCTGCCAGTAGCCGTCCATCGCCTCCCCCCACGCGTCGGCGTTCCAGCCCGCCTCGCGGTCCAGCTCGCCGAGCTCGTCCACACGGTCCAGCGCGGCCAGCTCCACCCGGCGGAAGAGGGCGTTGCGGACCAGCACCCGGAAGGCGCGGGCATTGGCGGTCACCGGCCGCACCTGATCCGCCCGATCCTGGGCCTCGGTGGCGTCCTCGGCCTCCGGGTTGGCCAGCTGCTCCCACTCGTCCAGCAGGCTGGAGTCGACCTGGCGGACCAGCTCGCCGAGCCAGGCGGCGATGTCCTGGAAGTCCTCCGACTTCAGATCGTCCGGCACCGTGTGCTCCAGCGCCTTGTAGGCGCCCGCGAGGTAGCGGAGCACGATGCCCTCGGTGCGCGCCAGTTCGTAGTGCGAGACGAACTCGGAGAAGGTCATCGCCCGCTCGTACATGTCCCGTACCACCGACTTGGGGGAGAGCGGATGATCGCCGACCCACGGATGACTCTTGCGGTACACGCCGAACGCATGGAACAGCAGCTCGTCCAGCGGGCGCGGATAGGTGATGTCCATCAGCCGCTCCATCCGCTCCTCGTACTCGACGCCCTCCGCCTTCATGGCCGCCACGGCCTCGCCCCGCGCCTTGTTCTGCTGGGCGGCGAGGATCTGCCGCGGATCGTCCAGCGTCGACTCCACCACGGAGACCATGTCCAGCGCGTAGGAGGGGGATTCGGGATCCAGCAGCTCGAACGCGGCCAGGGCGAACGTCGACAGCGGCTGATTGAGCGCGAAGTCGGCCTGGAGATCGACCGTCAGCCGCACGATCCGGCCCTGGCCGTCCGGCTCGTCGAGACGCTCGACGATCCCCCCGTCGAGCAGCGAGCGGTAGATCGCGATGGCCCGCCTGATGTGGCGCAGCTGCTGCCTGCGGGGCTCGTGGTTGTCCTCCAGCAGCCGCCGCATCGCGGCGAACGCGTCGCCGGGACGGGCGATGATGGCCAGCAGCATCGCGTGCGTCACGCGGAAGCGGGACGTCAGCTGCTCGGGCTCGGCGCCGATGAGCCGCTGGAAGGTCTCCTCACCCCAGTTCACGAAGCCCTCGGGCGGCTTCTTGCGGACCACCTTGCGGCGCTTCTTGGGATCGTCACCGGCCTTGGCGAGGGCCTTCTCGTTCTCCACCACATGGTCGGGCGCCTGGGCCACCACGAGGCCCGACGTGTCGAACCCGGCCCGCCCGGCGCGGCCCGCGATCTGGTGGAACTCGCGGGCCCGCAGCACCCGCACCCGGTTCCCGTCGTACTTGGTGAGCGCCGTGAACAGCACCGTCCGAATGGGCACATTGACGCCCACGCCCAGCGTGTCGGTGCCGCAGATCACCTTCAGCAGCCCCGCCTGCGCCAGCTTCTCCACCAGCCTGCGGTACTTGGGCAGCATCCCGGCGTGGTGCACCCCGATGCCGTGGCGGACATAGCGGGAGAGGTTCCTGCCGAACTTCGTGGTGAACCTGAAGTTGCCGATGACGGCGGCGATCTCGTCCTTCTCGGCGCGGGTGCTCATATTGATGCTCATCAGCGCCTGCGCCCGCTCCACCGCCTGGGCCTGGGTGAAGTGAACGATGTAGACCGGAGCCTGATGCGTCTCCAGCAGCTCCGTCAGGGTCTCGGTCAGCGCGGACGTACGGTACTCGTAGCTCAGCGGCACCGGACGCGTGGCCGAGCGCACCACCGTCGTCGGCCGCCCCGTACGCCGCCTCAGGTCCTCCTCGAACCGCGCCACGTCGCCGAGCGTCGCGGACATCAGGATGAACTGCGCCTGCGGCAGTTCGAGCAGCGGGATCTGCCACGCCCAGCCCCGGTCGGGCTCGGCATAGAAGTGGAACTCGTCCATGACCACCTGCCCGATGTCCGCCTGCGCGCCGTCCCGCAGCGCGATCGAGGCCAGGACCTCGGCGGTGCAGCAGATGACGGGGGCGTCGGCGTTGACCGACGCGTCGCCGGTGAGCATGCCGACGTTCTCGGTCCCGAAGAGCTTGCACAGATCGAAGAACTTCTCGGAGACCAGTGCCTTGATCGGCGCCGTGTAGAACGTCACCTGGTCCCGGGACAGCGCCGCGAAGTGCGCTCCGGCCGCCACCAGGGACTTGCCCGACCCGGTCGGAGTGGACAAGATGACGTTCGCACCGGAGACCACCTCGATCAGTGCCTCCTCCTGGGCCGGATAGAGGGCGATGCCCCGCTCACCGACCCACGACGAGAAGGCGTCGAAGAGGGCATCGGGGTCGCTGTCCGTCGGCATCTGATCGATAAGGGTCACCGCTCCATACTGCCCGCAATGCGCGGCCCACGGGGAACCGGCCCGACGCTCGAAGATCGCGGGGCACTACGCTGTGCGGCCGACGGGCACTCAAAAACCCAAGAAGGGGCGGGGCGCAGCCATGATGGGACCGGCGCATTCACTGTCCGGAGCGATGGCCTGGCTGGGGGTGGGGGCCGCCGCCGCGGCGGCGGACCACGCCATGCCGTGGCAGGTTCTCCTCGCCGGGGCGCTGATCTGCGCCGGGGCGGCCCTCGCCCCCGACCTGGACCACAAGTCGGCAACGATCTCGCGGGCGTTCGGCCCCCTGTCGAAGATGCTCGCCGGCCTCATCGACAAGCTCTCCGAGGTCGTCTACAACTCCACCCGCGGCAGAGGGGACAGACGCCGCACCGGAGGACACCGCACCCTGACCCACACCTGGATCTGGGCCGTGCTGCTCGGCGCGGGCTTCTCCTTCGCGGCGATCACCTGGGGCCGCTGGGCCGTGCTGGTCATCCTCTTCATCCACATGGTGCTCGCCGTGGAGGGCCTCCTGTGGCGCATGGCCCGGGTATCCAGCGATGTCCTGGTGTGGATGCTGGGCGCCACCAGCGCCTGGCTGCTGGCCGGAGTCCTCGACCAGCCGGGCAACGGGTCCGACTGGCTGTTCGAGGACCAGCCCTACCTGTGGATCGGACTCCCCATCGTGCTCGGCTCCATCGTCCACACCCTCGGCGACGCCATCACCGTCTCCGGATGCCCGATGCTGTGGCCGCTCCCGATCGCCGGCAGGCGCTGGTACCCGCTGGGCCCTCCCCGCTTCATGCGGTTCAGGGCGGGCGCCTGGGTGGAGAACAGGGTGCTGATGCCCGCCTTCATGGTGATAGGCGCGGCCAGCGGCGTGGGGGCCGTGATGCTCGCGGCCTGACCACACCGCCGGCGGTCGCGGCGGCGACGGTCGCCGCGACCGGCGGCTCAGCTGTGCCAGGACCGCCACAGCGCCGCGTACGCCCCATCGGCCGCCACCAGCTCGTCGTGGCTGCCCAGCTCGCTGATCCGACCGTCCTCCACCACCGCGATCACGTCGGCGTCGTGCGCCGTGTGCAGCCGGTGGGCGATGGCGATCACCGTCCTGCCCTCCAGCACCCGCGCCAGGGACCGCTCCAGGTGGCGCGCCGCCCGCGGGTCGAGCAGCGAGGTCGCCTCGTCCAGGACCAGAGTGTGGGGATCCGCCAGCACCAGCCTGGCCAAGGCGATCTGCTGGGCCTGCGCCGGCGAGACGCTCAGCCCGCCGGAGCCGACCTCGCTGTCGAGGCCGTCCGGCAGATCCCGCGCCCACGCGTCCGCGTCCACCGCGGCCAGCGCCGCCCACAGCTCGGCGTCCCCGGCGTCGGGCGAGGCCAACAGCAGATTGTCCCGGAGCGGCCCGACGAACACGTGATGTTCCTGGTTGACCAGCGCCACCTGCTCCCTGACCCGCTCGGCCGTCATCCCGGCCAGCCGCGCCCCGCCGAGCGTCACCTCGCCCGTGCGCGGGGCATAGATTCCGGCCAGCAGCCGCCCCAGCGTGGACTTCCCCGCGCCCGAGGGCCCCACCAGCGCCATCCGGGTCCCGGGCGCCACGTCGAGCGACACATCGTGCAGCACATCGGTGTCGGCCAGGTACCCGAAACGCACCCGCTCGGCCGTCAGCTCCCTGCCGTCGGGCGCCACCGAGGCGTCCCCAGGCTCGTCCTCCACCTCTCGCACACCCACCAGGCGGGCCAGGGACACCTGGGCGACCTGAAGCTCGTCCAGCCAGCGCAGGATCATCCCGACGGGCTCGACGAGCATCTGCGCCAGCAGCGCCCCCGTGGTCAGCTGACCCACGCTCAGCCACCCCTGAAGCACGAAGGTGCCGCCGATCATCAGCACACCGCTGAGAATCAGCGCGTGGTAGACGTTGATCGCAGGTATCAGCACCGACCGCAGCCAGAGCGTGTACCGCTCCCAGGCCGTCCACTCCTTGACCCGCCGGTCGGAGAGCTCGACCCGCCGACCCTCGAGCCGGTGGACCTCGATGGTCCGCCCCGCGTCCACCGTCTCGGCCAGCGCCGCCGCCACCGCCGCATACCCCGCCGCCTCCGAACGGTAGGCCGCCCCCGCCCGCCTGAAGTACCAGCGGCACGCGAGGAACAGCGGAGGGAACGAGATCAGCACGGCGAGGCCCAGCGCCGGGGCCGTCACCACGATGCCGCCCAGCAACAGCCCCGCCCACACCACGGCGATGGACATCTGCGGCACCGCCTCGCGCATCGCCTTGGCCAGCCGGTCGATGTCCGTGTTGACCCGGGCCAGCAGATCACCGGTGCCGGCCCGCTCCAGCACCCCGGGAGGCAGTCCCACCGAACGGACGAGGAAGTCCTCCCGCAGATCCGCCAGCATCCGCTCGCCCAGCACGGCGCCGCGCAGCCGCACCATCCGCACGAAGATGGCCTGCACCACCAGGGCCAGCGCGAAGATCGTGAGAGTGCGGCCCATATGCAGCTCGCGATCCCCGTCGGCCAGGCCCTGCACGACCTGCCCCAGGAGATAGGGACCGACCATGGAGGCCCCGACCGCGACCGTGTTGATGACCACCAGCGCGACAAAGCTCCGCCGGTGCCTGACCAGCAGCTCCCGCACGTAGTCGCGCACCGTCTCCCGGCCCGCGACCGGCAGCGTGGTCGCGTGCTCCGTGGACGCCGGGTCGTACTCCGGCGGTCTCATGCCGATCATGCGGTCTCCTCAGCCAGGGAAGCGGTGTCCGGTTCGCGGGTGATGACGGCCCGGTACCCGGGGACGGTGTGCAGCAGCTCCCGGTGCGGTGCCGTCGCGACGACCGTGCCCTCGTCGACGAACGCCACCAGGTCCGCCCGGTCCAGCAGCAGGGGACTCGACGTGAACACCACCGTGGTCCGCCCGGCGCGCAGCCCCCCCAGGCCCTCCGCGATCCTCGCCTCGGTGTGCGAGTCGACGGCGGAGGTCGGCTCGTCGAGGACCAGCACGTCGGGGTCGGTGATCAGCGAGCGCGCCAGCGCCAGGCGCTGCCGCTGACCGCCGGAGAGCGAACGCCCCCGCTCGGTGATGCGGGTCCGCATCGGATCCCCGCTGCCATCGGTCGACGCCTGGGCCAGCGCCGTCAGCACGTCGTGGCACTGCGCGGTCCGCAGCGCCTCGCCCGCCGACACCCGCCCGGTGGCCGGCACGGACAGCAGCTCGCCCAGCGTCCCGGACAGCAGCACCGGGTCCTTGTCCTGCACCAGCACGGCGGCGCGGGCGGCGGCGAGCGGCACGTCGTTCAGCGCGACACCCCCCAGCTGGGCCGACGGGGCGGCGTCCTCGTTCGCCGGATGGCCGCCGAGTCGCTCGGCCAGCCGCTCGGCGAGGCTCGCGTCCCCGCACACCACCGCGGTCAGCAGGCCCCGCGGGGCCACCAGCCCGGTGGCCGGATCGCGCACCTCGCCCGCGAGCGGCGCCTCCAGCGCACCGACAGGACCGACTGCACCGACCGCACTCCCCGGCTGCTCCCGGCGCAGCCCGAGCACCCGCACCGCCCGCTTCGCCGACGGCCGGGAGAAGGTGAAGGCCATCGCCGTCTCCTGGAACAGCCGCAGCGGGAACAGCAGGAAGGTCACCGCCCCGTAGACGGCGACCAGTTCACCCGCGCCGATCCGGCCGTCCAGCGCCAGCTGCGTGCCCTGCCAGACGATCGCGATCATCAGCAGCCCCGGCATCACCACCTGGACGGCGTCGATGAACGACCACATGCGGGCGTTGTGCACCGAGGCGGCGCGGACCTCCTGCGAGGCGCGGCGGTAGCGGTCGAGGAAGAGCTCCTCGCCGCCGATCCCGCGCAGCACCCGCAGCCCGGCCACCGTGTCCGACGCCAGCTCGGTAGCCCGGCCGGACTTGGCGCGCTCCCGGTCGGCGCGCCGGGTCGCGGCTGGCAGCAGCGGCCAGACGCTCAGCACGACGGCGGTCACCCCGCCCAGCACCAGCACCCCCAGACGCGGTTCATGGACGATCAGACCGGCGCAGACGGCCAGCGCCACGACGACCGCGGCGGCGAAGCGGGAGAACGTCTCGACGAACCAGCCGATCTTCTCCACATCCCCGGTCGACACCTTGACCACCTCCCCCGCGGCGACCTGGCGGGTCAGGACCCCGCCCAGCGCCGCGGTGCGGCGGGCGAGAAGCTGCTGCACCCGGGCCGCCGCGGTGATCCAGTTGGTCACCGCGGCGCGGTGCAGCATCGTGTCCGCGAACGTCATGACGAGCGTGAGTCCGAGCATGATCAGCCCGGTCAGCGCCAGCCGGCTGCCGGAACCGTCCACGGCGGCCTCGATCGCCAGGCCCATGGTCAGCGGCAGCCCGGCGACGGTCGCCATGTGGAGCGTGCCCCAGCTCATGGCCTTCAGCTGGCCGCCGAGCTGCTGGCGGAAGAGCCAGACGAGGAAGCGGAATCCGGACCGTACGTCGGGGTCACCGGGGTCGGGGTACGGAAGATCACGAATCTGCATGACATCCCAGAGTCAGTGCGCGAGAAGGTGGGCAACCGACCAAGAATCGGGGTCGGCTGTGCCGAATTTCAATGGGTTTTTCCCAGCCCCGAACGGAACGCGTCCCTCCTCCGCGCGCCTTCGACCTTGCGCT
Source organism: Streptomyces sp. SBT349 (assembly GCF_001083795.1). GTDB lineage: Bacteria > Actinomycetota > Actinomycetes > Streptomycetales > Streptomycetaceae > Streptomyces. Next base: position 13,158 of record NZ_LAVK01000196.1, read on the forward strand.
CCCCGGCGCGGGCCGCCTCACGATCGCCGACGAATCGCGTGTCCGAAAAATGACGGCACGATATGCGCGAGCCCCGGCAAGCCCGTGCCCCCGGCAGCGCCGGACGCTCTGCGGCGGAAGGAGCGCTCGCGCCCTCCCCCGGGGAGAGGTCCCGCCCGCTTCCGACGCCCCCGGCCGTCACCACGGAGAGCGGCTCCAGCGGCATCCGCGCGGCCGGCGCACGCCCCCGCCGCACCTCTTCCCACCGGCCGCGCGCCGGGCCGCGGAGTTCAACCAACGAAGCCGCCACCCCCACTGACCGGCCCGAACCGGGGTGTTCCCGTTCACTTCCCCGCGTCCGGTCGGACCCTGGGGGAGCTCTCGGCGGTTTCTCTGTTTGAAAAAGGAATGCTCCGGGTGTTGACGGGAGGGTTGCGCGCTTCCACTATGAGGGACATTACCGCCGGGTGGGAGCGCTCCCATCGGTCGCGCGGGCGACGTTGCCGCCCGGCGGTGGTTCTCGTGCCGACGCAAAGGATCGAGAAGGGCCGCGAACATGCCACCCCCCCATGGAATGACCGTCGTGTGCCGGGTCTCCTGGCGCGGCGGCCTGTCGCCCGGATGTGACGGGCGGGCAGGATCCGGCGAACATCAGCCGGCCGAGCCGTCTCGGCGGCCCGGCGGCCGGCGCGGCGAGGACCGCCGCCCGTTGCTCACGACGTGGATTCAAGAAGTCAACGATCTCAGCGCGTTCAACCGGCGAAGCCGGGGAGCGGGTCTGTGAACTGACGGCATCTGCCGCCAGGTCGCCAGGTCTCGCCGACTGAACGCGACCCCCGCCGCCCACCGTTGGTGCGAGCCGCGCCGGGCCCCCTGCGGGAGGGGGTGTCTGGTGGG
>NZ_LAVK01000197.1 GCF_001083795.1 Streptomyces sp. SBT349
CCCCCGCCGGCCACCAACCACGCCCTGACCCTCTTCACCGGCCGATCGCTCAGAGAAAACCGCCGCTGTGCACGAAGTATCCACATAACCCCGACCCTGCCCGCCACCACCTAACCCCGTCATACCAACACCCAATCCCTAAGCCTCCCTTGAGCGAAAACCACAGGACCACGAGGGGGTGTCCAGAACCAGGTGGGCGGAGCCGGGGCGCCGGCGCCCGTGCATCGGACTGGCATCCGGATCAACTCCCGGACAGGAACGGGGGCCCCGGGCGTGGGGCCGGGCCCCTCGTGGCGTGCGCCGGGGAGCACCGGGACCAGTTCCTAGGCGCTGTGCCCGGGCGGCGGAGCCGGGTCCGGGCTGAGGCTGATGGTCTGCCAGGCGGCGGTGATCGCGGTGGCGTCGTCCGCCGGGCCGAGCCGGACCGCGTCCGGGATAGCGGTCCAGGACGTGGCACCCGGCTCCAGCACGGCCACGAAGGAGTAAGGCCAGCCGGGGATGAACTGCGAGGCTGTCTTCGCCCGGCCGTAGACGTGGCAGAACAGGCGCTCTGCCGAGCACGGCGCGTCCGACCGCAGCCACGGCGACACATCGGCCGCCAGGACCAGGCGCCTGCCGTCGAAACGAGGCAGCGACAGCCCGGCCAGCGCTGTCCGCAGCCGATCCATGTCGATCCGGCCGTTGTTGAGACCGCCGTACATCGCTCCGTGCCCACGACGATGCTCAGGCAATAACGTCAGGTCCACCGGGGACTTCACCGCACCGTCCGCGCACAGCATCGCGTCCATCAGCTCGAACAACTCATCGCGCCGGGCGGTCAGACACTCGTAGAACTCGCCCCGGAAGCGTGACGCTTCCGTGAACGCTTCCCTCCGGACAGCAGCAGGTAGCAGACTCATACTCACGGCCTTCGTCTTGGTCACGTACACCTTGGTCGGAGCACATGATCAGACGAAGGCCGCTCCCGCGTTCGGCGAATCCCCAGGTGAGCGACTCAGTTCGAGATGCCATTCGAGGCCGGAAGATAAAGAACAAGCTCAGTAGCTGCCCGGCTGCCGAAGCTCGGCGGCGCACACCTCGCCTCAAACACAATGCGGATCTGCGCCGACTGCATCGACCTGTGCACCGCCGTCCTCACCGACGACGACGAAGCACCACCGCCCTCGGCTGGCGTCGACGGCCACGAGGCGGTGGAAGAGGCGATCATCGACGAGATGCGGTCGCTGTGCACGGCTTTCCACCCCACCTGGTCCGAGAAGCCCGCCACCCACGACCCCGAGCTGACGGACGAGGTGCTCCGTCTGTTGCTGAGGACCATGGCGGACCGGTGGGAGCAGGAACGGTACATGCGCAAGGTGCTGCGGCCCTTCGCCGTCGAGCACCTGGTCGATCAGAGGCGGATGGCGCGCGGGTTCGGGCCCCACAGCCCGCTCGCCAACAACGGCCGATACCAGCTCGCCAGCCAACCCGAAGCCCTCGCGGTCTGCGAGCGCCTCACGAACCGGCCGATGCTCCTCGCTGGCCTGTGGCGAGACGAGCTGCCCGAGCGGCTGCTGGCCAACCTCGCGGAAGCCTGGGGCGTCCGCGGCCCCGTCGGCCGGTGAATCACGGGCCGCGCACCCCGGTATGGGGGTGCGCGGCCCGTTCAGGCACCGCGCCGTCGAGCGGGTCCCTAGCCGACGACGGCCACCGCCGTCGTGGTGGCGGGGCAGGCGAGGTAGTGGGTGACCTTGTGGAAGTCGAAGGTGGCGATGGTGGTCTCCACGTCCGCATCCACGCCGGCGAACCGGGTGGCCAGGTGTCGGGGGAGGGCAACCAGGTCGCCCGGGTCGGCGATGTTGACCCACCGGCGGACGCCCGGTGGGCGGTGGCCGGGTGGCGCCGGTACGAGGCGGTCGTGGACCACGTCCGGCATCCCGAGCGGCGAGCCGAGGGTGATCAGGAGTTCCACGGGCGGGTGAGGGTGGGCGTGAAGGGCCTCGTAGGCCACCACCGAGCCGAGGGAGTGGGCGATGACGACCCGCGGGGCGGCCTCGGCCAGCCGCCGGGCCACCTCGTCCCGGGCCGCGGCGCGGCGGTCGGCGTCCCGGAAGTAGGTGTCCACCTCGCGGCAGAACCGCGCCACGAACCGCCCCACCAGCCGTGCGTCCAGCCCGTGGCGCCGGGCGATCCAGTCGGCGGCCCGCCGGGCCGGGGCGGTCAGTCGGCCCTGGGCGACCTCGGCCGGCGCGCCGAGGTTCCGGGCCAGGGCCAGCAGCAGCAGCCGCTCCTCGGCCGCCAGCCACTCCGGCTCGTCCACGCCCTGCGCAAGCCCTGGGGCCAGGTGGTGGGCGTAGTAGGCGACGCGGAGCGGGCGGCCGAGGGCCGCGCCCCACCGGCCGGACAGCAACGCGGCGGCATCGTCCGGCGTAGCTCCGGGCTGGTGGTTGCCGATGCCGTGGACGCCCAGGATCGTCGGTGGCGGCGTCACCGCGGGTGCCCCTTCCAGTGGCGCAGCACGAGGACGTCCCGGTCCAGGCCGACCGCCAGGTGGCCCCCGGCGTCGAGCGCCAGGGCGCCCGCCCGGGCGGGCAGCGGTATCTCCTCGATCGTCGTCCCCGTCCGCAGGTTCACCAGCCGCACCCGGGAGCGCTCGCCCCCCCGCCACCGCCGGGTACCGGTCAGCGCGACGACGGGAACGCCGTCCCACTCCCCCACCTCGGCCCGCGGCCACCCGCTCGTCACCCCGCCGATCCAGCGCAGTCGGCGCTCGCCCAGGATGTCCCAGACGGCGAGGCCCCGGGCCGGGAACTCGGTAGGGGAGATCCCGACCGGCCTGCCGTCCAGCGCCACCACCCGGTGGAACGCGGGGGTCGTCACCGTTCGGATGCCGGACGCCACGGTGACCCTCGGGTTCGCCAGCGGTCCGGCGACCCGGCCGCGGGTGGACAGGTCCCACACGTGCAGCGCGTCGGCCTCGCTGACGCCCAGCACCAGCAGCGTGTGCCCATCGACCACGACGCAGTGCGCCTCCCGGATCCCGGTCGCCTCCGGCGGCAGGGCCAGGAGCGTCTCGGACCGCCACGTCGCGACGTCCCATTCCCGCACCCCGGCGTCCTTGTCCACGGTCACCACGACGGGGCGCCCGGCCAACGTGGTCAGCGTCCGGTGCGGCAGCGGGCGGAGGACCTCGCGCAGGGTCGTCCCGGAGGGGTCGGCCAGCGGGGTGGACGCGAACAGGTGCCCCTCCCACCCGGCGTGGTCCTCGACCAGGACGGAGTGCCGGCGACGGAGACCACGCCGAGGAGGCTCGGGTGCAGGGAGCCGTGCCGGCTGCGGTCGCCGATGGAGTTCAGACGCCACGGGACCCGCGGATCCCGGCCGTCCGCCGGGGGCCAGGGGGCGCCCGTGGCCAGGTGCCAGACGGCCGTCGTCAGGTCGTCCCGGCCGACCAGCACGGTGCCGCCGGGCGCCGGGACGGTGGCGAGGGAACGGACGGGCGCGAGGTGGCCGCGGAACTCTTCCGGCCGCTCCGCTGCGTGCCACAGCCGGACCGCGTGCGGGCCCTCGGCGACCAGCAGCGTCCGTCGGCCCGCCACCGTCGCGCAGGCCGCGCGCACCGGCCGCCCTCGGCCGCTGATCGCAGGGGCGATCTCCGCCTGCCGCCCGCGCAGATCCCAAAGGCCGACGTCGACCTCCGAGCGCCCCTCGTGGGCGAGGGCGACCACGGCGACCGGAACGCCGTCCAGCACGGCGCAGCACAGCACCGAGCCCCTGCCGGTCCTGCTGCGCAACACGCCCGCCGGCTGACGGGTGGCCAGGTCCCAGGCGAGCACCCGCCCGCTGACGCCGTCCGCGACCACCACGACCGGTCGGCCGTCGCGCTCGGCGCAGCCCAGCGCGCCGTGGCTGCTCGCCCCCGGCGTCCTCAGCGGGCCGACGAACGCGCCCGTCGCGCCGTCCCACACTCGTGCGCCGCCGTTCTCGCGGCTGACCACCAGCAGCGGACGGCCGTCGGCGGTGGCGCCGGCGACGTAGGCGTTCCGGGTCTTGACGGGCGGCCCGGCCGGCTCGCCCGAGGCCAGGTCCCAGCCGCGGGCGGCTGTCCCGTCCAGCGACACCAGGGCGACCCGCCGCCCGGACCAGGTGGCGCACACCAGGTCCCGGGCGGTGCCGAGGTTCGCGGGCCAGTCCCGACCGCGCGCCAGCGGCCGCAGCGGGGACAGGTCCCAGACGTCGAGGCCCCCGGGGCCGGCCGTGACCGCGACCGGCCGGCCCGCCAGGGTGGTGCAGGCGACGCGGTCGGCAGGGCCGCCGAGGAGGCGGACCGACTCCAGGTGGGTGTGGGTGGCCAGGTCCCACAGCCGCAGCCGACCGTCGCCGGCGACCGTGACGGCGACCGGCCGGCCCGCGAGGGTGGTGGCGTCCAGGTCGTGGAGCCCGGTCGGGCCGCCGTTGGAACCGACGAGGACCCCGAGCGGCTCCCGGCTGGCGGCGCCGCCGGTGGCCCACAGCGGTTTCCAGCCGAGGCCGTCGGCCAGGCGAGCGGCCAGCGCCCGGTCACCGTGACGGGCCGCGTCCACCGCGAGCAGCCCGCGACGCATCGTCGGGTCGGCACGGCCGGGCTGGTCCATCGACATCCGGTACGCGGCCGCAGCGGTCCTGGCGGCCGGCGACCTGGCACGTCCCAGGTGGCGGGCCAGGATCCCTGGGTCGGCGTGGACCAGGAACTCCGCGTCGGTCAGCAGGTCGTCCACCCGGCCGACCGCCGCGGCGTGCTGGATCGCGTGCCGCAGGACGTACGGTTCGGCCGCGGCGACGCCGAGGGCGAGGAGGCGGTCGAGCAGGCCGGGCGGCTCGGCGACCCGCAGGTGGTCGGCGAGCGCCTGGTGGAACAGCCGGTACAGGGTCGTGCCGTCGCTGTCGGAGGAGGTCCGCAGGTAGAACCGGGACCTGCGCAGGACCTCCAGGACCTCCGCCTCCGCGGCCGCCCCGCCGTCCCCGCCGTCCCCAAACACCCCGGCCACCCGGGCCAGGACGGCGACCGGCATGCCCTGGCCGTGCGCGTGGGCGAGGGCGGTGAGGACGGTGTGGGCGCGCGGGGTGGGGATCTCGGCGTCGAAGACCCGCGGCAGGACCAGCGGGATCTCCCCGGCCAGCCGCCGCGCCCCCGGCACGTCCCGGGTGGCGAGGGAACGCCGGGCCACGGCGTGGTGAGTGACGAGGGCGGCGAGCAGGAACGCGCCCCAGGTCGGGTCGGCGGCCAGCCCGTCGGCGAGTCGGCAGGCGAAGGCGGCGCGGACCGGGGCCAGGGCCAGGCCGTCCAGGCCAGGCCGCAGGGCGAGCAGGTCCTCGACGTAGCGGGCGAGTTCGGCGCGGAGGCGGTCGGCCGCGACCGTGTCGAGGTCCACCAGGAGGCCGTCGTGGTCGGCCGTCGCGCGTAACCCGGCGAACTCCTCCCAGGGCCGCGTCCCGACCAGCACCCGGCAGGTCCGCGCGAGCGGAAGGAGCAGCTCGGTGAGGACCGCCTCGGGTTCGTCGGACTCGTCGAGGGCGTCCAGGACGACGACGGGCGGGGCCTGCAGGGCGCGGACGGCCGCGGTCACGTCCCCGTCCGGCGCGCCGAGCTGGCGGGCGAGGGAGGTGGTCAGGTCGCGGACGCCGCGGTGCCTGGCGTGGAGGGCGACCAGCTGGTCGTGGGCCGAGGGTCGGCTGGTCGCGTGCCGCCACAGGTGGGTGGTCGCGGCCCGCAGCCCGGGGTGGGCGGCGCAGACCAGGACGCCGAGGAGCGCCGACTTGCCGGTGCCTGGGCCGCCGGTGACCAGCGCGATCCCGGGCGGCCCGGCGGTGTCCAACCAGTCGGTGAGCAGGGCGAGTTCGACATCTCGCCCGGTGAAGCAGCCGGCCGCGACCTGGTGGCGCATCGGGCCGTGGCCGGAGGCCCGGTCCATGAAGTGGGCGGCGTCAAGGAACGCGGCGGCGGCCGGGTCCAGGGCGGCGGTGGCGCGCCGGACGGGGTCGTCCTGGTGGCCGGGGTTGCGGAAGAACGGCAGCGGCGGGTACTCGCCGTCCACCGGGGTGGCGGTGACGCGTTGGCCCAGGCCCCGGGCGCCGAGCCGGTCCACCTCGGCGCGGATGCGAGTGATCAGGGTGCCGAGCGGCACGTACTCCTGGCTGGGGTGGAGGTCAAGCGCGCCGGAGCGGACGGCGGCCAGGACAGTGGCGACCGCCTGGCTGAACCGGCCGTCCCACGCCGGCTCCTCGGGTCCCGCGGCGGCGATCACCCAGGCCCGGCCGGCCTCGGCGGCGGCCTGAAGCTGCCAGGGGAGCCGGGCCGCGGACCCGCCGCCGCACAGGTCGAGGAGGAACAGCGCGGGCGGCCCGCCGCGGCGGTCCTCGACCCAGCCGAGCCAGTTGTCGATCTTGGTGTGGTCGGCCCTGCTCCCGTCCGCGCCCACGGCGTACAGGCCGGTGGTGGCGCGCTCGCCGTGGCTGAGGACGTGGGCGACGACCGCCGTGGTCGGGGCGCCGGCGCGGACGGTGGCCCGGACGCGCGCGCCGAGCTCCTCGGCCGTCGGGTCGTGGACGGTCTCGGCCGCGTAGCCGAACGCGGCGAGCTCGGCGGCCAGGGCGCGGGCTCTGGCGGCGGCGAACGGTAACGGCGTCCAGGCGTCGAGGTCGGGCTCACCGTCCGCCGCGGCTGTGGCGAACGTGCCGATGCCCACGCACAGCGCCCGCAGCTCCCCCTCCGCCATGGCCTGACGATACCGCCGGGGAGACGGGCGGAAGGCGAGGCCGCTGTTGGTGGTCGCGGGCCCCACCCAGGGGCCCGCGACTCGATCTGCGATGGCGGGGGTGTTCAGCGCGTCCGGATCCACACCACCAGCAGGCCCACCACCGCCCCGCCGGCGGTGTAGCTGGCTCCCCGCAGAAACTGATCTGCGATCATTCGTCGTCGGCGAGCAGCCCAGCGCGTGGAACGGCGAGAGGTGCGGTCTGGTTCTCGGCCTGATCCCTCGGGTTGGTTATGACGTGTAGCTCTACCATTCAAGGTGTGTCTCCTGTGTGCGAGCGCAGGTGTGGCATGGCGAGGGGGGAGCGCGCAGCCCAGACGGCCTAGGAACCGGGGCTGCGTGGCTCCCCCGCGTCACGTATGAGCGTATAGATTCAAACATCGGGTCCAGAAACAACAAAAGTCAACAACAGTCGGTGAGTTGGCCTCTCCGGAAGGCCAACACATCACCCACCGTGGGTAGATGTCGTCAAGTTGAGAAAGTGCCCTGGTGGGGGTGTGACATAGACCACATCGCACGGTGAAGCAGGGACTCCGCAAACCGCGCATAACCACCACAAAGAGCGAGAGGTGCGCCCAGGCGCGTTTCTTCCCCGACCCGGCGCGCGAACACCAGTGCACGCCCCCAGGCCCACCGGCAGCCAGGAAGCCGCCATCGGCACCAGACGGCTTCCCGCTCGGGTTGCCCCTCTCGCTGACCGTTGAGACGGCGCGCCAGACGGCCGAACCCTGCGACGCGGCCCGATGAGTTCGCGGCGGCAGGCGGCATAGTGCACGCCGTCCGGCGGCGGAGCGTAGTCGTCGGCCGGGTCCTGGCCGAAGTGGTCGCCGTGGCGCGGCTCACCGCAGCGGGCCCAGGCTTCACAGCGGGCCACGGCGGCCCTGACGTCTTCTTCTTCCGCCCAGCGGGGGAGCTGCTCCTCCTGCGCATGGTGGTGGCGTCCCTCCTCTTCCTCGCTCCGGCGGCGGGCCTCGGCCTCGTGCCGCTCAAGGGCCTCCTGGCCGCCCGCGTTGGCCAGTGCGGCTGCCAGGGTCCCCGGCCCGGCCGGTGGCCGTAGCGGCGCCCCGCGGGCCCATGGGGGCCATGATCAGGATCGCGTCGTCGTACTCCGTCCAGTCGAATGCCCCGGGCCCCGCACCGGACATGGTGCGGGGCCCGGGGTGAGCAGACAGCCGTTGATGGAGGGTTAGTTGTGGCAAAGGAGGTCGGCGCGTTCCTCGCCGGGGAGGTCGGCGAGGTACCGGTCGGGGACGGCGACGCAGCCGTCGGTCGTATCGACTTCGCTGACCTGTCTGCCGACGTCGGCGAGCGCGGCCTCGGGTGTCGCGTCGCGGCCCTCGGGGTCGGTGGTCGTCCCGTCGGGGTTATCGGTGAGGAAGCCGCCGGCGTTGAACCTGCGGTAGCAGTGGACGGCCTCGTCGAGCTCGCCGCGCAGGAGGGCCTCGAGGAAGAGGCAGTAGGCGGCGGTGGCGTCACCGACGCCGGCGGCGAAGCGCCACCAGAAGCGAGCGCCGTCGGGCTGGTCGCGCCGGTACAGGAGGCACCCGAAGGCGCGGGCCCCGACCGGATCGGTCGCCCGGTCCGCGTCCATGAAGTCGACCAGACGCTCGGCACTGCCCGGTGCGGTGATGACGGCCTTCGACAGTCCGCGCAGGTCGGCCTCCAATCGCTCGCGGAGCTCACCGCGGGCGGCGGTGTCCTTCTCATCCATCGCCTGCAGCAGCAGCTCGGCGAGCTGGGGTGAGGTGGGGGCGAGCCAGCAGGCGGCTCCGGAGCGGTGAGCGGCGGCGCGCCGGCGCATGAGGCCGTGGATGCGGTTGTGGAGGGCGATGTTGTCCGTTGCCTGCTCGTCGTGGGTGTAGGTGGGGATACGGATCTGCGCGCGGTGCAGGATGTCCTCGATCATCCGTCAGGGGCCTTTCTCTGCGGGCGTGGGCGGGTTAACGGCGAAGGCTGAGGCGAGGCTGCTGCGCGCGGCGGCGAGGTGCGAGCGCACGGTGGAGGGCTGCATGCCGGTGAAGCCGGCGATCTCCTCGGTGCTGACGCCCAGGAGGTAGTGCAGGGTGACGCAGACCTGCTGCCGCGCGGGGAGGTCGGCGATGGCCTGGTGGATCTCCATCCGGGTGGAGATCCGCTCGATCTCCTCGTCGGGGATGCCCAGCAGCGGCTTCACCGACGGCTCGAACTCCAGCCCCACCAGCGCGCAGGGGCTGCGGTCGCGTTTGCGCAAGACATCGACGATCGCGTCCTTGAGGATCTTGAAGCCGAACGCATCGGCCGACGCGCTGGCCAGCGCGTCGTCCCAGCGCAGGAAAATCTTGAAGAAGACCTCGTTCACCACCTCCCGGGCGTCTTCCATCGAGCCGAGCTTGACGTAGGCCCACCGCACGTAGCCCTCACGCTTCCCAGCCACGAACGAGTCGTAGATCGCTGACGGACCGGGCGGATCATCTGCCATGCCGTACATGGCACCGCCCCTCACCGTGACCCCCGAGAAGGAGCCGCGGAACTCTCGTGGTGCTCCGGCCGCGCTGTGGATCCCCCCACACGCACACGGCATCCGGATGACATCGCACCCTCGGACATGGACTTCGGTTCCTTCCTCCTGCCACCGGGCCACCCCCACGAGGCCCGGGAGAACGACGCTCTCACCCCTAATGCCGACCACCAAACCCGAAACGTCCAGCCGGAACCACAAAAATATTGACGGAACGTCACATCAAGATCACCCGATGAGGTATCGGGCCGCCCCCACCACGGACACAGTCATCCACGGCCGGCGCGCGTCGAGGCCCGGGGTGGGGCCGTTCACCCCGCGCTCGGATCGGGATGAACGGTAGGCCGCCCGTGTGGTCATCGCCTCCAGGAGTCCTGGGGGTCGCGTTCGGGCATGCGTCTGGGGTGGGTGAGTCGGCCGTTCGCCGCCCGGGCGAGCCAGTCGGCCCACCGGAGGATGAACTCGTCCAGGTCCCCGACGGCAAGCGGGGTGAAGGGCCAGGCCACCTGCTGCATCGTCATCCCCGGGCCGATGGCGGCGCGTGATTCATGGTGCGGGTTGAACGCGAAGGGTTCCATGGCTCGCGCGGTGTGGCTCAGCGGGTTGTCCATGAAGGCGGTCTCGAACCACTGGTACTGGTCTTCGGTCTGCGCGTCGGCGTACCACAGGGAGTGGCTGCGGCCCTCGTATCCGTGGTGGTCGGCGGGGACCGCCAGCGAGAGGGTCGCGGAGGCGATGACGTCGAACGGCGCCGGCGTGGAGGCGGCACGCCAGTCCGCGGAGGCGGTCACCTTTGGCCCGGACAGCGTCAGCTGGGCGTCGTCGATACGGACGGTCCAGCCCCCCTGGTTGCCCTTGCGGACATCTGCGCTCGGAGCGGCGTTCGTGAGGGCTGTGAGGAAGGCGTCGGCGATGAAGGAGAAAGTGGTCGTGGCGGCCTCGAGCAGCGTCTTGCGGCGGTCGGCCTCGGTGGCGTGTGCCGAAGCCCTGCGGTCGGCTTCGGCCCGGCGCGCGACCGCGTCCTGGTTGACCTGGGCGAGGGCCGCCAGGCCGCCGGAAAGCGGGGCCGCGGGGGTCTGCCCCAGCCGGGCGAGCACGTTGCCGGCAGGTGGGCGACTCTGCGGGGCCCGGAAGAGGCACTCGGTGATCAGCGTGGCCAAGAGAGGGGGAGCGGCAGTGAGCGGTGGTGGGGTTCCGTGCAGGTGCTGCTCCTGGTAGTCGTGCTCGGCCGGTCCGGTGAAGGGCCTGGTGCCTTCCAGGAGCTCGTAGGCCAGGATGCCCAGGGCGTATATGTCGGTCGCGCCGGTGGCCCGCTGGTACTTCCAGACCTCGGGCGCCATGTACGGCAGGCTTCCCGCGCCCTTGTAGGTGTGCTGGGCGGTGGTCGCTTCGGCGTAGCGGGCGATCCCGAAGTCGGCCAGGCACCATCGGCCACCGAGCAGCAGGACGTTCTCCGGCTTGAGGTCGCGGTGGACGACCTCGCGGTCCTTGAGGTCGGCGAGTGCTTCGGCGACGTCGGCCAGAACGGTGACCGCCTCGTTGAGGGGCAGTCGGCCATGCTTCTGAAGGTGGTCGCGCAGGGACTTCTCGGCGCGGGGCATCACCAGCACCCGCTGGTTCTCGTGCTCGCCGCTGTCGATGACCGGCACCACGTTGCGGACGCCGTCCAGATCGGTGAAGAGCATCTCGCGCTCGGTGCCCGGCGCCTTGGGCACCAGCTTGACCGCCGCCCTCTCGCCGGCGGTGTCCTCCGCCTCGAACACGGCGCCGAAACCGCCGTCCCCGATGCGGGCGCCGACGATCCAGTCCTTGTTCAGTGCCAATCTCATGGTGCGCGTTGTCTCCATCGTTAACTGCCCTCCCGTGAGGGCGATTTCGCCGCGCTTCCATGGTCCCAGGGCCCACTGACAGTTGATTGGCAAGGGATCCCATGACGCGCTCCCCTGCCCGCTAGCCTCCCGGCTAGGCCCTAGGGTCGTGGTGCCCTTCGCCGTCCTGAAGACCTCTCAGCTCTCGCCGGATTGCCAGCAAGTGCCGTGCCATGTCCGTCAGCTGTTCCACGTCTTCCGGGTCCAGCGTTTCCGCTGCGGAGACCAAGGGCTCCAAGCCGCACGGGAGTCGATCGCCGGGCTTCACGCGGTACCACTGCTCGGCCACCATCTCGGCAATCCGTCGCTCGGACACCTGGAGGACTGCGGCGATGCCCGGAAAGTACTTGGGCGAAGGCGGGGTCTCCATGTCGTACCTGGCCATGTTGTTCCACCAAGCCGATGACCGGCTGCCTTCCCTCCCTCCCACTCCCCAAGTCAGTGCTTCCATGCGGGCGAAGGTCATGCCTGCGTTGTTTCTGCGCCGCACTGCGGCGCTGAACACGTCTGTCACGCGATCAAGTATCTATCTGAGATGTCAGGGTGTCTATCTGGCTGGCTGAGTTCAATAGCCAGGCTGCCTATCTGAACTTCTAGAAGCAACGCCGTTCAGTTAAGCGTGGGTGCTGTTCGCCAAGGCTGGTGAGCAAGGCAGCGGAGCTGCTGTAGAAGAGGTCTGTCACTCCAAGACATCCTCACCACAGGAGCTCCGCTGTTGGAACAGGCTGCCATAACGAGGACGGCCCGGGTAGCGGCCGGAGCGTTCGCTCCCGGACATATCGGTGAGCTGACCCGGATCGTGCCGTTCGAGATGGTCGATGAGGTACTGGCCGCGACCGGGGCGGTACAGCGGCGGGTCCGGCTGGTGCCGGCGCGGGTCACGGTGTATCTGCTGCTGGCCGGGGCGTTGTTCGCCGGGCTGGGCTACCGGCAGGTCTTTGACCGGCTGTGCGCCGGTCTGGCGGGCCTGGTGCCCGCCAGACCGAGTGGCAGCGCGTTACGGCAGGCCCGCCGGCGTCTGGGGGCGGCGCCGTTGAAGGCGTTGTTCGACCTGGTCCGTGGCCCGGTGGCCACGACCGCTCCCGCGACGCGGTGGCGCGGGCTGCTGGTGGTCGCCGTCGACGGCACGCTGCTGCCGGTGCCGGACGCTCCGGCGAATCTCGCGGTGTTCGGGAAGCAGCGGTGCAACAACGGGGCCGGGGGCTATCCGCAGGTCCGGCTGACGGCGCTGGTGGCCTGTGGGACCCGGGCAGTGGTCGGGGCGGTCTTCGGCCCGGCCACCACCGGCGAGCTGGAGTACGCCGGCCGGCTGGCAGGCGATCTGCGCGCCGGGATGCTGCTGCTGGGCGACCGGAATTTCGCAGCGGCCGGCCTGCTGAACCACCTGGCCTCCACCGGCACGCACCTGCTGGTGCGGTGCAAGTCCGGCCGGAAGCTGCCGGTGGTGGCCCGCTGCGGCGACGGCTCGTTCCTGGCCCGGCTCGGCGCACTGACCGTGCGAGTCATCGACGCCGAGATCAGCATCGTTACACCCCGGGGGGCCCGGACCGGCCACTACCGTCTGCTGACCACCCTCACCGGCCCGTCAGCACACCCGGCCGCCGAACTCGTCCGGCTCTACCACGAGCGGTGGGGTGCGACACGAAGTCGCACGAGGCCGAGTGAATTACCTGATCGGAGGATCGACCTGATGTCGACAGCGTAGTTCCGGGCCAGTGCTCAAGGCCCGTCCCCACTTCGACATGCGTCGCTGGTAACGGCGGGGTGTGGAGCTTGAAGGAGAAGCCCAAGGGCCCCCGTTCCATCCGGGGGCCACAGGCAAGGGGAAGACCGGACGGGTGAACGCGAGTGAACCCCTGATGATGCTTCGTGATCGTGGGCCCCGCCGATGGACTGCTCCAGCGGGGTGCAGGACTGGCCGTTGAGAAGCGGCAGGCGCCGGCTGAAGACCCAACGTCAGCCGGGAGAGCATCGCCGTTCCGGAGTTTAGGGGGCACCCACCCCGGTCGTATCTCACTCGTGTGGAACGTGGAAACCCCGCTGGGGTCCGGACGCGCAAGCGTCCGGTCAGCCGACCGCAAGGAAGGCCCAACTCCCCAGCGGGCACAGGATGACCCAAGAAGCCAATGCCGGTCGCCGAAAGGCAGCGGGAAACCGGGGCAAATGATCAGCACCTCCGCTGGTCGCCCCGCATAACCGGCCGGATACGGGTTCTGCCCGGACCCGCAAGGGTGCTGACGTGGGTCAGGTGGGCCTGTGAGGACTCGATGACCATCAACGCTGAAACTGAAGGGCAAGTTAGTGTCCTGCGCCTGAAATCCTGGCTCTAAGTTGTTAGGGTTGTGGGATGTCGTTTTCGGGGCGGTCTGCCGGTGAGTTCGTGTTGAGTCCGGACGAGCGTGACCAGTTGGTTCGCTGGTCGCAGGGCTCGTCGAGGTTGGCTGTGCGGGCGCGGATCGTGTTGCGGTGTGCGGAGCCGGATGTGGTGTACGCGCGGGTTGCCGCCGATCTGGGCGTGTCGGCGATGACGGTGGGCAAGTGGCGCAAGCGATTCGCGGACTTGCGGGTGGAGGGTCTGGTGGACGCCGGGCGGCCGGGACGTCCGAAGGCCGGTTTGGTCCTGACCGACATCGAACGGGAACAGCTGACGCGTTGGGCGCGCCGGGCGAAGACCTCACAGGCCCTGGCACTGCGGTCGCGGATCGTGCTGGCGTGCGCCGAGGACACGTCGAACAAGCGCGTCGCCGCGACCTTGGGAACGTCGGTGTCCACGGTGAGTCGCTGGCGGCGCCGGTTCGTGGAGTCACGGCTGGA
>NZ_LAVK01000198.1 GCF_001083795.1 Streptomyces sp. SBT349
GCGTTGCCGCATCACCCGAGTGCTCCCCCGGACTCCGTCCGGGAGGTGCCCCCACGCACGAGGGCGATCCGGCTCCCTCCTTGCCCGCCAACGGGCAGGAGGGGCCCAGCGATGCACCGCACCGGGCGCCGCTCCTCGACGGGCGAACCCTGACCGACGCGGCACCAGCGACCGGCGCGTAGCGGATCGCGCGCTCCGGCGCCCTTCAGCGGGCCTCCCCCAGGGACCGGCCCGCCTCGCCCGTCAGATGGTGCTGCACGACCGGGGCCAGGCGGCGGATCAGCTCCTCGGCGGGTGCCCCGGCCAGGGGCTCGGCCTTGAGCACATAGCGCAGCAGCACCGTTCCCACCAGCTGCGAGGCGGCCAGCTCGGCGCG
Source organism: Streptomyces sp. SBT349 (assembly GCF_001083795.1). GTDB lineage: Bacteria > Actinomycetota > Actinomycetes > Streptomycetales > Streptomycetaceae > Streptomyces. Next base: position 377 of record NZ_LAVK01000198.1, read on the forward strand.
CAGCTCGGCGTCCGGGGCGTCGAGACCGCCGGCGATGCGCGAGAGCAGCTGCTGGGTGACGAAGCCGCGGAAGATGCGGGCGGCGGTCTCGTTGTTCATCGCGGAGCGGACGATGGCGAGGAGCGGGCTGCGGGTCACCGGGTTCTCCCAGATGCCGAAGAACAGCCGGGTGAACCGTTCGCCGAACTCGTCCGCGGCGAACTGCGCGTCCTGCGGCAGCCCCTGCGTGGCGGGGGCGGCGGCCGCGGCGACGGCGGCGGCGAAGACGCCCTCCTTGGTGCCGAAGTAGTGGTGGACCAGCGCCGGGTTGACCTCGGCGCCCCGGGCGATCGCCCGGATGGACGCCTTGTCGTAGCCGGACGCGGCGAACGCGGTGCGCGCCGACTCCAGGATGCGGTCCTTCGCGGCCGGGGTGCCGTCGGCCGTCTCCGCCCGGGAGGGGCGCCCGCGTCTGCGGGTCGGCTTGCCGACGGGAGCGCTCACCGGGGGTCCGCGCCGTTCGCCGAGGGCGCCGAGGGTGCCGAGGGCGCCGAGGGCGCCGTGGTGGCCAGGTGGAGCCGGGTGAACGCCAGCGCCTCGGCCAGGTCGGCGCGGCGGGCCGCCGCCGAGACGGCCCTGCGGGTGTTGACCTCGACCACCACATGGCCCCGGTAGCCGGTGGCGGCGAGCCGTTCCAGCAGGGCGCCGCAGGGCTGGCTGCCGCGCCCGGGGATCAGGTGCTCGTCCTTGCCCGAGCCGGTGCCGTCGGCGATGTGGACGTGGCCGAGCCGGTCGCCCATGCGGGCGGCCATGGCCAGGGCGTCGGAACGGGCCGTGGCGGTGTGCGAGAGGTCGAGCGTGTAGTGCGGGAAGTCCTCCTCGGTGGGGTCCCAGGCGGGCGCGTAGGCCAGCAGCTCGCGGTCCCGGTAACGCCAGGGGTACATGTTCTCCACCGCGAAGGTGACGTCGGTCTCGTCGCCGATGCGCTGGATGCCGGAGACGAAGTCCCGCGCGTAGCCGCGCTGCCAGCGGAACGCCGGGTGCACCACGACGGTGTCGGCCCCGAGCCGCGCCGCGGCGTCCTTGGTGCGCAGCAGCTTGCGCCAGGGGTCGGTGCCCCAGACCCGCTGGGTGACCAGGAGGCAGGGGGCGTGCACCGCGAGAACGGGGACCTGGTGCAGGTCGGAGAGGCGCCGCAGGGTGTCGAGGTCCTGGCTCACCGGGTCCGTCCACACCATCACCTCGACGCCGTCGTAGCCGAGGCTGCCGGCTATCTCGAAGGCCGCGGTGGTGTTCTCCGGGTACACGGAGGCCGTCGAGAGCGCGACCTTCGCTTCCGGAACGGGTACCTGATTCGCCACGGCGCCAAGCCTACGTCGGGTGCTCCCCGTTCCCCGCTTGACCGAGCGCCGCCCGGAGGAGCATATTAAACGCATGATGAATAAAAACGAGCCGGGTGACGCGCCCCCGTCACCCGCCGTGCGAGCGCACGGCCTCCGGGTGGTGCGCGGGGGCGCGGAGGTACTCAAGGGGCTCGACTTCACCGTCGAGCGCGGGAGCGTGACCGGGCTGCTCGGGCCCTCCGGTTGCGGCAAGACCACGCTGATGCGGGCCGTGGTCGGCGCGCAGGCCAGGGTCACCGGCACGCTCGACGTGCTCGGCCGCCCGGCGGGCAGCGCCTCGCTCCGCCCCCGCCTCGGCTATGTCACCCAGGCGCCCTCCGTCTATCTCGACCTGACCGTGCGCCAGAACCTCGACTACTACGCCGCCGTCCTCGGCATCCGGCGTGCCGACCGGCACGACCGCGTCGCGGCGGCCCTGGCCGACGTCGACCTCGTCTCGCACGCCGACGCCCTGGCGGCCACCCTGTCCGGCGGACAGCGCTCCCGCGTCTCGCTCGCCGTCGCGCTCCTCGGCACCCCCGAGGTGCTGGTGCTCGACGAGCCGACGGTGGGCCTCGACCCGGTGCTGCGGCGCAGCCTGTGGGACCTGTTCCACCGGCTCGCCGCCGAGCGGGGGGTCACGCTGCTGATCTCCTCGCACGTCATGGACGAGGCGGACCGCTGCCAGCGGCTGCTGCTGATGCGCGGCGGCCGGATCCTCGCCGAGGGCGCGCCGGACGAGCTGCGCCGGCGCACCGGCACCGAGTCGATCGAGGAGGCGTTCCTGCATCTGGTGGACGCCGACAGGAAGAGGGAAGAGGCGTCCCGATGAGCTTGGCCACCACCCTCGCCACCGCCCGCCGCGTCCTGCGCCAGCTGGGCCACGACCCGCGCACGGTGGCGCTGCTCCTGCTGGTGCCCGTGATGCTGCTGGTGCTGCTGTACTACGTGTTCGACTCCGACCGCGGCTCGTTCGACCGCATCGGGTCCTCGTTGCTCGGCATCTTCCCGATGGTCACGATGTTCCTGGTCACCTCCATCGCCACGCTCCGCGAACGGACCTCGGGCACGCTGGAGCGGCTGATGACCATGCCGCTGGGGAAGGGCGACCTGATCGCCGGGTACGCGCTCGCCTTCGGCGCGTTCGCCGCCCTCCAGGCCGGGGCCGCCACCGGAGTCGCGCTCTGGTTCCTCGATCTCGACATCGCGGGCTCGCCCTGGCTGCTGCTGTTCGTGGCGCTGCTCAACGCGATCCTCGGCACCGCGCTCGGCCTGTTCGTCTCGGCGTTCGCCGCCTCGGAGTTCCAGGCCGTGCAGTTCATGCCCGCGATGATCTTCCCGCAGATCCTGCTCTGCGGCCTCTTCGCGCCGCGGGACGCCATGCAGCCGGTGCTGGAGTACGTCTCGAACGTGCTGCCCATGTCCTACGCGGTGGACGGCATGACCGAGGTCCTGCGCAACTCCCAGGTCACCGGCGACTTCTGGCGGGACGTCGCCGTGGTCTCCGGCATCGCGCTCGGCGTCCTCGCCCTCGGCGCCGCGACGCTCCGCCGCCGCACGGCCTGAGCCGCGCGGCGCGGGCACGCGGCGCGCGCCTCAGGCGGCCTCCGCCATCCGCATCCGGTCCAGCCGGCGCAGGATCACGCCCTCGCGCAGGGCCCAGGGGCAGATCTCCAGCGTCTCCACGCCGAACAGGTCCATCGCCGCCTCCGCCACCAGCGCGCCGGCGAGGAGCTGCCTGGCCCGGCCCTCGGAGACGCCGGGGAGCTCCTGGCGGGCCTCCACCGACAGCTCCGCGAGCCGCTGTCCCCAGGTCCGCAGGTCGGGCGCGCTCAACTCGCGTCGTACGTAGAGCCCGTCGGTCGACCGCGCGGCGCCCGCGATCCGCGCCAGCTGCTTGAACGTCTTGGAGGTGCCCACCACCCGGTCGGGCGCGCCGTGCCGCGTGAAGTTCCCGACGACGCGGGCCACTTCGGAACGGACGAAACGGCGCAACGTCCGCACGTCCGCCGGGTCGGGCGGGTCGCCGGGCAGCCGGGCCGCCGTCAGCCGCCCCGCGCCCAGCGGCAGCGACTCGGCGGCGTCGGGCTCCTCGTCCAGGCCGAAGGCGATCTCCAGCGAGCCGCCGCCGATGTCGAACATCAGCAGCCGCCCCGCCGACCAGCCCAGCCACCTGCGCGCCGCCAGGAACGTCAGCCGCGCCTCGTCCTGGCCGGACAGCACGCGCAGCTCGACGCCGGTCTCCCGCGTGACCCGTTCCAGCACCGCGTCCGCGTTGGTCGCCTCGCGCACGGCCGAGGTGGCGAACGGCAGCAGGTCCGCGACGCCCTGGTCCTCGGCGACCTCCAGCGCCTTCCGCACGGTGGAGACCAGCCGTTCGACCCCGCCCGCGCCGATCGAGCCGTCGCTCTCCAGCAGCTCCGCCAGCCGCAGCTCCGATTTGTGCGAGGAGGCCGGAAGCGGACGCGCGCCGCGGTGCGCGTCGACGACCAGCAGATGGACCGTGTTGGAACCCACGTCGAGAACTCCGAGCCTCATGACGGCCAACGCTACCTTGCCCTTACCCTGGCGGTTGTGGCGAAGACGAAGAGGGCGAAGCAGGGCAGAACCGTCCCGGCGGGCGATCCCGCCCCCCAGCATTTCGACGGCGCGCGCCGTCGCGCGGCCGGGGACGAGGTAGGACTCGACCACCCGCGCGCCTGGGTGGAGTTCCCGGATCCGGCCGACGCGGAGCAGGTGTTCCGCTGCGATCTCACCTGGCTGACCTCCCGCTGGGAGTGCGTCTTCGGCCGCGGCTGCCAGGGCATCGCGCCGGGCCGCGCCTCCGACGGCTGCTGCACGCTGGGCGCGCACTTCTCCGACGAGGACGACGAGAGGCGCGTGAGCGGGCACGCGGAGCGGCTGACCCCCGAGACCTGGCAGTTCCACGGGGAGGGCACGTCGGCGGCGGGCTGGACCGAGCTGGACGAGGACGGCGAACGCCGCACCCGCCGCTTCCAGGGCGCGTGCATCTTCCTCAACCGCCCCGGCTTCGGCGGCGGCGAGGGCTGCGCGTTGCACACGCTGGCGCTCGCCGAGGGGCGCGAGCCGCTGGAGACCAAGCCGGACGTCTGCTGGCAGCTTCCGGTGCGGCGGACCTACGAGTGGGTGGAGCAGCCGGACGGCGAGCAGCGGCTGCACGTCTCGATCGGCGAGTACGACCGCCGCGGCTGGGGTTCGGGCGGCCACGACCTGCACTGGTGGTGCACCGGCTCGCCCTCGGCCCACGGGGCGGCGGAGCCGGTGTACCTCAGCTACCGGGCCGAGCTGACCGAGCTGATGGGCAAGGAGGGCTACGACCAGCTCGCCGAGCTGTGCGCCCAGCGCCTGGCCTCGGCGCCGCGCCTCCTGCCGCTCCTGGCCCCCCACCCGGCCGACCCCGCCGACCTGCCGGACCCGGTGAACGCAGAGGACGCGGCCGACCCGGGGGACGCGGTGGACCCGGCCGACGCGGCGGGCCCGGTCGAAGGGGCCGACGCCGCCGCTCGGGGCTGACGCCCCGCGTCACCCGAGGGCCCGCACCACGTCCTCGGCCAGCGCGGTCAGCTCCACGTCCAGGTCCTCGGGCAGCTCGGGCGCCTCGTCGGGGCCGTAGTCGTGATAGCGGACGGTGGCCCAGACGTTGGACCGCAGCAGCCACATCTCCTGCCCGCGCTCGTCCCGGGACACATGCCAGGTCGCCCCGGCGATCTCCTCGGCCTCCATGGCGAAGGTCCCGGCGGCGTAGTAGGCGGCACCGGCCGCGTCCGCCGGGGCCTCGGCCGAGGAGCCCCTCCACGGGTAGCGGTCGAAGGCCACCGTCAGCCTGCCCCGGTCGCCGTCGTACGCGCACAGGTCCGTCTCGGGCCCGTCGTCCCCGCCGCCCGGGGGAGGCTCGGGCGGCTGCCGCCACTGCGTGCCCAGCGCCCGCGCGGCGTCCTCGGACACCGCGCACGGGTCGGGCACGTCCGCCAGCACCTCACCCCCCGGCCACCAGTCCGCCTGCCACGGCGCGTCCGCGCGCAGCGCCGCGCCGGTGAGGACCCCGGTCCCGACCAGCACCGCGGCCCACAGCGCGCCGAGGCGCCGCCCGTTCCAGCCGCCTGAGGGCCCGGCCGTGCCGACCGTCACCGCCTCGCCCTCCGGAACGGCCGACCGCAGCAGCTCCACCCGCGCCGCGAACCGCCCCGGCGTCACCCCGAGGCCGCCCCGCAGCGCCGCGGGCCTGCGGCGTTCGCCGTCCCGGGTGAGCAGTTCGACCGCGCCGGGCGCGACCGTGATCAGGCGCAGATGGTGCCAGGGGATCACCGTCCCGGCGCCGGAAAGCCGCCGCTCGTGCACCCCGGTCGGCGTGAGGACCACCCGCTCACGCAGCAGCCGTGCCCCGTGCCACGCGGTCAGCGCGGCGAGCGCCAGCGCCACCGGCGGCAGCGCGGAGAGCTGCCCGCGCGAGGCCGCCCACGCCAGGGCCAGCCACCCGGCGGCCACCCCCGCGGTGACCGCGACCAGCCCGCGCGGTGCCCCGATCCGTACCCGTTCCGACCCCGCCATGCCCAACCCCCCGGTCGACCCTGCGGCATGACAGCCTAGTGGCGCACCGCGCCCTCGTGTCTCGTATCGCGGTATCCCCGTCCCGGAAGGCGGGCCGCAGGCGTAGCCTCGGGTGGCAGACGCACGCCTCTGTGAAGGAGAGGGTCATCACCATGGCGACACTGAGGTCCCGCACAGTCACCCACGGCCGCAACATGGCGGGCGCCCGCGCCCTGCTCCGCGCCGCAGGCGTAGCGCGCGAGGACTTCGGGAAGCCGATCATCGCCGTGGCCAACAGCTTCACCGAGTTCGTCCCGGGCCACACCCACCTCCAGCCGGTGGGGCGGATCGTCTCGGAGGCGATCTCCGCGGCCGGCGGCATCCCCCGCGAGTTCAACACCATCGCCGTGGACGACGGCATCGCCATGGGGCACGGCGGGATGCTGTACTCCCTGCCCTCCCGCGACCTGATCGCCGACTCCGTGGAGTACATGGTCGAGGCGCACTGCGCCGACGCCCTGATCTGCGTCTCCAACTGCGACAAGATCACGCCCGGCATGCTGATGGCCGCGCTCCGGCTGAACATCCCGACGGTCTTCGTCTCCGGCGGGCCGATGGAGGCGGGCAAGACCACCCTCGTCGACGGCACGGTCCGTTCCAACCTGGACCTGATCCACGCCATGTCCGAGGCCGTCACCGACACCACCTCGGACGAGGACCTGCTGCGCATCGAGGAGGCCGCCTGCCCGACCTGCGGCTCCTGCTCCGGCATGTTCACGGCCAACTCCATGAACTGCCTGGTCGAGGCGCTGGGCCTGGGCCTCCCCGGCAACGGCTCGGTGCTCGCCACCCACACCGCCCGCCGCGAGCTGTACGAGGCCGCGGGCCGCACGGTGGTGGAGATCACCCGGCGCCACTACGAGCAGGACGACGCGACCGTGCTGCCGCGCGCCATCGCCTCGCGCGCCGCGTTCGAGAACGCGATGGCCCTGGACGTCGCCATGGGCGGCTCCACCAACACCGTGCTCCACCTGCTGGCCGCCGCCCAGGAGGCCGGGCTCGACTTCGGCATGACCGACATCGACGCGGTCTCCCGCCGGGTCCCCTGCGTGTGCAAGGTCGCCCCCAACGGCGCCTACCACATGGAGGACGTGCACCGCGCCGGCGGCATCCCCGCGATCCTGGGCGAGCTCCAGCGCGGCGGCCTGCTCAACGAGGGCGTGCACACCGTCCACTCCGACTCCCTGGGCGAGTGGCTCAAGCGCTGGGACATCCGCGGCGGCTCCCCGTCGCCCGAGGCGGTGGAGATGTTCCACGCGGCGCCGGGCTGCGTCCGTTCCGCCAGCGCCTTCTCGCAGTCCGAGCGCTGGGAGACGCTGGACACCGACGCCGCCGGTGGCTGCATCCGCGACACGGCCCACGCCTACTCCGCCGACGGCGGCCTCGCCGTCCTCTACGGGAACCTGGCGGAGGACGGCTGCGTGGTGAAGACCGCGGGCGTGGACGAGTCGGTCTGGACGTTCGAGGGACCGGCCGTGGTGGTCGAGTCGCAGGAGGCGGCCGTCGAGGCGATCCTCGCCAAGCGGGTCACGGCGGGCGACGTGGTCGTCGTCAGGTACGAGGGCCCCCGGGGCGGCCCCGGCATGCAGGAGATGCTGTACCCGACCGCGTTCCTCAAGGGGCGCGGGCTCGGCGCCACATGCGCGCTGATCACCGACGGCCGGTTCTCCGGCGGCACCTCGGGCCTGTCCATCGGCCATGTCTCGCCCGAGGCGGCGGCCGGCGGCACCATCGCCCTCGTCCGCGACGGCGACCTGGTCCGCATCGACATCCCGGGGCGCGCGATCGAGCTGAAGGTCTCCGACGAGGAGCTGGCCGCGCGCCGGGAGGCGCTCGGCGGCCGGTTCGAGCCCGAGGGGCGCGAACGGAAGGTGTCCCTCGCGCTGCGCGCCTACGCGGCCATGGCCACCAGTGCCGACAAGGGCGCGGTGCGGGACATCAGCATGCTCGAAGGCCGACGCGACGGCTGAGCGCGCCCGCGCGCCTCACTCCTCGCCGACGCGCGTGGCGTACAGGGTGTTCCCCAGGGTCACCACGTACGCCACGCCGTCCACCACCACCGGAGGGGACGCGTACGCGTCGCTTCCCAACCCGGACGTGCCCGGGTGCGCCTCCCCGGTCCCGACGACCGAGCCGTCTCCGGCGTCCACCTGGTGCAGGCGGCCCTCCCCGTCCGAGACCCAGACCGAACCCTCGGCGATCCCGGGCCGGGACATCGCGGAGACGCCGATGTTCTCGTTCCACAGGACCGTGCCCTCGGCGGCGTCGACGGCGGTGAGCTGGCCGCCCATGGTCGAGGCGTAGACGATGCCGTCGGCCACCACGCTGCGCGGCTCGGCGGGCTGCGGCAGCTCGGTCCGCGTCCACTCGCCGCTTTCGAGGTCCATCCTCATCACACCGATGATCACCGGGAGTTCGGGGTCGACCTCCTGGAAGTAGGCCGCTTCCCCGTCCAGTCCGACCGGCTCCAGCACGCCCGCGACGTCGTCCGGCGGGCGACGCGGCGTGGGCCACGCCTCGCGGCCCAGGGAGTCGATCAGCATGAGCTGGGGGTCGTCGCCCAGGTCGCCGGACCGGGTCTCCACCAGCACCCCGCCGCGGTTGCCCAGCGTCCGCGTGATGTACCGGCCCGGCGCCTCCCACATGCCCACCGGGTCCTGCCAGCCGGTCTCGTAGAAGCGCAGCGTGGACTCGCCGTTCTGGAGCATCAGCGTCCCGAACACCTGGTGCAGTGCCCCGGCCAGCTGGGGGGCGTCGATCTCCCACAGCTCCCGGCCGTCGATGTCCAGCGCGACGAGCCCCTTGTCCGAGCGGGTGTAGACCGTGTCGTACCCGGTGATGGCCTCCGGGCCACCCATCGCGTCGCGCGGGCCGTCGTAGCGGAGGACCTCCTCGCCGTTCCGGTCGAGGACCACGGTGAGCTTGCCGCCGCTCGTGCAGAGCAGCCCGGCGTCGGCGGGCTTGCAGGCGAAGCCCTCGGTCGGCGCGTCCAGCACGCCGAACTCCCGCAGGTCGATCTCCCACGGCTCCAGGTCCTCCGCCGACGGGGCCGCCACCTCGCCGTCCTCGTGGCCCGCGCCCGTGTCCGCAGGGGACTGGGCCAGCCACATCCCGCCGCCCGCGGAGGAGAGCAGCACCGCGGCCGCGGCCGCGCCCGCCAGCCAGCGCCGCCGACCGCGCCGCGGCCCGGCCGCGGTGCCCCGCTCCCCACCGGGCTCGGTGTCCGGCGCCGCCGGCTCCCCTGCCGGTTCGTGCGCGGGGGCGTGCGCCGGTGTCGCGTTCACCAGCGCGGCCCGCGCCCTGGTGTCCGCCAGGTCCGCCATGCGCAGCAGCGCGGGCAGCCCGGGGCGCCGCGCCGGGTCCTTGGCCAGGCAGAGCGAGACCAACTCCCGCAACGACTCCGGCACATCGTCCAGCTCGGGCTCCTCGTGCACCACCCGGTACGCCACCGCCAGCGGGTCGCCGAGGAACGAGCCGCCCGGCTCGAACGGGCTGTGCCCCGTCGCCGCGAACGCCACCACCGCGCCCAGCGCGAACACGTCGGCCGCCGTCGTGGCGTCCGCCGCCCCGGTCAGCTGTTCCGGTGCCATGAACGGCGGCGAGCCCAGCACCGCGCCGACCTCCGTCAGCCGGTGACTGTCCGTCAGCGCCCGCGAGATGCCGAAGTCGATGACCCGCACCCCGTCCTCGGCCAGCAGCACGTTCCCCGGCTTGAGATCCCGGTGCACCAGCCCGCAGCCGTGGATGTCCTGAAGCGCCTCGGCCAGTTGCGCCCCGACCCGCGCCGCCTCGCGCACGGTCAGCGGCCCCTCCCGTTCCACCCGGTCGGTCAGCGAGCCGCCCGGCACGTACAGCGTGGCCAGCCACGGGGGATCGCCGTCGGGGTCGGCGTCCACCACGGGGGCGGTGAACGCGCCGCTCACCCGCCGCACGGCCGCCACCTCGCGGCGGAACCGCGTCCTGAACCCGGGGTCCTCGGCGTACTCGGACCTGATCACCTTGACCGCGAGCCGCCGCCCGGCCACGGTCCTGGCCAGATAGACCACGCCCATGCCGCCGCTGCCGAGCCGCCGTTCCACCACATACGCCCCGAGCCTCTCCGGCGCGGGGCCGCGCTGGCCGTTCATGACAGGTCGTCGTTCAGGGCCGGTTCGTCGTTCATGGCATCTCCCCCGTGCGTGCGATGCCTCGTGGGCGGATTGTGCAGGGACAGCGTACGACGCCGTCGGTGGGCACCGTCATAATCGTCCGTATGTCCCCATCGCACCCGCACAGTGAGCAGAACGGACTGCCGGACGAAGAGCCGCGGCCCGAGCCGATCCGGTTCTACGGCACCCACTGGGTCGATCACACCGGCGGCTACGCCCTGCGCCGCTCCCTCCTCGGGCCGCTCGCCGCGGTGCTGGCGGTGGCGGGGGCGGGGGTGCTGTGGTTCGTCTACGCCGGCCTGGAGGGCTCCGAGACGGCCGGGTGGCTGCGGGCGCTGGTCGTCATCGCGGTGGTGATGTGCAGCGTGATGGCCTTCATCCGCACCTGGAGCGGGTACAGCCGCCCGCGCGGCGAGACCGCGGTGGACGACTCGGCGTTCCGCAGCATCAAAGTGGTGGGCTTCGTAGGCGTGTTCACGGCGTACGCGGTGCGCAGCGCGGTGGAGGCGCCCGGCGAGAAGCTGCTGCGGGCGGACCACGAGGCCGCGCTCGACCGGTTCCGGCGGGGCACCGCGAAGCGCTCACGGAACCCGGCCAGGCGCGCCGGGCGCCGCAGGCGCCAGCGCTCCTGAGGGGTGCCGGGGGCGCGGGCCCCCGGAGACATCCCAGGGAAACCCCTGAGTCCACCCGGACATGTGTCAGCTTCGATTGACAGGTAGCCGGGGTGTTGGGAATCTTGCGTGGCACCACCCGGAACGGAGGGTCGCGATGAGCGGTGACGAGCTGCTGAAGGTCCTGACCGCCCTTGGCAACCCTCACCGGATGCGCATCATCGCCGCGCTCTGGGCCCGGCGGAACTACGTCAGCAAGCTCGCCCGCGAGATCGGCATCAGCCGCCCGCTGCTCCACATGCACCTCCAGCGGCTGGAGGCCGCCGGGCTCGTCATCGGCTCGCTCGAACTGTCCGACGACGGCAAGGCCATGAAGTTCTTCGAGGTGGCGCCGTTCGTCTACGAGCTGAGCCCGCGCACCGTCGCGGACGCCGCCGCCACGCTCACCCAGGCGGCGGACCGGCAGCGGGAGAAAGAGGAAACGAAGTGAACAACGCAACCGTCACGGTGGCCGACGACCCGGCCGGAGTCTGGGCGGCCGGCCTGGGCACCGCCGGCGTCTTCGCCTTCCTCATCGTGGTCGTCTGGCAGATAGCCGCCACCTGGCGGGCCCGCATGCTGGCGTCCCGCGAGGAGGAGTTCAAGCGCCTGGCCATCAAGTACGGCGAACTGCTGGAGGACAACACCGAGATCCTGCGCCGTTACACCGACGAACTCACGGAGACCCGCAAGTCCGTCACCTCGATGGAACGGATGATGCGCGAGCTCGACTGACCCGGCTCGCGCTCCGCCGCCGGCGTGAGGACACCGACGACGCCAAGGAGAACCGCCATGCGTGGCCTGCACAGAATCGTCCGCCGCCTGCGTCCGGCGCCTCGCGGGGAGTACGCCAACGACGGCTTCCCACGGGTGCATCCCCGCCCCAGGCCCGGTACCGACCCGCGCGGTGTAAGGCGGTGGCGGCGGGGGAGTTGACCGCCATGACCCTTCCGGACTTCGCCACCTCCTTCAACGCCGTCGCCGCCCAGTACGCCGCCTCCCGCCCGACCTACCCGCCCTCCCTCTACGACGCCGTCGAGGAGCTGGCGGGACGCCCGCTGGCCGGTGCCGACGTCGCGGACGTGGGCGCCGGCACCGGCATAGGCACGCGCCCCATGCGGGAGCGCGGCGCCCGCGTCACCGCCGTCGAGCCGGGCCCCGGCATGGCCGCCGAGCTCCTGCGCCACCTCCCCGGCACCACCCTGGTCCGCGCCCTGGGTGACGCGCTGCCGTTCGCGCCCGGCTCGTTCGACCTGGTCACCTACGCGCAGTCCTGGCACTGGACCGACCCGGCCCGTTCCGTTCCCGAGGCGCTGCGCGTCCTGCGGCCCGGCGGCTCGCTCGCCCTGTGGTGGAACGTCACCGACCGCAGCGTCCCCTGGGCCGAGGAGCAGGTCATCCGGCTCAAGCGGCGGCTGCCGCGCTACCGCAGGGACGGCGTCACGGACAAGGCGCCCGCCCTGATCCGCGAGGTCGACCCCGCCCTCGCCCCCGTCTACCGCGAGCTGCGCTGGAGCCGCACCGAGCCGCTGGCCGCGCACCTCGCGACGCTCGCCACCCACTCGCCGTTCGCGGTACTCGGGCCCGAGGGATCGGCCCCGATCCTCGCGGCGGAGGAGGAGGCGCTGTCCGCGGCCTTCCCCGACGGGCAGGTGGAGGAGCGGTACACCGTGCGGCTGACCGTCGTCTCGCGGGACGCCCGCTGATGGGAGGATGAGGGCACAAGCCTTCCTCCTCGACAGAACAGGGTGAGCCGCGCCATGCCGCACAAGATCGCCGTTCTCGGCACCGGAAAGATCGGTGAGGCCCTGCTCGGAGGCATGCTCCGGGCGGGGCGGTCCGCCTCCGACCTCCTGGTCACCGTGCGGCGCGAGGAGCGGGCGCAGGCGCTGCGGGCCAGGCACGGCGTGGAGGTGGTGACCAACGCGGAGGCCGCCAAGACGGCGGGGACGCTGATCCTGGCCGTGAAGCCGCAGGACATGCCGACCCTGCTGGAGGAACTGGCCCCGCACACCCCGGCCGACCGGCTGGTGATCAGCGCGGCGGCGGGGATCACGACGGCGTTCGTCGAGTCCCGCCTCACGCCCGGCACGCCGGTGGTGCGGGTCATGCCCAACACGCCCGCGCTGGTCGACGAGGCGATGTCCGTGATCTCCGGCGGCACGCACGCCGGGGAGCGGCACCTCGCGCGGACGGAGGACATCTTCAACGGCGTCGGCAAGACGATGCGGCTGCCGGAGACGCAGCAGGACGCGGCGACGGCGCTGTCGGGCTCCGGTCCGGCGTACTTCTACTTCCTGGTCGAGGCGATGACGGACGCGGGCATCCTGCTCGGCCTGCCGCGCGACAAGGCCCACGACCTGATCGTGCAGGCGGCGATCGGGGCGTCGGTGATGCTCCGGGACAGCGGCGAGCACCCGGTGACGCTGCGCGAGGCGGTGACGTCACCGGGCGGCACGACGATCAGCGCGATCCGCGAACTGGAGAACCACGGCGTCCGGGCCGCCCTGATCGCGGCCATCGAAGCGGCCCGCGACCGCAGCAGGGCGCTGGCACAGCCGTGACCTGCCCTGCGGGTGGCTTGGCCGTTCGTGGCTGGGGCGGTTTCCGAGGCTTTACGCAGCCCCGTTGGGGCGAGCCTCCAAGATCGGGGGCCCGATCGGGGAAAACGCGGTGGGGCCCAGGGGCCCGATCCGCTGGCCAGCGTAAGGGCCCCCGATCTCTCGCCCCAACGCGGCTCCTGCCCAAAGCCTCTCCAACCGCGTGGGGGGTCCGCATACCTGGGGCCGGTGGGGGTT
>NZ_LAVK01000199.1 GCF_001083795.1 Streptomyces sp. SBT349
CGCCGTCACCGGGCCGTGGAGTTCAAGAAGTTCCTGGTGAAGATAGACAAAGCCGTACCGGCCGAACTCGACGTCCATCTGATCTGTGACAACTACGCCACCCACAAGACGCCCGCGGTCAAGGCATGGCTCGCTCGGCATCCCCGTTTCCACACCCATTTCACGCCCACCGGCTCCAGCTGGATCAACCAGGTCGAGCGGTGGTTCGGACACCTGACCGACAACCTCATCCGCCGCGGCAGCCACACGTCCGTGCAGGCCCTCGAAGCCGACATCCGCAACTGGGTCCGGACCTGGAACAAGGACCCCAAACCGTTCACGTGGACCAAGACCGCCGACGAAATCCTCAACTCCTTAGCTGAATATATCGCCAGAATTTCCGGCGCAGGACACTAGTGTCCTGAGTCGTTAGTTCGTGTGCAGTATGCAGCGAGGGTGTCGAGGATGTCGTCGGCGGTCTTCGCCGAGACGAACGGCTTGGGGTTCTTGTTCAACTCGTTGATCCAGCCGCGGGTGTCCCGTTCGAGTTCGGCGACGCTGCGCTGGGCTGAGCGGCGGAGTTTGCGGCAGGCCAGTTCGGCGAACCAGCGCTCGACGAGGTTGAGCCACCCTCCAGCCGATTCGCCAAGAATCGGGCCCGCCACTTACGCACCTGCTCCAGCAAGACACCCAGATCGAGCGCCGTGCGGTCCTCCCGCCCGGTGCGGGCGCGACCTGCGCGTTCGCCCGACCCTCCGCACACGCCAGCACGATCCTCGGCCGCAACACCAACGCCGGGACGCTGTCCGCTTTCGCAACCAGCCACGCCGCACCTGGAGTTCGTGATCAGAAAACTCCAGCGACAACGGCTTCGGACCAGGCACCACCCGTCCTATGACCGCCCTTGAACTTTGGACTCAGGACACTAGCGCGTTGGGGTGCCGAGGATCTTTCCGAGCGTGATGGCCACGTCAAAGTCCCGATCCCATGTGAGTGCGACGAGGTCGTCGAACTCCGCCTCAGGGCGGAGCAGATCGAGGACGTCGGCTTCGAATACTGAGCCCGGTTCTGCGAGGTCGAGCGCCTCGTCGTGAAAGCAGCGGTACGTGTTGCGTGATCGGAACATGACCGAGTACCCACCGTCTACGAGCTCTCCCACGGAGACATCCCACTTCGCTTCAAGCGCCTGCAGTGTGCCGGCGACGTCGTCGGCGTTGAGCGGCTCGGTCAACAGATCCACTCCCACCGCTTCTCGGGCCGAATCCAACGGAAGCGTCTCGTCCCAGACCACCGAGAGGTGGCGCTCGAAACCGATTTCCTCGCGAACTGTTTTGTAGAACTCCAGGTAGTCGGTGTCCAGTTTCGTACGCATCCAGCGGGTAATCCAGAGGATCGGGGCGCTGATCAGATTCGCCCGCAACGAACCATTGCCGTCACCGTAGACAGATTCGCGGATGCTCGTCAGCAGCTCTTCGCAGTGGTAGTCCTTGCAGAACCGGAACAAGTGAGCCGACCGCCGTGGCAGACCGCCCCAGCGCGAAGACTGAGGGAGGGGGAAATCAGCCAGAATCGCCTCCAGTTCGCGTTGGAGTCCGGGCTTGGCGGCCGACAACACGAGGGCGTCGTCGTTCTCGTCCCACCGCCCGGCGCCCTCATAGTCGAACTTCGCCTTGCACGAAGCATATATAACGGCTTGAGCACATGTATTGAACAGCACCGTGCTCACCCGGTACGCAACCTCGCAGTGATAGTTGAGGTTGAATCGGTCGAGCTCTCCGTCAGCGACCCGCTCGAAGATATGCTTCGCCGACAGCACGTCTCTGGCGGCACGGCCGAGGATCCGCTCGATCTCGCCGGACGAGCTGTCGGCGGACGCTTCGTTGGGGCGCAGATCATCGGAGATCTCCTCAATTGCCGAGTCGAGCCGCTGGAGGGTTACCCGAAGCATGCCGCGTACGGTGTCGATGCGGAGCCGCTGCGCCTCATCTTGGAGCAGCATCTGTTCAATGATCAGGTCGAGGTCGGCCAGGAAGGGGTAGCGGTCACGCACAAGCGCGTGTCGTCGCCCTCGGGCGTTCTGCTTCGTGAACATCTCGGTTATGACGAGGCCGAGCGCAAAGATGTCCGCCGGCTTACCGATACCCAGGGCGTTGTTCCTCACCATCTGCTCGGGAGCGAGGTAGTTCCGGTTCACTAGGAGGTCCCCGCGATTCGTGAGCGAGGAGTCCTTGAAATGCGCGATGCCGAAGTCAGCCAGGACGAGCCGACGTGCATCAGGATCGACGAGGACATTCTCAGGTTTGATGTCACGATGCACTATGCCGTCGCCGTGCACGTACGCGAGCGCATCGCAGAGCTGGCGCGCGTAGTCGAGAAGCACGTCAGCATCGGTTTCGTCGTTGATCACGTTTCGCAGCGTCATAGGGTAGAAGTCCATGACGTAGTAGAAGAAGTTCGCGTCCTCTGAGCACGCGTGGATACTCACGACGTTCGGGTGGCTCGATGTCTGCCCGTACTCGATCTCCTGCTTGAAACGCTTGTTACGAGCGGAGTCCGCGTCGCGGGCCTTCTTAATTCGTTTGACTGCGAACACCTGACCGTCCGGCTTACGGCGAGCCTTCCACACCACGGCCGATCCGCCCTCTCCCGGAGCTGAATCGCGCTCGTAAGTGACTCCGTCGATGATGAACGGTTCGTTCTTCGGCATGAAGCCACCCTACTGACCCTCGGGGCGGTGACGTCGGCCAATTACCGCCAGGCTCTCCCGCCGGTTCGCGGCGAACCGGGGACCGCCACTGGCGTACCGCCTCTCGCGAGACACCCAGAACGTCAGCTATCTGGCTGGCTCTCGATGCGAGTGACTTGATCAGGGCCCGGATGATCCACGCCGGGCACCATGGGGTTCTCGTAGTCGAACTCCACCTTGCCGAAGGAGTCGCTGGTGATGGGCGGGGGGTCATTGTCGGCGATGATCAGTTGCAAGCGTTCGCCATATGCGTCAGCCAGCGTCCTGAAGCGACTGTAGATCTCGGCCGCGCGTTGCCGGTCGGAGGCGTTGTTGCCAAATGCCTTGCGCGGTGAATCGATCACGAGGAGCGATGGAACGAGGACGTCGGAGTGGTCGAGTCCGAAGGCAAGGAGCGTGAGGCTGTAGGCGAGGTTGACGGAGGTGGCGATGCCCCCGCCGGAGGCCTGCAGGGTCTCGAAGGGCCTTCCGTTGACCACCGGCAGGTAGGTGTCGCGGTCGATGACGGCCGTGTCGACCCAGGGCAGATTCCAGCTGGTGAGCAGTCGGCTGAACTCGGTGCTGAGGTCACCGACCAGAGTCTGGCTGGCCTTGAGCTGCTCGGACTTCTCCTTGATGCCCTTGTTGACCTGCCGGCGGTCGGCCTTGAGTGAGCGGATGTCCGCGTCGATGGTGCGCACCCGTGCCCAGGATTCGCGCAGTTGGGTGATGGCATCAATGCTGGCCTTGAGTGACGCAACGCGGGAGCTGGCCTCGGCGATGGCGTCAAAGCGCGGGGCGACCGCATCACGGGTCTGGGCGTCGAGCTCTCGGCGCAGGCTGGTGACGGCGAAGCTGAGTTGCTGCGACCGCTCCTGGATGGTCTGCAGGTGCGCCTCGTCCGACTGCTGGATGCGCTGTGCGTCCTCAAGCTGCTGCTGCAGGGTCGTGCGTGTCTCTTCGATAGCAGCCGGGTCGATATCGGCCTCAACTGGGTCAAGTTGAAGGCAGACGAGGCAGTGGCCATCCTCGATGGCCCGGGCCGCCAGCGACTGCATGCACCGCGGGCAGACGATGAACTCGAAAGGGGAGAGCTGGTCGATGGCCGTGGCCGACCGTGCGAGACGCGAGAGGTCGAGCTGTACCTGAGCGACGACGGCATGCCGCGCCTCCACTAGATCGGCGGCCGCGGACATTTCTTCCTCGGTCTGCCGGGCGGCGCGGATGGCGCTCTGCAGCTCGTCACGCAGCGCGGTGTCAGCTGCGGTCTGTTCCTCAAGTTCCGTGCGGAGGCTGGCCAGGGCGGACGATGCCCGCTCCAGGGTGTCGCGCAGCTGCGTGAGTTCGGCCCGGAGCTCGTCGTCGCTACGAGGGTCAGAGGCTGCCAGGAAGGAGCTGACGTTGTCGTGCTCGGCGGTTCTGGCCTTCAGTGTGTCCAAGAGCTGGTTGCTGGTGCGCTTGAGCTCCATGAGCGCACTGTCGGTGAGCCCGAACATCAGGCGGAAGAGCTCTCTGCGTTTGGTCTCAAACCAGCTGTCCAGATGACCGACGACCTGACGGTCGATCTCGCGTGCCTGGAGGTAAACGTAGGCGTACAGGTCGTTGAAGGTGAGGTTCTGCGGTCGCGCTGCTCCTTCTCGCCGTGCGGCGATCTGTTCGCGCGGGAAGCCGAGCGCGTCCAAGAGGTGATCGGAGAGCGTGGTGACGCCTTCCGAGGCCCGCAGAGGCAGGGTGCGTTCCAGAGCTAGGGAATGTGGATCGAGGAGATCCACGGTGTCTGCGGTGTCTCCCTCAATGGTGCGCCTGAGGACGACACGTTCGTCGCCGACTACTACCTCGGCCTGGACCGACAGAACGTGGTCGCGGACCGCCGGGGTGAGCATCGCGCTGCCGCCGAGGGCGTGCTTGAAGAGCATCAGCAGACTGGACTTGCCAGTGCCGATAGGGCCGGTAATCACGGTGGCCGGACGGTCGAAGCGGTAGGTTTGGTCCGCCTCGGCGGTCGTGACGGTCAAAGCGACAATGCGCAGGTGAACGGCCATGTTAGATCTCCGTCCGCCAGGGCCGGTCGACAGCGTCGGGCAGACGGTCGTAGATGAGATTCTTCAAGGCCGATCCTGACTTGTTGAAATGCCGCTTGAGCAGCTTGATGCGGCTGGCGACAACGGCCCACTCCGGCGTTGCGGCAAGAGAGGTAGCAGCGGCGGCGCCCTGCGGCGTGGCGCGGAATTCGGCTCTGGCGCTGTTGCTGTAGACGATCAAGCCGCGGGCAGCGAGTGAGCCGAGGACGCTGTAGTAGCGCTGGTCCCAGGGCCCGTACTTGTAGCGGGTCATACGGCTTTCGACCGCGAGGCGCTCGGGTGTTGTGGGGGCGGTTCCTGCTGGCCACGATGCCTCGCCAGCGGGCAGGAGACGTTCCAGCATCGCTGGATAGCGCAGCAGGAAGTCGAGTTTGGCGAGCTTGGTCAGACCGTCGAGCCCTCCTTTGGGGGTGGTGAACTGCGAGATGAGCAGGAGGATGCGCGCCTCGTGGTAGTGGACCTCGCGCTGCTCAGCCTGCCGCCTCTGAGCCCGCATGCGCGCTACGGCGGTGTCGAAGTCGGCGCTATGGGTCATGAGGCTTCCTCATCCGTGTTGAAATTCTCGGAGAAGAAGAAGAGGCACTCGTCGCACAACTGGTATGCCAGCCCCCGCAAATGCAGGTTGCTGAGCAGGAACGGCGGCGGCGACGGCAGAGTATCGACCTTCAGTTTCTCGGCCAGCAGGTCGTTCATCTTGTTGCCGAACTCGCTGCCCTCGGCGACCTGAGCGCGTGCATGGCGTCGGCACTCGAAGGCCATCTCCAGCACGTCCATGGACAGGTTCAAAAGGTCGGTTTCATCCCCGGCCAGGCCGGAGCGGCGCTCGGACCAGGTCGTGTACCACGCGGAGCGGAGCTGTTCGGCAAACGCCGCCTCGTCCAAGGGAACCAGGCCCCGGCGCAGCTTGCGGCCGAGCTTTGCCCCTCCCGGTGCCACTACGGGCGCCTGACCGCGGGGGAACGTGGGCAGCTGAACCGTCGTGTACGCGATCGCCTGGCGGACGATCTCGCGGGTGATTCTGCGTCGGCCGATGCGCTGCTGCATCCGCGTGCTGTGACGGACGCGGCTCGGATCGGCGATGTAGACAGCAAGTTGGCTGCGGTCGCTCTCATCACGGTTGGCACGCTCGATCCGATCCACGACGGCCCGGTAAGTGCTTTCAAAGTCGACATGCGCCAGCTGCAGTTGCTCGACGGCAGGCACCAGAAGCCGTTGGATGTTGACATCGGTGATGTGTGCGCGCTGGGGTGGGTCGCAGGAGATCTCCAGGACTGCGAGGAAACGAAGAACCTTCTCGACGAACCCTGTTGGCACCCGGATGTCCGCGAGCTTGCTCACCTGGGGTGTGTCCGGGATGTTGGGATAGGGCTGTTTCCAACGGACTTTGAGCATCTGGCGGGCGATTGTCTCCGCCATAGAGGACAGCCCGTCCGTGAGTTCCGGCTCCGGGCCGCACATCCGAGCCAGGGTGCCGGCGTTACCCTTGATCGGACTCAGCGCCGCGTTCGTCGCCAGTCTGAGACGGACATTGGCGGCACACTCGCATGCGCACCAACGGTCGAAGAGGTGGGTCAGGCCGCCGCTCTTGCACAACTCCGTAAGCGACCAAGTGCCCTGATTCTCTTCGCGATGTTTGACCGATACCAGTTCCACTGATCCATCGGCCCACGCCACGACGAAATCCTCGTGCCACTCGCAGACGACGAAGTCAATTGTGTCCTCGGTGAGCATGGCGAGACACTCTCGTGCGGCAACCTCCGCCTGATACCGGTAACGGCCCAGCGTGTCCGAGCCGCTGTCTTCCTCCGGAGCCAGTTCGAAGATGGCGTGCGCTGAACCGTTCGGACCCTCCGGCTCAGCGGGCGCTCTGGCGCCTTCAGCCCCAACGCCCATGCCCGCCGTGTCGACCATCGACGCCCCCGATCCGGCCCTGTATCAGGGCACGTCCCCCGCCGCTTCCATCCCGGCACCGGGAGTGAAGATCCCTACCTCTATCACACTGCAGCACCTCTGCGTAACAGTCCGTCGCAATTTGGCGCCTTCAGCAGTCGCCGACCGCAGTCCTCATGGGCGTTGAGATCCAGGCAGCGCGGCACAAGTAGGCGCTGAGCGCACGGTCGGCATCGCGAAGTCTGTGAACGAGCGGGGTCATCGACTCTCGCGCCTGGCAGGGATCTGACGCTCGGAGCAACCGCGTCGCGATCTGCAGAACCGCGCCCGTTGCCAAGGAATCGGTCGGCGGCGCGGTGTAGGGCTTGGAGGTCTTTTTCTTCCCGGCGGTGTTGAGCAAGGGCTGAGCCTCCGCAGTGCGGGAAGCATGCTCGGCATCGAGCACGGCGGCCAGGAACGATGTGCCGGCGTACGGGCGTGCTTCGGGCCAGGTCCGGAAGATTATGGCGATCGTCGCGCGCAGATCGGCGAAGTAGTGGGCGACGGGAACGGGCGCCCCCGCGCTCGTCGTGCTTTCGGGGCCTCCCGCAGCGAGTAAGCCCGCAAGGTGTCGTTGCACTTGGACGAGCGCGGCCATAGTGGCCGAATCGAGATCCCCGGCGGGGGCACTCTCCAGGATCAGGTCGGCTCCGCAGGCATGTGCGGGATGCTCGGCCGGTGCCGAACGCACCTCAGCCGACCGGCACTGCCACGGGTTTAGAGCATCGTCCGACAGGCGGGCGATGGCGCTGCCTGCATGGGAGGACTGCGCGAATGCGCCGCAACCGGGGCACTGGTGGGCGAGGAGTCGTTGGTGTCGGACACAGAGGAAGATCATGGGAAGGCGCCACAGCCGTTGCCAAGGACCGCCGTGCCGGTCCTGGATGGGGGTGCCGTTCCCGGTGAGACAGGGAGGACAGTAGCGCGTGGAGCGGGTCAGCACCCACGGGTTGTCGTAGATCATCCGGGCTGGGGTGCTGCGTGGCGTGAACTTGGGGTTCAGTGGCCCATACCGCTGACCGAGCGGAGCGAGGAGTATGTCGGCGACCTCGGCGGGCATCAAGAGGGTGGCGCGGGCAAAGGCCGCGAGGTGGGCGTCGTCCAAGTGGTAATGGAAGCTCAGGGGCAGGCGGGTGGGCAGACCAGGACTGCCGCCGGGTGCCAGACCGGTGCGGAGCAGGATCTCTGCGGGGGTGGTGCCCAGTCGATGAGCCAGGCGAAGCACGAATCCGGTGAGCGTCTCGTCGTGCAGCGGATCGAGGCTGCGGGGCAGGGAGCGCATGGTCAGCCGTTTCGTGGGCCGCGGACGTAGATCTCGAGGTTCGGAGTGTCCGATGCCTCCTTTGCGACTCCAAGCACCTGCTGCAGCGCAAGGGATGTGCCGGGGAGGCGTGCGAGGCGCCGGAAGGTGTCGCGGTTCAATGCAAGGGCGGTGTCGTAGAACGGGCGTAGCACTCGCTGTGTCCACTTCTTGTCGCGGGCTTCGAGTACGGACACAGCGATGCCCAGTACCGCGCCCATGGTCAGGGCTGAGTCCATAGGTGAGAGCAGCGAGTTGATCCCGTATGGGCTCTTCGATCCGCCCCGCCGCGTGCCGCGCCGGCTGTCGCGCATTCGCTGCACCGCTTCCCGTTCGATCGCCTGTGCCAGAGCGGGTGTCGCTGCGAAATGGCTTGCCTCTTGCCAGGAGGCGAGGATCAACGTGGCCACCACACGCAAGTCGACAAAGTACTGGGCGACCGGCACGAGTCGGCCGCAACTCCCGGCGCTCGACGGCCCGTTGGTGGCCAGCAATTCGTCGAGGCGTCCCTGGAGGGCCAGCAGCGCATTGAGGGAGTCGGCGTCCTCCGGGATACGAGCTGGGCCGACGCGGGAGAGGTCGGCCCCGCAGACCGACAGGCGGACCCCGCCCGAGCCCGGAGCGGATGGCGATCGGCACTGGGCCGTGTGGAGTTCTTCCATCCCCGGGCGAGCGATCAGGCCGGTGCGAGCGAACTGGGCAGGGGTGCGGCAAGCAGGACAGGCCCGGTGGAGGAGCTGCCGGTGCCGAACGCAAGCGAAGACCACCGGCAGGCGCCAGGACCGCCTCCAGGCAACGCCGTTCAGGGCCTCTTGCGGACTTCCGTCGCCAGCGAGGCAGGATGGGCAGTACTGGGAGGTCCGTACGAGGATCCATCGATTGGGGCGGTCCAGCTGCCGGGGACTCGTCCACGGCCGGTATCTCCTGCTCACCAGACCGTATCGATGTCCCATGGGGGCGAGTAGTAACTTGTCGGCCTCCGCCACGGTCAAATGCGCTGCGCGTGCCGCCCGGGCAAGGCGTGGCTTGTCCATGTCCACCAGCAGCCAGGGCGAGACAACGCCTGGGGTCTCAGCCGGTCCGTCCATCAACCCCAAACGGGCTGCGACTTGGTCCGGAGTCGTGCCGTTGTGACGGGCGAGGCGGAGAATGAAGCCAACAAGGGTTTCGTCTTCAAGTGGGTCCAGGCTGCGGGGCAGGGGACGCAGGGTCATGCCTCGACCGCCGGAGGTGTGCCGCGGTCGTCGAGAACCGTGTTGCGCCCCTTCCGGGCCTTCGGGGTCTTCCGGGGTGCTTTCACCTTCAGCTGCGGGGCAGTGTCCACGTCGGGGATTTCTCCGGCTTCGGCGTCGCGGACGCCGTCCTTGCCGGGGATGTTGCCCAGGTTGATGGCGATCTCGTCAAGGAGGTCGATGGTCAGATTCTCCAAGCCGCTCTCCATGGCCTTGGTCAGCCCGTCCTCGATCAAGCGCCGAAGAAGACCAACGATGCCGTGGGTTCGGCGGTAGAGGTACTCGGGCATCAGCCCCTGGGACAGCGTGCCGGGGCTGGCGTTGAAGAGCCGAATCTGGTTCTCGACGCCGACGAGGTGGTCGATGAAAGCCGCGATGCCCGCGTCACTGCTGTAGTCGAAGGGGTCGAGTGTGACCAGGTCGAAGCGGCGCTCGGTCTGGGTGGAGGCGTCGGGGTTGTAGCTCTTGCCCTTCTTCAGTGGTGCGTAGACCCACTGGTTGGTACGGGGGTCGTGCCAGCCCTCCCTGAGCAGGCCGGAGCGGGGAATGTTCACGCCGATGAGGACGAGCGTGACGTCCAAGTCCATCAGGCCGCGGATCAGGTCGAGGGTGTCCTGGTCATCCTCCCGGTGCATCTTCAGGCGGGTGATGTCGTCGATGATCAGGACGGTGGTGGCGTGCGCCTTGATCGATTCGCGGGCGTTGCGGATCATGCCGCGCAGGTTCTTGCCGTAGGGGGCGCCGTAGTAGTCGAGAATTGCCTCGCACAGGCCGATCGGAGTGGCCTTCACCGGGGTCTGGCAGTAGGCGACCGGCGCGATCAGGTCCCGGGTGCCGGGCATTGGATCGAAGTAGCACTCGGGGTACTGCTCGAACAGGTCACGCCAGGTGTCCTCGAACTCGGCGGCGGTCCGGCAGGCGGTCTCCGTCTTGCCCTGGTACCCGCCGCCGTTGATCATCAGCCCGTCCAGGGTGCTCGGACCGATACGCATCGCGTTGTTCTGGATCCGCGAACGCATCAGCATGGTGACCACCTCGCTCATCGGGGTGTCCAGCATCTGCATGTTGACGTGCGTGGCCGCGCGGTGCAGGTCATGCAAGGACTTCTTGCGCGGGCTCATCAGCCCGTACTCGGCCAAGGAGATCTTCCTGACCGGCACAAACAGATCCCGTGTCCGGCGGAACTCCTGCCAACCCTCATACCGGGTCCGGTCCGGCCTCGGGCCGAAGCGCAGGAACGGCACGGGAGCGTTTGGCGGCTCCGGGGGCAGAGTGCTCATCTCACGTCTCCTCCGTCGGCTTCGGGTCCGGTTCGTCGGATCCGTCATCGTCGTCGGCGATGATGAAGAGGTTGCGACCGCGGCGGCTCGATCCCAGCGGGGCAGGTACCGACGGCTGCTGCCCTGGCTTGGCCGTCTCACGCCGTTGGCGCCGGTGCGCGTCCAGGCTCTCGGTGGCTTCCCGGGCCCGTTCCCGCCACGGCGGCTCCGCACCCGGTGAGCCGAGGGCAGCCAGGCGCGGTGGCTTGTTCGGCTTCGGCGGCTGTTGCGGTCGGTCCGCGGCTGCCGCCTGCGCCTGGGTGATCTCCCGCGCATGCTGCGTCCGCTGGGATTTGGTCAGCTGGGACGGCCACTTCGCGACCGGATCGACGGCCCCCAGCATCTCCAGGAGCTTGGGGACGAGCTCGCTGTCAGAGCGCGGCTTGAGGCCCGCTTCCCTTACGCGGGTGAGGAGTTCCTCGACCCGGGCGTCACCGAAGGCTGGCATCTCGCCCTCCGGTGGCAGGCCCGTCCAGCGCAGTTCGTGCCATTCATGGGTGTCGGGATCCTGGAAATACACCACCCGCCGGTCGCGGGGTTCACGGTGGATGACCCAGTGCTGCTTGTAGCGGCCCCCGCGCGCGGAGTTCATGTCGGGCTGGTGCAGTAACGCGGCGTCGTACCAGAGCCCCTTGACCTGCACGCCCCGCCGGTGGATCCGCTTCACGTGGTGCTCGGGCAGGAAGCGGTAGTACGTCTCCGGGGCGGGAATGTCCAGATCGAAACCCTCCTGGGCGAAGGAGGCGGCGAACAGGGTGTTGGGGCTGTGGTCACCGCCAGGATCCCAGCTGGGTGCGAACTCGCCGAGCCTGCGGTTCTGCCAGACCTTCACGACCCAGGTCGCGATGAAGTGTTCCATCTCGGCCAGGGTCAGCACCGCGTCGCCCTCCGGGTCCGCACCGCGATCGGAGACGTCAACCCCCGTGTAACCGGCCAGCTTCTCGAACACCAGCGAGCGGATGCTGCCGAAGACGCGCTCCACCGCGCTCTTGTCCTGCGGGCGCAGCACGCGCGCCGGAAGAATTCGGCAGCCCATCGCCTCTTGGATATCCACCAGATGGTGATTGCGGTAGACGGAACCGTGGTCGGAGGTGACGGTCTCGGGGGTGAAGAACGGCAGCCCGGCCACCTCGTACCCGGCGAACTCGGAGACCATGGCGGCCGGCATCCCCGGATAGGGCCACTCCATGTCCTCGCCCCACTCCTCCCGCATGGGCAACGGCAGCATGACGTCGCGCAGCACCATCGCGACGTCCACCGAGGAGTCCGACACCAGAGTGAGCCGGAACGCGCAGATGGAGTGGGTGTAGACGTCCAGCGCCAAAGTGAGGTGGACGGTGACCGGGTCACCGAAAACGTTCTCGCGGACCATCACCGGCAGGATCGTCGTGTCCAGCGCGACGACCTGGCCGGGGCGGGTCACGAGAACATGCCCGTTCTTGGTGGGCAGTTCGGCCGAGCGTTCGTACTTCTGTCGCGCGCCGCCCGGTCCGAACCACTCCTTCCACACCCGCAGCAGCGTGTGGTAGCTGGGAACCTCGATCTTCTCGCTCTCGTCCCCGTCCTCGTCTTCGTTCTCGAATGTCTCCCGCACATAGCGACGGATCATGATCTCGCGGGTGCGTGCGCTGACCCGGGACCGGTGGTGCTGCGTCTCCGCCCTGACCGCGAAGATCGCCTCGCGGACCTCCTCGCTGACGCTCGGGTGTCCCCCGCTCGCCCGCATCCAGCGGTGATCGGCGCAACCCACGATCCCGTACCTCCTGCGCCTGCGCTCCCAGCGCTCCAGCGTGCGCACCCCGACATGCGCGACGCCCAGAAGCAGCTTGGCTTCTTCGGGCCTCAGCGCCGACAACTCAGCGGCCTTCGCCGCCCGCCGCTCAGTCAGCGTCGTACGGTCCGGGTCGTACTCAGGGTGCGGCTCTCCCGGCTCGGGACGGAACGGATCACCACTGCGGAAACCGCAGTTGACCTCCATCAGATGCGCGAAGCGCTGTTCCATCAAGGGCCGCTTCTCCGGCTTCACATCACTCCACGAGGCTGGCTGCCGCCCACGGTTGGCGCCCTCCGCCGCTGTACGCGACTGCGGCCGACAACGCGGGTGGTTGACCAGGAAGCGGAAGCTCGCCCGCTGGCGCTCGCCGTCCGCGCGCACCAGGTGGACCTGCCCCAGATGCGGCTCCTGCCGTTCGACCAGCCACTCCACTTCGTCGAGCACCACGCCCGCTCCGGGCGAGAGATCCAGTGCCGCCGCCCCCATCATGAGGGGCCTCCCGCCAGCACCACCCGCGAACTGTCCGTCAACGGTTGAGCAAGGTCGATCCCGAGCTTGCGATGCCACAACAAGTGCAGCAACTGAGCCCGTGCCGCCGGCCAGTACGTCTGCGCCGCCGCTAACTCTCCGAATGTGGCTTCCTCTTCGGCATGAGCAAGTAGTTCGGCCTGAATGCCGAGCACGTCGCGTGTCGGACGGCGCTTCCCGTACAACGCGCCCAGAGTGGACCGCACATGCGGACGCCATGCGGCCGCGACCGCGTAGTGCCACCCGCAGACCAACGCCACTTCCTCTGCGGCCGCGAACGACTCCAGGTCCTCGGGCTCGATCAGGTCTCGGGGCCGCACGTCGATCAGCCAGGCCCCCACCCGCGTGACTGCGAAGAAGTCCGGGGTGTGGTTGCGCCACTTCTTCACCGTGCGGAACCGGATACGCAACGGCTGCGACAGCACTTCCACCAGATCACCGGCAAAGTCCAGAGCTACCAGCAGCTGATCCTCTTCGAGGCTCTCGAACCCATGCAGGCGCCCCGTCGACACCAGGGACTCCAGACCGGGCCGGTGCCGCTGCTCCCGCCGCCAGGTGAACCCCCGCATCGGCCCACGGCTCGCCACCGGCACCTGCCCCAGGTGCCGGACCGGCCCGGCAATCTCGTCCCCGGCGTACTTCCACGTCGCGGTCCACCGATCCATCCAGCCATCGGACAGGTCCAGGTCGTCCCGCCCCGCGTCCAGTGAGACAGGGACCAGCAGATCTGTCCACGTACAGCTGTGGGACCACAAGAAGCCCCGGATATCGCTCATAGTCCCAGGTAAGCCGTACGCATCCCGCCGGAGGGGTGATCTTCGAAGTTGGCGACAACTTGCCTGCAAAGAGGACGGAACACGTCAACAACGATGCGAATTCGGCGACAGATATCGTGCTCAGCGCTTCGAGAAGGACCAGGTCGAGGTGGGACGTTAACGACAACTATCGTGCTCAGGCTCACCCACCGCCGTGACCGGAGTACCCACTTATTTGTGGGTACTTGCCGGGGGGTGGGGGCGGGGTGAGTCTGGTGGC
>NZ_LAVK01000019.1 GCF_001083795.1 Streptomyces sp. SBT349
AGTGCCACCGGCAATGTGCGGCTGGTGCTGGTCGGGCCCGACCAGCACCAGCCGCACATTGCCGGTGGCACTGAGCTCCACCTGGCGGCCCACGAGTCGGAGCAGGGCGATCGCGGCGCCCCGGGTGCGGCGCAGCGCCGCGTGCTGCGCGGTCAGCAGGTCGGGCAGCGGGCGGCCGGGATCGAGGTGGAACGGGACCAGCGCCGCGGCGGCGGCCTCGGCGGCGGCGGGGCCGTGGCCGAGGGCGTCCACCAGCAGCAGGGTGCGGCCCGCCGGGGTGTCGGCGACGGCCCAGGCGTCGCCGCACGCCTCCTCGCCCTCGGCGGCGACGCACACGGCGCCCACGCGTTCCCTGGCGTCCTCCGCGTCGCCCGCGGTGACCACCCGGGCGCGGACCATGGTGCCCTCGGGGCCCGAGCGGATCTGGACGTCGGAGGCGATCCTGCGCACGGCGCCCAGCCCGGTGCCGAGGGTGCCGCTGGTGGTGTACCCGTCGGCCATGGCGTCGGCGAGGCTGCCGATGCCGGGTCCCCGGTCGGCGGCGACGATCTCCACGCCGGGCCCCAGCGGAAGGGGCTGGATGTACAGGACGCCGTCCCTGGCGTGCTTGTCGAGGTTGGTCGCCAGCTCGCTGGCGACGACCGCGGCCTTCTCCGGCAGCGCGCCGGTCAGCCCCCAGCGCCGGGCGAGGGAGCGGGCCGCCGCCAGCGCCAGGTGGACGGCGCTGTGGTGGTCGATGCGGATCTGCCGGGTGACCGGGGGCCGGCCGGGCTCGGGCACGGCCGCTACCCGGCGATCCAGCGGGTGACGCACACGGTGGTGCCACCGCCCGGCCGGGTGTCGATCCAGAACTCGTGCATCAGCCGCCGCGCGCCGCCGAGTCCGTGGCCCAGTCCCGCGCCGGTGCTGTAGCCGTCGGCGAGCGCGGCCTCGACGTTGGGGATGCCGGGCCCGGCGTCGGCGACGGTGAGCCGCACGCCCCCGCCGCCGGGGCGGTCGAGCCGCGCGATGGTCAACGTGCCTCCCCCGCCGTGGATGTACGCGTTCCGCACGAGCTCGCTCGCGGCGGTGACGACGCGTGTCTGGTCGACGAGGCCGAAACCGATCGCCAGGCAGGCGGCGCGGACGGCGTGCCGTGCCTCCAGGAGGTCCTCCTCGCTGCGCACCGGGTACTCCGCGCGGTCATCCTCCCCACCGGTGGCCAGACCGCCGGCGGGGACCCCGATCGAGGCTCCCAGGGCCGGTTCATCGGGCGTCATCACGACGAGCAGCCTCCCGTGACGGCGTAGTGCGGTACCAGCCCAGGGCCACCATGCCCTGCTCCGCGTTCAAGGCCGTTTCCACACCGTGGAGTTTCAAACCCAGCTCCACGAGGGTGATGGCCACCGTCGGGCGCATGCCGGCCACGATCACCCGGGCACCCAACAGGCGGGCGGTGGTGGTGAGTTCACTCAAAGTACGCGCCACGAAGGAGTCGATGATCTCCAGGCGCGAGATGTCGATGAGGACGCCGTTCGCCGCCTCGCCCGCGATCCGCTCCGTGAGTTCGTCGAGGAAGGCCATGGCGGACTGGTCGTCGAGCTCGTCGAGGAGGCCGGTGACGAGGACGTCGCCGAGCCGCAGGATCGGCACACCGGCCGACTGCCTCCCGCTCACCGGCCGGCCAGCTCGGACAGGCCGGGCGCGCCGGGCGCGTGGGGCATGCGCTGGTCGGTGATCTTGATGGCCTCGGCGAGGGCGTCGGCGAGGGTGGCGCGCGTGAGGATGGTGGACAGGTCCAGGCCGAGCTGGGCGATGGTCTGGGCGATGGGCGGCCTGATGCCGGAGATGACGCAGTCGGCGCCCATGAGGCGGACCGCGGCCACGGTCTGCATCAGGTGCTGGGCGACCGCGGTGTCCACGGTGGCGACGCCGGTGATGTCGATGATGGCGACCCTGGCCTCGTCGGACTGGATGGCCTGGAGCAGCGACTCCAGCACCACCTGGGTCCTGGCCGTGTCCAGGGTGCCGATCAGCGGGACCGCCAGCACGTGGCGCCACAGGCGCACCACGGGCGTGGAGAGCTCCATCAGCTGCCTGCTCTGCCTGCTGATGATCTCCTCGCGGCTGGCGACATAGGTGTCGAACGACAGCACGCCCGCCGCGTCGAGCAGCCGGTTGATCACCACGGCCGACTCGAAGAGCTCCCTCGCGTTCTGCGTGGAGCGCTGGAGGATCTCCAGCAGCACCTCCTTGAGCGAGAGCACCGCGAGCGAGGTCGCCGTCGGGGTCGCCCCGGCGCGGGCGCGGCGCAGGGAGAGCTCGGTGATGGTGGTGCGCAGCTCGGCGTGCGCGGTGGCGACCCGGCCCGCGGGCAGCGAGCTCTCCAGGCCGCTGAGCAGGGCCGACACCAACTGGGCCGCCTCGCCGCGCAGTTCGCCCTCGTTGATGCCGGTGACCAGGACCTCTTGGTCTATCTGGAGGCGCACCCAGTTCTCACCGATCTCCTCCGTATGGTCACGGAGGGTCCCGATCAACCGGTCCCTCACCGCCGACTCGATGGCACTCACATCAAACCCTCTCGTCGCTGACCGCACGCGGGCGCACCAACGTCCTCTGCCGCCGCAGCGGTTACCGCGAGCCTCATTGTTGCTGTCCGGCAAATGTTAGCGTTCATCCGTCCGAAGCAGGAAGGAACCCGCATGACATACGGCCGGAGGCTATGCCGAGCGGGCCGACCGTCCGTCCGAACGATCATCGCCGAGCCGCTCGCTGTTTCCCACCGCCGTCCGGAATCCGGCCAGACCCTCCACAAGGGCGCTGCGGGCGGCCGGAGTCATGGTGGCGATGGCGGCGGTCAGGGCCTCCTCGCGCCTTTCCCGCAGCTCGGCCAGGAAACGGCGCCCGCCGGCGGTGAGGCGCAACTCCAGCTCCCTGCGGCTGGTCTGGCTGGTGGCCCGCTCGACGAAGCCGACGGCCTGGAGCCGGTCGCACAGCCGGCTCACGGAGGAGGGCGCGGCGCCGAGGAGGTCGCCGAGGCCGCGCAGGTTGATGCCCTCGTCGCGCTCCAGGATGTACAGGACGCGGAGTTGGGACGAGGAGACGGGTACCGGGGAGGCGGCGTCGCGGCCCCTCTCCCACAACACCTCCAGCAGCTCTATGACGTCGGAGGCCGCCCGAGCGGCATCCGCAGAACGGCGGCGCGGGGCGGGCGGAGTCACGCATCTCACTGTCGCACTCACGCTCGGGCTTGTCATCCTTGATGTCCGTTTCCGCGACCATTCCCAGGTGGTCGCCGGGACCGGCCGCTCCTTGAGAGAAAGCAGATCCACACGGTGGACAGACTCGTGGCCGCTTACCGCGCCCTGCGTACCGCGGCCCCCCACGACCTGCTCGGCGGCCTCCGGGCGGTCCTGCGGCGGCACTACGCCGTCAGCGACGCCGAACTGCGGGTCGCGGACTACGCGATGACCGCGCTGCGCCCGGTCGCCCCCGGCTCCGGGCCCGGCGTGGTCCCCGCGCACATGGGGCCTCCGGGGCGCGCGTTCGGCTCCCAGCGGACCTATGTGGAGCCCGCGGACGACTCCCCCATGCTCACCGCGCACCTTCCGGTGAGCGTGCGGGGCGAGGGGGTGGGCGTGCTCTCGCTGCGTATGCCGAGGAACCGCTGCTCGGCGGAGGTCCTGTCCGAACTGGAGGAGATCGCCGCGCTCCTCGGGCACGAGATCATGGTCGCCGAGCGCGACACCGACCTCTATGTCCAGGCCCGCCGGGCGGAGCGGCTCACGCTCGCCGCCGAGATGCAGTGGGAGCTGCTGCCGGGACGCTCCTGCTCGCGCCCCGAGTTCGAGCTCGGCGGGCAGCTGGAGCCAGCCTACGCGATCCACGGCGACAGCTTCGACTGGTCCACCTCGCCGACGCACCTGACGCTTGCGGTGATCAACGGGATGGGCGAGGGCATACAGGCGGCGTTGCTCAGCAGCCTCGCGATCAACGCGCTGCGCAACGCCCGCCGCTCGGGCCTCGGCCTGGCCGAACAGGCGTCGCTGGCCGACCAGGCGCTCTACGGGCAGCACCGGGGCGGGGCCCATGTCGCGGCGTTGCTGCTGCGCTTCGAGCTGGCCACCGGCCTGGCGACGGTGATCGACGCGGGGTCGCCGCGGATGTGGCGGCTGCGGCGGGGCACGGCCGATCCGCAGGAGTTCGAGGCGCAGCTTCCGCTCGGCATGTTCGAGGACACGGTGTACACGGCGCAGGAGTTCCGGGTGGAGCCGGGCGACCGGCTGTTCTTCGTCAGCGACGGGGTGTACGACGTGGCCTCGCCCGGCGGCGAGCTGTACGGGGAGAAGGCGCTGGCCAGGGCCGCGGCCCACACGCGGCTGCTGCCCCCCGCGCAGGTGCCGCGGGCGGTGCTCTCGGAGCTGGCCGGGTACCGCGGCGGCCCCGGGCCCGAGGACGACGCGATGGTGGTGTGCCTGGACTGGCGCGGCTGAGGGGCGCGGCTCGGGGGCGCCGCCGGGGACGGCGGCGCGGGCCCGGCCGGGGCGGCCCCGGCCGGGCCCGCGGGGGGCGTCAGGCGGTGATCAGGACGCGCCGATCACGCCGCCGTCGGTGCGGCGGACGACGACCGTGGCCGAGCGCGGGCGCCCGGTGGGGTCGAAGTCGGGCCAGTTGCTGACCACGCGCGGGTCCTCGGGGGTGGGGGTGCCCCACGCCTTGGTGGTCTCGCCGGGGTGCTGGACGTTGACGAACATCGCCTTCTGGTCCGGGGTGAAGGTGACGCCGCTGATCTCGGCGCCGCGGGGTCCGGTCAGGAAGCGGCGGACCTCGCCGGTGCGCGGGTCGGCGGCCAGCATCTGGTTGTTGCCGATGTTGTCGTAGCCCGCCTCCGCCGAGTTCTGCACGGAGTTGGAGACGTCGGTCTGGATCCACAGGCGGCCGTCGGAGTCGAAGCCCAGGCCGTCGGGGGAGCCGAAGATGTTCTCGCCCAGGTCGACCTGGTCGTCGTACGCCTGGTCGCCCGCGAGCAGGAAGATGTCCCACGCGAAGGTCAGGGCCGCGTTGTCGCCGTCCGCCTCGGTCCAGCGGACGATGTGGCCGTAGGGGTTGGGCTTGCGCGGGCTGACCGCGGAGTCCCAGCCGCTGCCGTTGGTCAGCGTGCAGTACACGTCGTTGTTCTTGGGGTTGATCGCGATCCACTCGGGCCGGTCCATCGTGGTGGCGCCGACCGCGTCGGCGGCCTCGCGGGTGCGCAGCAGCACGTCCGCCTGGTCCGCCCAGCCGTTCGCCACCGTCAGGGCGCCGGTGCCGTGGGTCAGCGGCAGCCAGGAGCCGGTGCCGTCGTCCTCGAAGCGCGCCACGTAGAGCGTGCCGTGGTCCAGGGGGCTGCGGCCCCGCGCGCGGTGCGCGTGCCAGCTGCCCTCGCCGACGAACTTGTAGATGTAGTCGCCGTCCTGGTCGTCACCGGAGTAGGCGACCACGCGCCCGCGGGACTCGGTGACGGTGCAGCCCTCGTGCTTGAAGCGGCCGAGCGCGGTGCGCTTGACCGGCTTGGCGCCCGGCTCGCGGGGGTCGATCTCGACGATCCAGCCGAAGCGGTTGATCTCGTTGGGGTTGGCCGCCAGGTCGAAGCGCGGGTCGGCCTCGTGCCAGCGGTAGCCGCCGCCGGCGGCCGAGACGCCGTAACGATCCTGCGAGGGGGTCGGCTCCCAGGACTCGTCCTCGGTGCCGAAGTAGTTGTTCCAGTTCTCCTCGCAGGTGAGGTAGGTGCCCCACGGGGTGGCGCCGCTGGAGCAGTTGTTGAGCGTGCCCAGCGCCTCGTTGTTCGACCGGAGGGCGGGGTGGTCCAGGGAGACGGGCCCGGAGAACTCGACGGGCGTGCTGCCGGTGACCCGGCGGGCGCGGCGGGAGTCCACGACCCGCCACTCGCCGTTGCCCCGCCTCTCGATCTCGACCACGCTGACGCCGTGCGCGGCCAGCGCCTTCGCCACCTTGTCGGCGGTCATCTCCTCGGCGCCGTCGGGGAAGAGCATCGACTGGTCGACATACTCGTGGTTGAGGACCAGCAGGCCGCGGCGGCTGCTCTCGCGGCCGTCGCCCAGCGGGAAGAAGTGCATGCCGTCGTGGTTCATGCCGATCTGCTCGGCCTGCTCCGCGGCGCTGTTGGAGCCGTCCTTGCGCCAGCGCGGGCCGCCGGGCCTGATCGGGGTGCCCCAGGGGATGAGGACCTGGATCTGGTAGCCGTCGGGCACGGTGAACGTGTCGTCGGTGCTGGTCGGAACGGCGGAGAAGCCCAGCAGCCGGGTCGGGCGCACGCCCCCCTGCCAGCCGCCGTCCGGGTCCCCGCTCACGGGCGTCCTGGCGGCGGCGGCGCCGCCGCCCGCCACGGCGGCGAGGAAGCCCGCCGCCGCCGCGGTGCCGCCCAGGAGGGCGGTGCGGCGGGACATCCGGTGCTGGACGACCTCACCGAACGACCGGTTGCCGGACGGGTTGGAGCTGACCTCGTCCGGATCGAACTCGGGGAAAACCGGGCGTTGAGCAGACATCGCGGGTCCTCACTTGCGGGTGTGACGGCAGTGGAGTTCCCGTGAGGCTATGGAGCGTCAGTGGCGCCGAGTAGCCACCAAGGTGAACAGACGGCCACCTCCGTACATACGGACGATTCACCGTAACAGTTCACTTGGTGGCGGACACGGAACGTCAGCCCTCGCGTCGACCGTTCACCCGGCGGGGCAGCCCGAGGGGGTTGTCCTCGCGCAGCTCCGGCGGCAGGAGCGCGTCCGGCGCGTTCTGGTAGGTGACCGGGCGCAGCCACCGGTCGATGGCGGTGACGCCGACCGAGGTGGAGGTGGAGGTGGTCGCCGGGTAGGGGCCGCCGTGGTGCTGTGCGTGGGTGACGGCGACGCCGGTGGGCCAGCCGTTGACGAGGACGCGTCCGGCGAGCGGGGTGAGCTCGGCCAGCAGCCGGGCGCCCTCGCCCTCCCCGTTCGCCTCGGCCTCGGCGAGGTGGACGGTGGCCGTCAGGTTCCCCGGGAGGCGGGAGAGCACGGCGGCGGCCTGGTCGGCGTCGGCGTAGCGGACCACGACGGTGAGGGGGCCGAAGCACTCCTCCAGCAGCAGGTCGTGCGGCCCCTCGGTGGTCAGCCGGTCGGCGTCCACGGTGAGGAACCCGGCCGCGACCGTGTCGCCCTCCGCGCCGCCGCCCGCCGCGACCGGGGCGCGCACGCCGTCGAGGTCGGCGCGTTCGCCCACCCCCGCGAGGAACGCCTGCCGCATCCGGGAGTCGAGCAGCACGCCGGGGACGGCCTCGGCGACCTCGCCCGCCAGGGCGCCGAGCAGCGCGTCGCCCGCCTGCCCCGCCGGGGCGAGGACGAGGCCGGGCTTGGTGCAGAACTGGCCGCTGCCCAGGGTCATGGACCCGGCGAGGCCGGTGCCGATCTCCTCGCCGCGCTCCTGGGCCGCCGCCTCGGTGATCACCACCGGGTTGAGGCTGCCGAGCTCGCCGTAGAAGGGGATGGGAACGGGCCTGGCCGCGGCGGCGTCGAACAGCGCGCGCCCGCCGCGGACCGAGCCGGTGAACCCGGCGGCGGTCACCAGCGGGTGCGTGACCAGCTCGACGCCCGCGTCGAAGCCGTGGACGACGGTGACGACGTCCTCGGGCAGCCCGGTCCGCGCCGCGGCCCGGCGCAGCGCGGCGCCGCACAGCTCGGAGGTGGCGGGGTGGTCGGGGTGGGCCTTGACGACGACCGGGCAGCCGGCGGCCAGGGCGCTGGCGGTGTCGCCGCCGGGAACGGAGAAGGCCAGCGGGAAGTTCGAGGCCGCGTAGACGGCGACGACGCCCAGCGGGATCTTGTAACGCCGCAGGTCGGGTCGGGGCGGGGCGAGGGCCGGATCGGCGTGGTCGATGATGACGCCCAGGTACCCGCCGTCCGCGACCTCGTCCGCGAAGGCGCGCAACTGGCCGGTCGAGCGGGCCAGTTCACCCGTGAGCCGGGCCTCGCCGAGCGCGGTCTCCGCGTCGGCGGTGGCCACGATACGCTCGCCGTCGGCCTCCAACTCCTCGGCCGCGGCGCGCAGCAGCGCGATCCTGGTGTCGCGGCCGGCCAGGGCGCCGCGGGCGGCGTGGGCGGCGCGCACCGCCGCGTCGACGTCCTGCGCCGTCGCCTCGGAGGCCACCGCTTCCCGCTGCTTTCCGGTCCGCGGGTCCACACTCCACACTGGTACTGCCACCGGGATCGATCCTCCTGCCGATCGTCTTCCTGCGGATCTCAACGGGGGCGGCGTTCGCCGGAGTTCGATGTTCGATATATTGAACGTCGTCCCTGTATGTGAATGTCTGGGACTCTATAGCGGCTCGAACAAAGGGGTCAAGGCGATGTCAGCCGGTGAGACGGGCGGTTCCCAGGTCAAATCCGCGGTCCGCACCGTGGAGCTTCTGGAGTTCTTCGCCGGACGGCCGGGCATGCACTCGCTCGCGGACGTCCAGGCGGCGGTCGGGTACCCCAAGTCCAGCCTGTACATGCTTCTGCGCACCCTCGTGGACCTGGACTGGGTCGAGACGGACGCCACCGGCACCCGGTACGGGATCGGCGTGCGGGCGCTGCTGGTCGGCACCTCCTATATCGACGGCGACGAGGTGGTGGCCGCCGCGAGGCCCACGCTGGACCGGCTCTCCGACGACACCACGGAGACCATCCACCTGGCCCGGCTGGACGGCACCAACGTGGTCTACCTCGCCACCCGCCAGTCCGAGCACTACCTGCGGCCGTTCACGCGGGTCGGCCGCCGCCTCCCGGCGCACTCGACCTCGCTCGGCAAGGCGCTGCTGGCCACCTACAGCGACGAGCGGGTGCGGAAGATGCTGCCGGAGACGCTGGACCAGCTGACCGAGCACACCATCACCGACCGCGAGCGGCTGATCGAGGAGCTGGCGCTGGTCCGCGAGCGCGGCTACGCGATGGACCGCGAGGAGAACACGCTCGGGCTGAGCTGCTTCGGCATCGCCATCCCCTACCGCACGCCGGCGAGGGACGCGATCAGCTGCTCGGTTCCGGTGGCCCGGCTGACCCCGGCGCACGAACAGCTCATCAAGGAGGCGCTGTTCGACGCCCGCGACCGCCTCGCCCTGGCGGCCCGCCACCTCTGACCGGCCGGGGCGCCCGGGGAGAGGTGGCGCCGCCCTCGGGGGTGGCCGGGGCGGATCCGCTGCTCCCCCGCGCGGGGGAGGCGGATCACCACCGGGCAGGGCGCGTTCGGCCCGCGCGGGGCGGAGCGTGGAGGCATGGCCTCGACCACCCGCCTGCCCTCGGCGCTCCGCGCTCTCACCATCGCCTCCTGCCTGCCGTATCTCGCGCTCAAGGCCGCCTGGCTTGCCCTCGGCCGGCGGACATGAATCAACTCCGGTCCGCTCAGCGACTCCACGTGTCCGAGTGCGCGGCATGCGCCAACGGTCAACAGTGCGACATAGGGCAAAGGCTCAGCTTGGCCGTGGCCACTGACCAGGTGTCATGACCGGAGTCACGAGGCAGCCGATCAAGCCGAGGCAGCCTGTGAAGCCGGACGCTGATGACAAACAGCTGGAATACTGCGGCTGCTGCATCGGGCACCGCCGAATATGGTGCCCACACTGCTAAGGATTCTTCGGCCGCTGAACCCCCCGCCTGCCTACGGGTGAAAAGAATTCGACTCCCCCACGAGGAGAGAGACGAGGCGCACATGCCCACTGGAGTGAATCCACCCCTTGTGCCTCTGGGAGCGTTAAGCCCGCTCCGGAGTCGTCCAGCGGTTCGGAACTTCCTGGAAGCTCCGCCGCTCACACCGGGTGACCTTTCCATGGTTCTCCTCGTTACAGAGGAGCCGACCGACTGCCGCAT
Organism: Streptomyces sp. SBT349; assembly: GCF_001083795.1. GTDB lineage: Bacteria > Actinomycetota > Actinomycetes > Streptomycetales > Streptomycetaceae > Streptomyces. The sequence continues at coordinate 9,852 of NZ_LAVK01000019.1, forward strand.
GCCTACGGTGACTGTCGAGCGGATCCCCGCCGTCATGCACGATGCTGCGGCGCTCGGTATCCGCTCGGTCAAACTATTCGCGGAGTCAGAAGTACGCGACTCCACGGGCGAGATCTCACTTGCCCCGGACAGCCTGATGGCCCGGGCAGTGAGTGCGGCAAAGGGCGCGGAATCCACGCTCGCAATCATGACAGAGACGTGCCTGTGCGCGTACACCGAGACGGGAGCGTGCTACCTGACCGATCGGCACGGCCGCCCGGACGTCGCCGCCACAGTCAATGTCACGGCTATGCAGGCTGTAGCCCATGCGAACGCTGGAGCGGACATCGTCGGTCCGGCCTCCATGATGCTCGCGACGACCAGGGGTACACGTATCGCTCTGAACGAGAACGGACATGGCAGCGTAAGCGTGATGCCTCACGTCATCTTCCATTCGTCGCTGTACGACGGATACCGGCTGACGATGGGCGCCACGCCCAGGATGGGTGTCGATCGGGAATTCCAGATCAGCGCGAGCAAGCCGAATCAGTTCATCGAGGCAGCCCTTGAGCTCGTTGAATACGGCGCGGACATGTTGCTTCTCGAGCCCGCGCTGTTCTGTGCCGACGTGTTGGTCGCTTTGAAGTCGCGCACGCTTGTTCCCGTCTTGCCGTTCTCCGTGTCCGGCGAATACACCATGCTGTCTCGTACAGACACCGAGACGGGAAAAAGGGAGACAGGAACTCTCGCCGGGCTGTTCACCATGCTCAAGCGGGCTGGGGCCGACGCAAGCATCACCTACGCGGCGCTCGAAATAGCCCGTGCGTTGCAGGACAGGGGCTAACGGAGAAGCCCCGGCCTGATCTCATCGAGGATTGCTCCGGCTCCCTGGCTCAACAGCTGTTCCGCCAGAGTGGCCCCGAGTTCCTCCGGCTCGCCAGACGGACCCGACAGGACCCCGGTGACTCGCTTGGCGCCGTCAAGGGACGTCACCTGGGCGTGCAGGCGCAGGGTTCCGTCTGGCTGAGCCGAAGCGTAAGCGCCAACGGGAACGCTGCAACCTCCATGCAATTCTGCGAGGAGAGCGCGCTCCGCTCGGACTTCAATGTCAGTGGTCGCGTTTCCCACCGCCGACAGCACTTCTCGAATCGCGTCGTTGTCCTCTCGCACCTGAATACCGAGCGCGCCCTGACCAGGTGACGGTGGGAACAGATTCAACGGCAGAATCTCGCCAATTGCGTCATCGAGACCAAGGCGGCGCAGACCCGCAACCGCGAGGACGACACCGTTGAGCCGCATGGTCTTGATCTTCTGCAATCGAGGGGGAACATTTCCCCGGATGGGGACCACCTCGACATCTGGGCGGATGGCCTTGAGTTGCGCAATGCGTCGGGGCGCACCGGTGCCGATCCGCGCACGCTCCGGGAGTTCGGCCAAGGTTGACCCGCACAGCGCGTCCCTCACATCCTCCCGCCCGGGCGGAGGTAGCAGAATCAATCCAGAGGGGTTCTCGGTCGGCAAGTCCTTGAGCGAGTGGATGACCACGTCCACCTCGCCTCGGGAAAGCGCGGCCTCCTGCTCCGTGCTGAATGCACTGCCGCCACTCGTGGCAGACACATTGGACAGCGGAGACTTCCTGTCCCGGTCACCACCTTCAAGAATGACCCGGTGTGTGAAGGTGATATCAGGAAACCGTTCACGCAGGGGTGCAAGGTATTCCCGCACCTGGACCTTGGCGAGATTGCTCGCTCGCGAGCCGACGACGAACGTAGTCATGTGATCAACTCCGGCGATGATGAGGCGTCATCTCATGCTACTCGTCATCGACGTTCCGGATTTCCCGACTATCCGTCGGCATAAGTCCGCCCCCGGATTCCTCCTGCCGGAGTCTGCACCGTCCCCCGTCGTCCGCCCAGGTCACGAGCTTCCGGCCCCGGTCCGGCCTACCCTGGTGCCCATGGCTGCGCAGCGTTCCGGGGACTTTGGCGTGGGACGGGTACGAGTCGTCCTCGTCGACGACGAGCGGTTGGTGCGGACCGCGTTGCGGGTCATCCTGGGGGCCGAGCCGGACATGGAGGTCGTCGGGGAGGCCGCGACCGGGGCCGAGGCGGTGTCCGTGGCGTGGCGGGAACGGCCGGACGTGGTGCTCATGGATGTGCGGATGCCGGACGTGGACGGCATCCGCGCCACCGAACGGCTGCTGGCCACCCTGGAGGAGCCGCCCAAGGTCATCGTGGTGACGACCTTCGAGAACGACTCGTACGTCTACGACGCCCTGCGGGCGGGCGCCGCCGGCTTCCTGCTGAAGCGGGCGGCGGCCGGGGAACTGGTGGGCGCGGTGCGGCTGGTGGCGCGCGGCGACTCGCTGCTGTTCCCCGAAGCGGTCCGCGCCCTGGCCGCCGCCCACGCGCGGGAGCGGCGCTCGGGAGCGCTGCGCGCGCGGCTCACGCCCCGCGAGGCGGAGGTGCTGCGGCTGATGGCCGAGGGGCTGAACAACGCGGAGATCGCCGCGCGCCTCGGCGTGGGCAACCAGACGGTCAAGTCCCATGTCGCCGCGGTCCTGTCCGCCCTCGGCGCCCGCGACCGCACCCAGGCCGTGATCGCCGCCTACGAGAACGGCTTCGTCACCCCGGGGTAGCGTCCAGTTCGGCGAGGGCCGCCGTGACCGTCGCGAGGTCGGCGTCGGTGGCGAGTCCGGCGTGGTAGAGCCGCAGTTCGGTGGCGCCGAGGGAGGCGGCGTGCGCGGCGTCGGCGGCCAGGGTGCCGGGGCTGCCGCCCATGCCGGAGACCACGGGGAAGTTGGCGGCGATCACCGGCGCCCCGGTGCCTGCGGCCTGCGCGGTGAACGGGCCGAGCGCCGCGGCGCGGGCCTCCGCGCCGCCCGCGCAGGGCACGACGACGCCGTCCGCGTGGGCCAGGACGCCGGCCGGGCGGACGCCCACGTTGGCGCCGCAGCGGTGCGGGGCCGGGTCGGCGTGGAGCAGCACGCGGAACCCGGGGGGCGCGGCGGCGCGCACCGCGGCGACCGCCTCGCGCTGGAACGCGTCGGCCACCGCGTCGCGCCAGGCGGCGACGGAGGCGGCCCGTTCCTCCCCGAGCAGCGCCGCGATCGCCCGCCACTCGGCCTCGCGCCCGGCCACGGCCGACGGTGGGCGCCCCTCCCAGAAGGGCCGCAGCGCCCGCTCGACCATGGCGCGCAGCTCGTCGGGGTCGGCGCCGTGCGCGGCGTAACCGGCCCGGCAGACCTCGCAGAAGCACAGTGAGGCCAGGTAGGCGCCGACGCCGCCGAGCGGGGCGCCGCCGATCTTGTCGTGCGCGTGCAGGTGGTCGAGTCCGTACCAGCCGCAGGACTCCAGCTCGGTCCCGGCGGCGCCGGGCCGCACCGCCGCCTCGGCGGCGAGCGCGAGGGCGTAGGAGCGGACCTCGGGGCGGGCGACGCAGGGGGCCCAGGGGTAGCGGTCGCCGTACGCGTTGGTGACGGCGGACTCCGGGTGCTCGTCGCCGAGGCGGGAGCTGTGGGCGAGGATCACCCAGGAGTGGACCTCGATCCCCGCCGCGGCCAGGGCGGTGGCCGCCTCGCCGTAGGGGTCCTCGCCCGCGACCCAGTCCTGCGGGAACGGGCGCAGCGCCCGCCCCTCCCAACGGGCCCGGTCCGGCGGGTAGTAGACCGCCGCGTGCCGGGCGGTGACGATGCGGTGGGCGGGATGGCGCGGGGTGAGGGCGCGGGTGGAGTGGTACGCGGAGGCGAGGGTGGCCTGCCGGACGCCGAGCGCGGCGACGCGGTCGGCGGCGGCCGGGTCGCCGACGAGGTCCCAGGGGTAGAGGAAGGTGCCGGCACGCATCAGGCGTTCACCAGTTTCAGGCCGCGGTCGATCAGGGCGGAGAGCTCGGCGATGTGCTCGGGCTCCGGCTCGGCGAGCGGGGAGCGCACGGGGCCCACGTCCAGGCCCCGCAGCCGCACGCCCGCCTTGACGAGGGAGACGGCGTATCCGGCGCCGCGGTCCCGGAGTTCGACCAGGGGGCGGTAGAAGCCGTCGAGGAGGCGGCGGACCGTGGCCTCGTCGCCGCCGCCCAGGGCCGCGTGGAAGGCGAGGGCGATCTCGGGGGCGAAGCAGAAGACGGCCGAGGAGTAGAGGCGCACGCCCAGGCCCCGGTAGGCGGGGGCGCTGAGCTCGGCGGTGGGCATGCCGTTGAAGTAGGAGAACGGCTCCCCCGGCCGGTCCGTCACCTCGGCGCGGACGGCGGAGATGATGCGCTGGAGGAGGGCGAGGTCGCCCAGGCCGTCCTTGAGTCCGGCGATGCCGGGGGTCCTGGCCAGCTGGACGGCGGTCTCGGGGGTGAGGACGGCGTTGTCGCGCTGGTAGACGATCACCTCCAGGCGCGTGGCGGCGGCCAGCTCGGTGTAGTGGCGCAGCAGGCCGCGCTGGCCCGCGTTGACCAGGTAGGGCGGCATGGCCAGCAGGCCGTCGGCGCCCGCCTGTTCGGCGAGGCAGGCGTACTCGACGGCGAGCGCGGTGCCGTATCCGGTGGCGGCGACGACGGGAACGGCCCCGGCCGCCTCCTCGACGGCGACCGTGACGCAGGCGCGGAACTCGGCGGGCGTCAGGGCGTGGAACTCCCCGGTGCCGCAGCAGGCGAAGACGGCGCCCGCGCCAGCGTCCACGCCCGCCCTGACGTGGGCGCGGTAGGCGTCGAGATCCACCGCGCCGCCGGGCCCGCAGGCGGTCACGGGAAAGAACAGCAGGCCGTCCAGGCGCCCGGCGAGTGCGGCGTGGGTCATGCGTCCCTCTCTCGACCGTACACGAGTATGATTGTCGTCCATATAGCTGAACGGATACGCTAGTTCAGCGCAGAAGAGGCGGTCAAGTTGCCGCGTTGACGGATGGAGCCCCCGATGGCCGCAGGTCAGCCCGATCAGCCCGCTGGACGACGGACCGTGCTGCTCACCGGCGCGGCGGGCGGCGTGGGCACGCTGATGCGCGCGCTGCTGCCCGCGCACGGGTACGCGGTGCGGTCGCTGGACATGGTGCCCGTCGAGGGCGAGCCCGGCGCGATCACCGCGGACCTGGGGGACCCGGAGGCGCTGCGGGCGGCGGTCCGCGGCACCGACGCGATTCTCCACCTCGCGGGCATCTCGCTGGAGTCCACGTTCGAGAAGGTCCTGCGCGCCAACATCGAGGGCACCTACCACCTCTACGAGGCGGCGCGGGCGGAGGGCGTGCGGCGGATCGTGTTCGCGTCGAGCAACCACGCCGTCGGCTACACGCCCTGGCCGGAAGGGGACGAGCCGCGCGTCCCCGCGGAGACGCGGCACCGGCCCGACACCTTCTACGGCCTGTCCAAGTGCTTCGGCGAGGACCTGGCCCAGCTGTACTGGGACAAGCACGGCATCGAGACCGTCTCGGTCAGGATCGGGTCCTGTTTCCCCGAGCCCACGACGGTGCGGATGCTGTCGCTGTGGCTCAGCCCGGCGGACGGCGCCCGCCTGTTCGACGCGGCGCTCTCCGCCGCGGACGTCGGCCACACCGTGGTCTTCGGCGCCTCGGCCAACACCCGCGGGGTGTTCGACCTCTCCACGGCGCGGGCGCTCGGCTACGAGCCGCGGGACGACTCGGAGGCGTTCGCCGGGAAGCTGATCGCCGAGCAGGGCGAGCGCGACCCCGCCCTGCCCGAACACCAGGTCCTCGGCGGCGCGTTCACCACCGACCCGCCCATCTGGCCGCACTGAGGCGGCTGGTGGGCGGGTGGGGCGTCACGTCACCGGCGCAGCTCCCCGGCGCCCGCCCAGGCGTCCACCAGCCGGGGCACCGCCACCGGGTGGTCCACGCGCGGGCGCAGCCGCGGGGTCCAGCCCGCGTCGTCGCCGAGCGGGGCGTCCGGGTTGGCCGCCAGGTAGGCGCCGAGCAGGTCGACGGGGCGGCCGTTGACCCAGTTGCCGTTCTCGGTCACCGAGGTCCCGGCGGTCCAGCGGTGCAGCACCCGGTCGGGCGGCGTGCCCTCGGGACCGCGGGGCAGGGTGAACGCGTTGTGCTCGGCCACCAGCGCCGATTCGACGCCGATGCCCCAGCTGTAGCCGTAACGGGCGCCCGCGTCCTGCGCGAAGTGGTTGTTGTAGACGTCGACCTGGCCGTAACGGACGCGCGGCGCACGCTCGTTGACGTTGTGGAACAGGTTGTGGTGGAACGTGGTCCGCAGCCTGCCGCGGTCCTCCGCGCTCGCGCCGTCGCTGTTGCCGAGGAGGATCGTCTTGTCGTGCTCGGTGAACTCGTTCCAGCTGACGGTGACGAGGTCCGTGCCGCGCACGATGTCCAACTGGCCGTCGTGCTGCTGGAAGAGGCGGCCGAAGTGCTCGGGCGCCCCGGCGTCCGGGCGGCGCCCGTCGGTGAACGTGTTGTGGTCCACCCACACGCGCCGCGAGCCGTGGAGCACCAGGCTGTCGTACTCGGAGTTCCAGTTGCCGAGGTCGCCGTCGGTGGGGTCCCACTGCGGGAAGCAGTCGAAGGTGTCCTCGAAGGTGAGGTTGCGGACGATGACGTTCTCGGCGGCCCGCACGTCGAGGGTGGCGCCCAGCAGGCGGGCGTCGTCGCCCACGCCGATGAGCGTGGTGTTCGAGCCGACGGCCAGCCTGACCCGTTCCGCCTGGCGCGCGGCGGAGGCCAGGCGCGCGTCCTCCAGCGGGCCCGAGGGCTCGGTCTCCTCGCCCCAGACCGCGGGGTCGTAGGCGGCCAGGTAGCCGTCGCGGGTGTAGCCGTCGGTCGCGTAGTCCTCGCAGGTCAACGGGGTGCCGTCGGGTGCGGTGTTGGCGTCGACGGTGCCGCGCACCCTGATGATCCGCGGCTCGCCCGGGTCGGCCGCCAGGGCGGCGGCCAGCCCCGCGCGGTCGCTGACCGTGAAGACGTGGTCCCGGTCGGCGGCCGAGCCGCCGGTGACGCCGCCCGAGGCCGCGCCCCAGCCGTCGCCCTCGGGGAGCACGGCCCTGGCCGGATCGCCGTGGCCGCCGGGCGTGGCGGTGCCCGTGGCGGCACCCGTGGCGGCACCCGCGGAGGGGAGGGCGAGACTCACGCCCAGGGCGAGGGCCGCGCAGCCGGCGACCGCCGCCCGTCTCCCGGCGGCGCGCCTCACCGGCGCTGCTCCTGCCACTCGGCCTGGGCCTCGTTGAGCCGCTCGGCCAGGTCGTCGGCGAACTCCTGGGCGGACATCTCGCCGAGCAGCAGGCGCTGGAAGTTGGGCTCGGTGTCGGCCTTGGTGATGTTGTTCCAGTCGGGCAGGTAGTAGGGGAGCTGGACGACGGTGGTGTTCTCGTCGCTCAGCGCCTCGACGGCGGCCAGGGTGGGCGGCGCCTCGGCGATCCACGGGTCCTCGACGGCCGCGGTGTTGGCGGGTATCTGACCGGCCGACTCGTTCCAGAGGCTGTTCATCTCGTGCGAGGCGGCGAACTCGATGAACGTCCAGGCCGCGTCCTTGTTGTCGCTGGAGCGGAACAGGCCGAGCCCGTCGACCGGGTTGGAGATGAACGTGCGCGGCCCGCCCTCCTCGCCCGCGGGCATCGGCAGTCCGGCCACCGCGTCCTCGCCGAACGCGGCGACGTGGTCGGCGTAGGAGCCCAGGTTGTGCTGGAGCATGCCGACGTCGCCGCCGGTGAAGGTGGCGACCATGTTGGTGAAGTCGTTGTTCAGGTCGGCCTCGGGGGTGGCCGTGTTGTACAGCGCGGCGTAGCGCTCCAACGCCTCGACGTTGGCCGGGTCGTTGACGGTGGTGGTCTCGCCGTTCCAGAACGAGTCGATGCCGGACTGCGCGTACATCATCTCCAGCACGTGGTGGATGGAGCCCTCGCCGCCGCGCAGCGTGAAGCCGAAGCGGTTGTCGCCCCGGGCGGTCAGCTCCTCAGCGGCGGTGAAGAAGGCGTCCCAGGTCTCGGGCGGCTGGAGCCCGGCCTCGTCGAACAGGTCGGTGCGGTACCAGAGCACGCCCTGGTTGGCGGAGGTGGGCACCTGGTACACCTCGTCGTTCTCGCCGACGGTGGCGCGGACGCCCTCCAGCATGGCGGGCATCAGCTGCTCCTCCAGGCCGCTCTCGGCGAGGCGGTCGCCGAGGGGGTCGAGGGCCTCCTGGGCGACGAGGTTGGCCAGGTAGGCCGTGGAGACGCCGCCGACGTCGGGCAGGCCGTCACCGCCCTGGATCGCGGCGTCGTACTTGGACTGCACCTCGGCGATCGGCACGCCGACGTACTCCACGTCGATGTCCGGGTACTCGGCCTCGAAGTCCTCGATGATCCGCTCCCAGATCTCGGTGCGCGGCCCGCCGTTGTTGTCCCAGAAGGTGATCGTGCCGGTGCCGTCGCCCTCGCCGCCCGACGCCGAGCCGTCGTCACCGCAGGCGGTGGCGGTCGCGGCGAGGGCGAGAACGGTGACGAGCGCGGAGGTACTGCGAGGAAGGTGCTGTCTCATCGTGCGGCTCCCTGAGGAAGAGGATGAACGGGGAAAGGACGAGCAGGGAACGGAGTGCGCGGGTCAGCCCTCGCTCCCCGGCGCACGCGCGGGGTAACGCGCCCAGTCCGCGCCGAGTTCGGAGTAGAGCGCGAGGCGCCGCGCGCCCTCGTCGGTGAGCCGGTCGATGCCGGGGATGACGCGGCGCGGGCCGCCCTGTCCCGGCTCGGTGACCCAGGCGCCCGGCGGCAGTTCGGCCGGTTCCGCCGCGGTGCGGACCGCCTCCACCAGCCGCGTGAACGCGCCCGTGCGCTCCAGCGGCACCAGCAGCTCGGCGCCCTCGCGCAGGTGGGCGACGAGGTTGGCCAGCAGGTCGGTCCGCCCGTGGCGCGAGGTCACCGGCTCCTTCCCCGGGCGTTCGAGCACGGCGCGGTCCTCCTTGTACCAGAGGGTGATCCGGCCGCCGTCGCCGTGCACCACCACATAGGGCTCGCCTGGCGCCTCGGCGCACAGCGTCACGGCGGCGCCGATCAGGCCGCCACCCGTGGTGCGGATGCGGGCGCAGGAGGTGTCGTCGGCGGCGATGTCGTTGGCCCGGTACAGCTCCAGTTCGACCGACGCGATCTGCCCGGCGCGGTCGGAGCCCTCGATGCGCAGCGCGGTGGCGACGGCGTGCGCGAGGGGGTTGGTGAGCACGCCGTCGACGACGTCGCGGCCGTCGAGGCTGCGGTGCCCGCCCCAGGGCGCGCGCCGCCAGTACGCCTCGTCGCGCACCCACGCGCCGGCGGCGCCGATGCCGCGCACGGCGCCGATGGCGCCGGCCGCGATCTGCTCCCTGATGGCGTCGATCGCGTGCGAGCCGAGCGACTGGAACCCGATCTGGCAGGCGGTCCCGGCCTCACCGACGGCCTCGGCCAGGCAGCGGAACGCGGCGGCCGAGGGCGTCGGCGGCTTCTCCAGCAGCAGGTGGACGCCCAGGCGTGCCGCGGCCAGGCCGAGGTCGGCGTGGGTGTGGATCGGCGTGCAGACCACGGCGATCTCGGCGCCGGTGCGGGCCAGCAGCGCGGGCAGGTCGTCCGACTGCTCGGGCTCGCCGAGACCGGCCAGCTCCTCGTCGCCGAGCGGGGCGAGTTCGCAGACCCCGGCCAGCCGGACCACGCCCTCGGCGACGAGGCGGCGGATGTTGGCCAGGTGCCAGCGGCCGTGGCCGCGCGCCCCGGCCAGCACCACGGGCACAGGAGGCGCGTTCACCCCTTCACCGCCCCCGCGCTGAAGCCGGTGATCAGCCACTTCTGGATGAACGCGAACACGATGACCACCGGCACCGCCGCCACCACACCGCCCGCGGCCAGGGCCCCCAGGTCGACGCTGTCGGAGCCGATGAGGGTGTTGAGGCCGACCGGGATCGTCTGCTTGTCCTGCGCGTTGAGGAACATCAGCGCGAACAGGAAGTGGTTCCAGCTGTGGACGAAGGCGAACGAGCCGACCGCGATCAGCCCCGGGCGCAGCAGGGGCAGCACGATCGCGAGGAAGCCGCGCAGCCGCGAGCAGCCGTCCACCCAGGCGGCCTCTTCGAGCGAGACGGGGACGTTCCTGATGAAGCCGCTGATGAGGATCATCGACAGCGGCAGCTGGAAGACCGTCTCGGCGAGGATCACGCTCCACAGGGAGTTGAGCATCTGGAGCTCGCGGAAGATCTCGAAGAGCGGCACGAGCATCAGGGCGCCGGGTATGAACTGCGAGCACAGCAGCGCCAGCATGAACGGCATGCGCAGCCGGAAGCGGAAGCGGGCCAGCGCGTAGCCGCCGCAGAGCGCCACCAGCATGGTCATCAGCATCGAGGCGATGCCCACGTACATGCTGTTGACGAAGTAGGTGTCGAAGCTGCGCTCGGTCCACACCTTCTCGAAGTGTTGCCCGGTCATGGGCCAGGGCACCAGCGAGTCGGATCCCGGCTCGCGCAGGGCGAAGAGCAGCATCCAGTAGAAGGGGATGAGCGTGAAGAGCAGGTAGAGGCCCAGCGGCAGGAAGACCTGCCAGCGGGGCGGCTGGTCGATCGGCCTGCGCCGGCGGAGGGGCAGCTGCGCTGCCGCGATGGCGGTCACTTGTCGTCGCCTCCGAACTTGCTCAGGCGCAGATAGAGGATCGAGAAGAAGAGGAGGATGACGAAGGCGACGGTGGTGAGCGCGGCGGCGTACCCGAACTCGTTGCCGTCGATCCCGGTCTGGGCGACATACAGCGGCAGCGTGGTCGTCACGCCGGCCGGGCCCCCGTTGGTCAGCGTGTAGAGCAGGTCCACGTTGTTGAACTCCCAGACCGCGCGCAGCAGCGTGGAGAGCACGATGGCGTCCTTCAGGTGCGGCAGCGTGATGTGCCAGAACTGCCGGAGCCTGCTCGCGCCGTCGACGGAGGCGGCCTCGTAGAGATCCTTGGAGACGGACTGGAGGTCGGCGAGGATGAGGATCGCGAAGAACGGGACCCCGCGCCAGAGTTCGGCCAGGACCGTGCCCCAGAAGACGGTGCCGGTGTCGGCGAGCACGGAGGTCCCGTACTCGCCGATCCCCGCGTCGGCCAGGTAACGGCTGATGCCGGTCGACGGGTTGTAGATCAGCAGCCAGATGGTGCTGGTCAGCACCCCCGAGACGGCCCAGGGCGAGAAGACGAGCGCGCGGGCCACCCCCCGGCCGACGAACGTCTGGTTGATCAGCAGCGCCAGGACGAGCCCGAAGATCAGCTGGAGCCCGACCTCGACCACGACCCAGCGGGTGCTGAAGAGGAGGGTGTCCCAGAAGAACGGGTCGTCGGTGAAGATGCGCCGGAAGTTGTCGAGTCCGGCGAATCCGTTCCGCCACGGCTTGGTGACGTTGTAGTCCTGGAGGCTGTAATACAGCACGCTGAGCATCGGGTAGGCGATGAAGCCCAGCATGAGGAGCCCCGCGGGTGCCAGCAGCAGATACGGCAGGGAGCGTGGGGTGCCTCCGCCACGGCGGCGCCGCGGGGGCCGGGTCCGTTCCTTGACGGCGTCGGCCATTCCGCTTCTCCGTTCTGGTCAGCCCGCGTAGGGCTCGGGGACGTCTCCCTCTCGGGAGAGGAAGGCGAAGTCGCAGCCGGTGTCGGCCTGCGTGATGTGCTCCTCGTACAGGGCGCCGAAGCCTCGTCCGTACCGGCGGGGCGGCGGGCGCCAGGTGGAGCGGCGGCGTTCCAGCTCCTCCTCGTCCACGTCGAGGCGCAGGGTGCGCGTCGGCACGTCGAGCGTGATCAGGTCACCGGTCTCGACCAGGGCCAGCGGCCCGCCGACGTGCGACTCGGGCGCGATGTGCAGGACGCAGGCGCCATAACTGGTCCCGCTCATCCGTGCGTCGGAGAGGCGGACCATGTCGGTGACCCCCTGCTTGAGCAGGTAGTCGGGGATCGGGAGCATGCCGTACTCGGGCATGCCGGGACCCCCGAGCGGCCCCGAGCCGCGCAGCACCAGGACGCTGTCCTCGGTGATGCCGAGCGCGGGGTCGTTGATCGTGGCCTGCATGGTCCGGTAGTCGTCGAAGACGACGGCGGGGCCGGTGTGGGTGAGGAGGTGCGGTTCGGCGGAGATGTGCTTGATCACCGCGCCGTCGGGGGCCAGGTTGCCGCGGAGCACGGCGAGCCCGCCCTGCTCGGCCACCGGGTTCTCCAGCGGCCGGATCACCTCGTCGTCGTGCACCAGCGCCCCGGCGAGCTGTTCGGCGAGCGTGGCATGGGCGACGGTGGGCCGCTCCAGGTGCAGGTGGCCCGCCTCGGCGAGCCTGGCCAGCAGCCCCGAGAGGCCCCCGGCGTAGTGGAAGTCCTCCATCAGGTACCGCCCGCCGGGCCGGATGTCGGCCAGCACGGGAACGCGGCGCGCGATGCGGTCGAAGTCGTCCAGGCCGACCGCGATCTGGGAGCGCCCGGCCATCGCCGTCAGGTGGATGACGGCATTGGTCGAGCCGCCGAGCGCCAGCACGGTGGCGATCGCGTCCTCGTAGGAGGCGCGGGTGAGGAAGCGGGAGAGGCGGGCGTCGTCGTGGACGAGTTCCACGATCCGCAGCCCGGCGGCGGCGGCCAGCCTGCTGTGGCCCGAGTCCACCGCGGGGACGGCCGCCGCACCCGGCATGGTGACGCCGAGCGCCTCGGCGGCCGAGGCCATGGTGGAGGCGGTGCCCATCGTCATGCAGGTCCCTGGTGAACGCGCCAACCCGCCTTCCAGCTCGGCGAGTTCGCGGTCCCCGATGCGCCCGGCGCGCTTCTCGTCCCAGTACTTCCACATGTCGGTGCCGGACCCGAGCGTCTCGCCCCGCCAGTGCCCGCGCAGCATGGGCCCGGCGGGCACGAACACCGTGGGCAGGTCCACGCTCGCCGCGCCCATGAGCAGCGCCGGAGTGGTCTTGTCGCAGCCGCCCAGCAGCACCGCGCCGTCCACGGGGTAGGAGCGCAGCAGCTCCTCGGTCTCCATGGCGAGGAGGTTCCGGTAGAGCATGGGCGTCGGCTTCTGGAACGTCTCCGACAGGGTGGCCACCGGGAACTCCAGCGGGAAGCCGCCCGCCTGCCACACCCCGCGCTTGACGGCCTCGGCGCGCTCGCGCAGGTGCTGGTGGCAGGGGTTGATGTCGGACCAGGTGTTGAGGATCGCGATGACCGGCTTGCCGAGGTGCTCCTCCGGCAGATAGCCGAGCTGCCGGGTCCGCGCCCGGTGGCTGAACGAGCGCAGGCCGTCGGTCCCGTACCACTGGTGACTGCGCAGGGCACGGCCCCCGGCCGGAGGGCCGCCGGGCTCGGCGCCCGACTCGGCGCCCGACTCGGCGCCCGACTCGGGGCCCGGCTCGGCGTCGGTGGCGTTCCTCATCGGGACCCCCACCCCTCGACGATCGTGGCGATCGCGGCGCGCTGCGCCTCCGGCAGGACGCTGCTCGGGGGGCGGATCGCCCGGCCGCACAGGCCGAGCGCGGACAGCGCCTCCTTGACCACGGTCACGTTGTTCGCCGACTGGTTCTCCGCGCGCAGCTCCTCGAAGGGGCGGATCAGGTCCCAGACCCTCATCGCCGCCGGGTAGTCGGCGGCCCGCAGGGCGCGCAGCATGTCGAGGGAGACCTGCGGCGCCACGTTGACCAGGCCCGAGGTGAACCCCGTGGCCCCGCAGGCGAAGTACGGCGGCGCCGACAGCTCCGCCAGGCCCGCCACCCACACGAACCGCTCACGTCCCGCCGCGCGCGCCACCGTCGCGAAGCGCACCGGGTCGGGCACCGCGTACTTGACGCCGATCACGTTCGGGCAGGCGTCGCCCAGCCGGGCGATGGTCGCGCCGTCGATCGACGCGCTGCGGACATAGGGCACCACGCCCAGCTCGGGCACGGCCTCGGCGATGGCCCGGTGGTAGGCGAGCCACCCGTCGAGCGAGACGTAGGGGTGCACCGGCTGGTGCACCATCACCAGCCCCGCGCCCGCCTCGGCCGCGTGCCGGGCCGCGGCCACGGCCGTCGGCACCTCCAGGCCGACACCCGCGATGACCTGCGCCGCCCCTCCCGTCTCCTCGACGGTCAACTCGACCTCGACGCGCCGCTCCTCGGGCGTGAGGGAGTAGAACTCGCCGGTGTTGCCGTTCGGCGTGACCGCCCGGACGCCGCCGTCCAGCAGCCGCCGGATCAGCGCACGGTAGACGTCGCGGTCCAGCCGGTCCCGCGCGTCGAACGGCGAGACCGGGATGGCCACCACGTCGGCGAGCGCGGCGCGCTGCTCGTCGAAGCCGTTCACGCGGCACCCTCCTCGTCCACGGTCGCGGCCACGTCCACGGCCTCGTCCACGGCCACGTCCGCCGTTCCGGTCCCGGGCCCGCTCCCGTCGGTCGGGAACGCGCGGCGCACGAACCCCTCGATGTGCTCCCGCAGCAGCCCCGCCGCCGCGTCCGCGTCGCCCTCCTCGGCGCGGGCGAGGATCGCCCGGTGTTCGGCGGCCTCTCGCTCCCACGTCGGGCGCGCCTGCCACGCCACCGAGGACACCAGCGCCGCCTGGTCGCGCAGGTCGTCGAGCATCCTCGCCAGGAGCGGGTTGCCGCAGGGGAGGTAGAGCGCGCGGTGGAAGTCCCGGTTGGCCAGGGAGCGTTCGGCGCTGTCCCCGGCGGAGTCGGCCCGTTCCAGCGCGGCGTGCGCGGCGGCCAGACCGGCGCGGCCGGCGACCGTGCGGCGCATCGCCTCGGGTTCGAGCAGAAGCCTCACGTCGTAGACCGAGCGGGCCATGGCCGCGTCCACCGTGCGCACGGCAGCGCCCTTGTACTCGCTCATCACCACCAGGCCGCGCCCGGCCAGCGTCTTCAGCGCCTCCCGGACGGGCGTCTTGGAGACGCCGAAGCGCGCCGCCAACTCCGTTTCCACCAGCGGCGTTCCGGGCGCCAGCTGGGCGGTGAGGATGGCGTGCGTCAGATGCTCCAGGACGAACTGCGTCCTGGAGGGGATGGGCACCGGCGGGGAGCCGGACAGGGGTGCGTTCTTCACAGGTTGCCCTCAGGTCTCACTTCTCGCGTCGTGCGTCGTGCGGTGATTCGTCGTGCGGTGGCTCGTCGTGCGGTCGGGCGGTGGGGGGGGGCTGCGCGGACATCGCGTATCGCATCTCGTATATGACATATGGCGTATGGCGTACGAGACGCGGTGCCGACGAACGTAGGCCGGACGGAGAGCCGCGTCAACGCCTCGGACAGAAATCGTGGGAGCGCGCCCATTTCCCGGCGGAGGTGTCCGCCGGGAAAGGGCGGCGCCCGGCCGTCAGCTACAGGTGTCGCGGCTGGTGTTGTTCAGCGTGAGGTTGCGGTAGACAACGTTCTGCCCGCAAGGGCTCTCGCGGAGTGCCGAGTTGGTGAGCGTGAGGTTCTGGAGCGTGATGTCCCGGTTGTTGGGGAACTCCGTCCTGGCGGCGAGCCTGACCTCGCCGCCGCCGGAGACCGTGCCGCTCTGGGCGGCGAGGTTCACGTTGTAGCAGTTCTCGATGAGGATGGCGTTGTTGCCGGTGTTGGAGAGGGTGATGCGGTCGATGACCGCGCCGCCACTCTCCGAGACGCAGAAGATGCCGCGCCCGCCGCCTCGCGCGATGACCTCGCCGACGCGGATGTTGGTCGGGTAGCTGTCGCCGATCCGGCCGTTGCGATTCGCCATCCGGAACGCGGCGTAGCCGGTGCCCGCGCCCGTTCCCTCGCCGTCCACGCGCTGGACGGTGGCGTTGATCGTGTCGTTGAGGAGCAGGCCCGAGTAGGCCGTGTTCCGGGCGGTGACGGTGCCGATGGTCAGGCCGTCCACGCCGTAGGTCTCGACGCCGTGGTTGTTGGTGCCGGAGACATAGACGTTGTCGATCCGCACGTCGCGGGTGCGGACGTTGCGGTTGGCGTGGTTGTCGATGCGGATGCCGAGGCCGCCGGAGAGCCGCAGGTCGATCTGGCCGAGGCGGACGTCGGTGGCGTTGCGGACGAAGATCCCGAAGTAGGGGGCGCCCGTCATGGTGAGGTTCTGGATCTCGACCGCGGTGGTGTTCTGGGTGCGGAACGGCGCGTGGTTGGCGCCGACCGAGCCCGCGACATTGACCGTGCCGCAGATGTCGAGAACGGTGTAACTCGGGATGTCCAGCGACCTGTTGGCGGGCATCTCGCCGCTGCCGCGGACGACGACCCGGGCCTTGGACGTGCGGCCGGCGGGCAGGCTGTCGACGGCGGCCCTGATGGCGGAGAGCATGTCGCCGCCCGAGTAGCCGGGGCCCGTCCAGGTGTTGCCGTTCCGCACGGCCTCGGCCTGGTACGAGCCGTCGCCGCAGGCGAGGGCGCCGACGTCCGAGGGTGCGGAGGCGGCACCCGCGGAGGCGGCGCCGGCGGAGGCGGTCAGCGTCGCGGCGGTGACCAGCGTGAGGATCCCGGAGAGAAGTGCGGCTCTGCGTCCCATCGTTCACTCCTTGAGTGGGTGGGGAATCGGAGGGGTGACGCGACGCCCGCTCCCTGCATGAATCGATTCATTCCCGGACCGCCCGTTTGCCCGGGGTGAGAGGATCCATGGGGATCGCGCGCGGGCGCGGTGGCGACGCGTCGTGGGGAAAGCGCTTGCGATCACCCGGAGTATCGCAACGCCTCCGGGGCGCGTCAAGGGTCCTGCCGCCGGCGGCGGTCGGGCCGCAGGTCGGCGGCCACGGACCCGCGTGGCCGCCGCCGCTCAGGTCACCCGGGTCACGGCGACCGCCGCCTTGAGGTCGGCCCAGAACGCGGGTCCCGGCGCGACCCGGTACCCCAGCCGGTACACCGTCGTCCTCGCGCGGCCACGGACCCGCAGATGCACCTCGCACGGTCCGGGGTGGGCCTCGACGACCTCCCTCAACTGCCGGACGGACCGCGGCGTGACGTGGGACTCCCGCATGGCGAGGCGGACGGGCGCCCCCTCGCCCGCGGTCGCCGGGTCGGCCACGGTGAGTTCCATGGCGACGAGCCGGGGGACGTCCTCGCGCTTGTCGAGGCGGCCCTTGACGAAGACGACGGCGTCCTCGACCAGGTGGGTGGCCACCAGCTGGTAGGTGGCCGGGAAGAACAGGCAGTCGACGGAGCCCGCGAGGTCCTCGACGGTGGCGACGGCCCAGGCGTTGCCCCGCTTGGTCACCTTGCGCTGGAGGCCGGAGACGATGCCGCCGATGGTGAGGACGGAGCCGTCCTGGTGGGCGCCGCCGGCGAGGTGGCCGATCGCGGCGTCCGCCGTCTCGGCGAGCAGGTGTTCGAGCCCGAGGAGGGGGTGGCCGGAGACGTACAGGCCGAGCATCTCCCGCTCCTGGGCGAGCAGATACGTCGTGTCCCACTCCTCGTCGGTGAACTCCGCGTCGAGGCCGAACCCGGGAGCGCGGTCGCCCGCCTCGCCCCCGTCGCCCAGGTCGCCGAAGAGGTCGAACTGCCCCTCGGCCTCCTTCCGCTTCAGCGCGACCACGGCGTCGACCATGGGCTCGAACCGCGCGGCGAGGCCCTTGCGGGTGTGGCCCAGCTCGTCGAACGCCCCGGCCTTGATCAGCGACTCGGTGGCGCGCTTGGTGCAGGCCGGCGCCTCGACCTTGTGGAGGTAGTCGGGGAACGAGGAGAACGTTCCCTTCGCCTTTCGGCTGCGGATGATCGACTCGACGACGTTCGTGCCGACGTTCCTGACCGCGGAGAGGCCGAAGAGGATCACGTCGTCGCCCTGGGCGGCGAAGTCGGCCTCGGACGCGTTGACGTCGGGCGGCAGCACCGTGATGCCCATCCTGCGGCACTCGTTGAGGTAGACCGCGGACTTGTCCTTGTCGTCGCGGACCGAGGTGAGCACCGCGGCCATGTACTCGGCCGGGTGGTTCGCCTTGAGGTAGGCGGTCCAGTACGACACCAGGGCGTAGGCGGCGGCGTGGGCCTTGTTGTAGGCGTAGCCCGCGAACGGCACCAGCACGTCCCACACGGCCTGGACGGCCTCGGGCGAGTGGCCCTTGGCGCGGGCGCCCTCGCGGAAGGTGACGAACTCCTTCTCCAGGACCTCGGGCTTCTTCTTGCCCATGGCGCGGCGCAGGAGGTCGGCCTGGCCGAGGGAGTACCCGGCGAGGATCTGGGCGGCCTTCTGCACCTGCTCCTGGTAGACCACCAGGCCGTAGGTGGGGCCGAGGACCTCTTCGAGGGGCTTCTCCACCTCCGGGTGGATCGGGGTGATCTCCTGCTGGCCGTTCTTGCGCAGCGCGTAGTTGATGTGCGAGTTCATGGCCATCGGCCCCGGCCGGTAGAGCGCGGTCACCGCCGTGATGTCTTCGAAGTGGTCGGGCCTCATCAGGCGGAACAGCGACCGCATGGCGTTCCCGTCGAACTGGAAGACGCCGAGGGTGTCACCCCGTCCCAGCAGCTCGAACGTCCTGGCGTCGCCGAGCGGGAGGTCGAGCAGCTCGATCTCGACGCCCTTGTTCTTCTTGATCAGCTTGACCGCGTCATCCATGATCGTGAGATTCCGCAGCCCCAGGAAGTCCATCTTCAGCAGGCCGAGGGCCTCGCAACTGGGGTAGTCCCACTGGGTGATGGTCACGCCGTCGGTGTGCCGGACCCAGACCGGGACGTGGTCGGTGAGGGGTTCGCTGGACATGATCACGCCGGCGGCGTGCACGCCCATCTGCCGCACCAGGCCCTCGACGCCCCTGGCGGTGTCGATGACCTTCTTCACGTCGGGCTCGTTCTCGTACATCTCCCGGACCTCGGCGGCCTCGGCGTGGCGCGGGTGGCCGGGGTCGGTGATGCCGGAGAGCGGGATGCCCTTGCCGCCGACGTCGGCGGGCATCGCCTTGGTGATGCGGTCGCCCACGGCGTAGGGGTAGCCGAGGACGCGGGCCGAGTCCTTGATCGCGTTCTTGGCCTTGATGGTGCCGTAGGTGCCGATCATGGCGACCTTGTCGGCGCCGTACTTCTCCGTGACGTAGCGGATGACCTCGCCGCGCCTGCGCTCGTCGAAGTCGATGTCGACGTCCGGCATGGAGACGCGCTCGGGGTTCAGGAACCGCTCGAAGATCAGCCCGTGCTCGATCGGATCCAGGTCGGTGATGCCCATCGCGTACGAGACCAGGGAGCCGGCCGCGGACCCCCGTCCGGGGCCGACGGCGATGCCGTTGTCCTTGGCCCACATGATGAAGTCGGCGACGACCAGGAAGTACCCGGGGAACCCCATCTGGATGATGATGTCCATCTCGTACTCGGCCAGCCGCTGGTAGTCGGCGCCCCAGCCCTCGGGGAAACGGCGCCGCATGCCCCGGTCGACCTCCTCCCGGAACCAGGTGACCTCGGTGCGGCCCTGGGGCACGTCGAACCTCGGCATCAGGTCGTGCTTCGCGAACATCCCGGCGGTGTCTACCTGTTCGGCGACCAGCAGGGTGTTGCGGCAGCCCTCCTGCCACGCGTCGGAGGAGTCGAGCGCGTACATCTCCGCCGGGGGCCTGAGGTGGTAGCCGGTGCCGTCGAAGCGGAAGCGGTTGACGTCGGTGAGGCTCCTGCCGGTCTGGATGCACAGCAACGCGTCGTGCGCCGCGGCCTCGTGCGCGTGGGTGTAGTGCGCGTCGTTGGTGACCAGCGGCGGGATGCCCACCTCCTCGCCGATCCTCAGCAGGTCCTCGCGGACCCGGCGTTCGATCTCGATGCCGTGGTCCATCAGCTCCAGGAAGTACCGGTCCCTGCCGAAGATGTCCCGGTACTCCCCCGCGGCCCTGCGCGCCTCCTCGTACTGGCCCAGGCGCAGCCGGGTCTGCACCTCGCCCGAGGGGCAGCCGGTGGACGCGATCAGCCCCCGGGACCACTGGGCCAGGGTCTCCTTGTCCATGCGGGGCCACTTCTGGAGCCAGCCCTCGGCATAGGCGTCCGAGGACAGCCGGAAGAGGTTGTGCAGGCCCGTCCGGTCCGCCGCCCAGATCGTCTTGTGGGTATAGCCGCCGGAGCCCGAGACGTCGTCCCGCTTCTGGTGCGGCTGCCCCCACCGGACCTTGCGCTTGTCGCGCCGCGACCCCGGCGCGACATACGCCTCGATCCCGATGACCGGCGTCACGCCCGCGGCCGTGGCCTGCTGGAAGAAGTCGTAGGCGCCGTGCAGGTTCCCGTGGTCCGTCATGGCGAGGTGCGACATGCCCATCTCCCGGCAGGCCGCGAACAGGTCCTTCAGCCGCGCCGCCCCGTCGAGGAGCGAGTACTGCGTGTGGACGTGCAGATGCGTGAAAGGCTGTGGCACTCCGGTCTCCGGTCTCGGTCTCCGGGTCAGGCGTCGGACTCGTCGAGGGCCCGGGCGATCGCCCTCAGGCCCGCGGCCACCTCCCGCGCCGAGGGCGCGCGGTCGGGGTCGACCAGCCACTGCTGGGTCAGACCCGCGATCAGGGCCATGTGCACCGAGCCGACCGCGCGGGCCACCCCGCCCTCCTCCGCGCCGTCGAGGCCGTGCAGGTCGGCCGCCAGTTCCGGGCGGGCCCGTTCGAAGGCGTCGGCGAGCTGCTGCCGGATCTCGGGGAAGCGTTCGGCCTGGGCCAGCGCCTCCAACCCGGCCACCAGCAGCGGCCGGTCCGTGACCTGGGACTCGACGACCAGCGCCCACATCGACTCCAGCCGGCTTCCCGATCCGGCGCCCGCCCCCGCCCGATCCCGGTGAGCCGACCCGGCCGGGCGGGCGCGGACCTTGTCGTCCCACTCGTCGAGCATCTCCAGAAGCGCGGCGTTGAGCAGCGCCTCCTTCGAGCCGTAGTGGTAATTGATCGTGCCGAGCGGCGCGTTGGCGGCGGCGGCGATGTCGCGGGAGGTGGTGCGGGCGTAACCCCGCTCCTCCAGGCACCGCTTAGCCCCGGCCATCAGCTCTTCGCGATGTCCCATGCCGGGGAGCCTACCCCACGATTGAACGAGCGTTCAGGACGTGCGTTCAGAACGAACGTTCAGCTCGGGGAGCTCGGGAAGTTCGGGCAGCTCGGGAGCAGGGGTGCGGTAGGTGCGCAGCGGGCGGTTGGTGGCGGCCACGGCCGCCACGCCGAACGCCGCCATGAGGCCGCCGCTGACCAGGGCGAACGGCGCCGAGGTGAACGAGGCGAGCAGGCCGCCGCGGAAGTTGCCGAGTTCGGGGCCCGCGACGCCGACGACATGTTCGACGGAGGAGACCCGGCCCCGGTACGCGTCCGGCGTCTCCAGCTGCACGAGCGCCCCCCGCGTGACCACGGATATCGTGTCGGCGGCCCCGGCGACGGCGAGGCAGCCGAGGGCGAGCCACACGGGTGAGGCCAGGCCGAACCCGGCCAGCGCCAGGCCCCAGACGGAGGCCGCGGTCAGCTGCACCGCGCCGCCGCGGCGCCAGCGGGTGACGGCGCCGGAGAACATCCCCGCCGTGATCCCCCCCACGGCGACGGCCGACAGGAAGAGCCCGAGGGTGCGGGGGTCGCCGTCGAAGCGGATCTCGTTGACCAGGGGGAACAGCGCGATCGGCATCGCCAGCACGGTCGCGGAGACGTCGGTGGCGAACGCGCCCCAGAGCGTGGGGCGCCGCAGGATGACGCGCCAGCCGCCGCGGGCGGGACGGCGCAGACGCGGCCGGGACGCGCCCTCGGCCCCCTCGGTGGCGGCGGCGTCCGGCCGCGTCCCCGGAGGCATCAGAGGTATCGGAGGCATCGGGGGCAGGCGGACGACGGCGGCGAGTGACGCCGTCCCGGCGACGGCCTGGATCGCGTAGGCGGCGGAGAAGCCCCACTGCGCGAGGACGAGCCCGGCGAGCGCGGGCCCGACGAGCATGGACGCCTGGAACGCGACGTTCTGGAGCGCGAGACCGGCGGCCACCTGGTCACCGGGGAGGAGCCTGACGGGGATCGTGCGCCTGGCCGGTGCGCCGAGCGCGCCGAACGCCGCCTGCACGGCGAGCAGCGACAGCAGCGCCACGACGTGCTCGTTGCCCGCCCACGCCTGCGCGAAGAGGGCGGCCCCGGCGAGCAGGTGCCCGGCCGTCGTCACGCGGAGGACGGAGCGGCGGTCGGCCGCGTCGGCGAGCGTTCCGCCGAGGAGCCCGAACAGCAGGATCGGAACGGCCGTGGCGATCCCGATCGCCCCGGTCCAGCCGGGGCTGCCGGTGAGGTCCCACACCTGCGCCAGGACGGCGACGCCCGCGATCTGCTGGCCCAGCGAGCCGAGCGTGGAGGCCATCCACAGGTCGCGGAACGCGTGGCTGGAACGGAGCGGGCGGGTGTCGAGGAGCCGTGCGCTCCAGCTCATCGCGGGGACTCGGCGGGAGCGTCCTCGTCGGCGAGGCGCTCAAGGATCCGTTCGCGCATC
The DNA here is from genome assembly GCF_001083795.1 of Streptomyces sp. SBT349. Lineage (GTDB taxonomy): Bacteria > Actinomycetota > Actinomycetes > Streptomycetales > Streptomycetaceae > Streptomyces. Next base: position 32,055 of record NZ_LAVK01000019.1, read on the forward strand.
GGCTTGCGCGCGAGCGCGCGCCTCAGGTGCTCGACGACGGCGCTCATCGCGTAGGGAACCTCGTCGTCCAGCTCGGCCACCGCCTCTTCGGTGGCCCGCCACTCCGCTTCGAGGAACGGGACCAGCGCCCGGCCGCGTTCGGTGAGCGTGATGCGGCGGGTGCGGGCGTCGGCCCCCGGCTCCAGCTCGCCCAGCCCCTGGCGGCGCAGGGCGGAGAGCGTCTGGCTCGTCGCCGAGTGGGAGCGGTTGAGCGAGGCGGCCAGCTCGCCGATGGACAGTGGGCCGGTGTGCGCGAGGCGGATGAGGGGATAGGCGAATCGCGGACGGAGGCCCTGGATGCCGCGGGACTCGTAGACCGCCTCGATGTCGGCGTCGACCGCCGCGAGGAGGTCGTGCAGGGGCACCCACCGGCCGGGTTCGGCCGTGGGATCGCGTGATGTCACCGCCCTAATATAACAGCCCTCATACAATGCCCGGGACCGCGAGGGAGCGGTCGGCCCGCGGTGACGCGCGCCGTCAGGCGTGCCAGGCGATGTAGGGGTGGACGGAGTGGTCGAACTCGATCAGAAAGCAGTACTGGGCCAGCCATTCACCGTCGGAACTGGTCCGGGAGAGCAGCACTCCGTGCCCCTCGCCGAACAGCGAGACGCTGTACACCACCCACTCCCGCCCGTCCATGAACTCCTCGACGGACGCGTGGTGCCGCCCGAGCTCCGCCGCGATCATGCCGCTGACCGTGGTGAGCGCCTCCTCGCGGGAGTCGCGGGGCACCGGGCTCCCGCCCCGGCGCACGCGCAGCCGCGCGGTCACGACCCTGGCGGTCGCCCGGGACACGTCCTGGACCCGGTGCCTGAAGCCCTCGACCACGGCGTGCACCCCGTTGAAGGGGTCGGGTCCCGCCATGACCAGGTGCGCCGTGCCGGGGTCGGGCTCCAGCCAGGGCGAGAGACCCGGCCTGCTCGCGTGCGTGAGGCGCGACGCGAAGGCGGCGTAACGCTTCTCGCACGCCTCGCACGCGACACCGGTCGAGCCGTCCCACGCGGTGCGGAACTCGGTGAACCCCGCCGGTTCCCCGGCCTGCCCGCAGTAGTCGCATGTACGGGGCGCGAGATCGACGCGCCGCGCCCCCTGATCCGTTGCCCGCCTGAAGAACCGCATGCCCGCGTGCTACCGCCCCTGCCCGGGACCGCTCCCGGCCCGGCGTATGTCCGATCGTGCCCTGGCGGGTCCCTACCCACTCGCGGCCGGTCATGCGCATGGTCCCCGGCTCCATCCCACCACCCGGGGGGCGCGGGGCGGGAACTGCCGGGCGTCACCGACGCGTTGAGGCGACACGACCCGTCTTGTTAGGGTGGGGGCATGGCTTTCCTCTTCTTCGTCTGAGTCCGGGCACGGCCGATGCCGCCGTTTCTGCTGCCCGTGGACCCTTCGTTTGCCCAGGGAACGTCATATGCGCGACCGCGCCCCTACCACCCTGCCCAGCCTCGCCCCCACTGCCGTGGCACAGCTGTCCGTCAAGGACGTCACCATGTCCTACGGCACCCGGACCGTCCTCGACCAGGTCTCCTTCACCGTCCGGCCGGGCGAGAAGGCCGCCGTCGTCGGTGAGAACGGTTCCGGCAAGTCCACCCTGTTGCGGCTGCTCGCCGCGGCCGAGACGCCGGACACCGGGGAGATCACCGTCCGCTTCCCCGGCGGCATCGGCCACCTCGCCCAGACCCTCGACCTCGACGCGGCCCGCACCGTGCAGGACGCCGTCGACCTCGCCCTGACCGAACTGCGGGACATGGAGCGAAGGCTCCGCGCGGCGGAGGGGTCCCTCGCGGACGCGTCGGACGAGCAGCTCGCCGCGTACGGCGATCTGCTGATCGCCTACGAGGAACGCGGCGGATACGAGGCGGACGCCCGCGTGGACGCCGCGATGCACGGTCTCGGGCTCGCCGGGATCAGCCGTGACCGCCCGCTCGGCTCGCTCTCCGGCGGCGAGCAGTCGCGGCTCGCGCTCGCCTGCGTCCTGGCCGCCGCCCCCGAGCTGCTGCTCCTGGACGAACCGACGAACCACCTCGACGCGGCGGCCGTGCACTGGCTGGAGGAGCACCTGCGCGCGCACCGCGGCACCGTCGTCGCGATCACCCACGACCGCGGCTTCCTGGAGCGCATCGCCACCACGATCCTGGAGGTCGACCGGGATGAGCGCGCCGTGCGCCGGTACGGCGACGGCTGGACCGGCTACCGCGCCGCGAAGGCCGCCGCCCGGCGCGGCGCGGAGCAGCGGTACGCGGACTGGCTCGACGAGGTGGCCCGCATGGAGGAGCTGATCGAGGCCGCGGGGAGGCGGCTCGCCACCACCGGCCGCGACCCGAGGCAGGGGTTCGGAAAGCACCGCCGGTCCAGCGAGGCGAAGCTCGGCGGGCAGGTGCGCTCCGCCCGGGAGCGCCTGGCCCAGCTGCGGCGCGCCCCGGTGGCGAAGCCGCCGGCACCGCTCCGCTTCACGACGGTCCTGTCGGCGGCGGACGGCCCGGCCCGGGGCCCCCTCGCCGCGCTCGACGAGGTACGGGTCGGCGAGCGGCTGCGTCTGGACGGACTCCTCGCGATCGCGCCCGGACAGCGGCTGCTGGTCACGGGCGAGAACGGCGCGGGCAAGACGACGCTGCTGCGCGTCCTCGCGGGGGACCTGGAGCCGGACGCGGGCACGGCACGCCGCCCCGCCCGGATCGGCTACCTCGCGCAGGAACTGCCCGCGCACTCCACGCGGCTCCCGCTGCTCGCCGCGTTCGCCGCCGGGCGGCCAGGGCTGCCGGACGAGTACGCCGAACAGCTCCTGGCCCTGGGCCTGTTCCGCGAGGAGGATCTGCACGTCCCGGTCGCCGCCCTGTCCGCGGGGCAGCAGCGGCGGCTCCAGATCGCGAACCTGGTGACCCGGCCCGCGGACCTCCTCGTCCTGGACGAGCCGACCAACCACATCGCACTCGACCTGGTCGAGGACCTTCAGGCCGCGCTCGCGGCGTACCCGGGGGCGGTGGTCGCGGTCTCGCACGACCGCGGCTTCCGCGCACGCTTCGCCGGGGAGCGGCTGGAGCTGAGTGCCGGCCGCAGGCGCTGACCCCGGACCTGCCCCACATCCGCACGATCCGCACGACCGGCACGATCCGCTGAGAGCGATGGAGCCATGACCACCACCTTCCTGACACCACGACAGCTCGCCGACCGCACCTCCGCCGCCGTCGAGGCGGCCGTCGCGGCCGGGCGCGAGCTCGGCCTGACCGTCACCGACCCCACGGTGCTCCACGACGTCTTCTCCGTCGTCGTCCATCTCGCGCCCTCGCCGGTCGTGGCCCGGATTCCCACCGTCCTGCCCCAGTCCGAGGACCTGGCCGCCCTCGCGCGCCGCCAGCGGGATGAGCTGGACGTGACACGTTGGCTCGACGACCGGGGAATCCCCGTGATCGCGCCCAGCCCGCTCGTGCCGCGGGAACCCGTGCAACGCGACGGGTTCTCGATGACGTTCTGGCCGTTCGTCGAGGAGGACCGGGACAGGGAACCCGACTACGTGGCGAACGCCGAGAGCGTCGCCGACCTGCACGCGGCACTGCGCGCCTACCCGGGCCGCCTGGAGTTCCTGTCCGCGGCCGATCCGCGGTTCATCGCGGACAGCCTCGCCCGGCTCGACCGGCACCCCGCCCTGATCGGAGCCGCCGAGCTGGACCGCGCCCGCCGCGAATGGCGGATCCTGGAACCCCTCGTGCGCTCACGCGGGGCCTTCGAGGCCCGGTTCCCCGGCATCGACCTCCAGCCCATCCACGGCGACTCCCCGCCCGCGAACATCTTCTCCGGGGTGGACGGCGACCTCTACGCCGACTTCGAACTGATCACGCTGGGGCCCGTCGAGTGGGACCTGGCCGCTCTCGGACCCGAGCTCACGGCCGCCTACGACCGCGGCGCACGGCGCAACGGCACGAGGCCGCTCGACGAGGAGGTCCTCGTCTTCGTCAACGCCCTGGGCATGCTGCGGGCCATCGCCGCCCTCGCGCTGGTCCCGCGGCTGCCCGCGCTGATGGAGTACCTCAAGCCCGCCGTGGACCAGTGGCAGACGACGCCCTTCGCCGGCGGCATGCACGGCTGACAGGGACCGGCGGACAGCTGAGCACGGCGGTCGGCGGCCCGTTGTCGGACCCGGGTTCTAGGCTGCCGCCATGACGACACGGTGGAACCTGACGATCGACTGCGCGGAGCCGGGGCGGCTCGCCCGGTTCTGGGCGCTGGCCCTGGGCTATGTCGAGAAGCCGCCACCGGAGGGGTTCGCGAGCTGGGAGGACTGGTTCCGCCACGTCGAGCTGCCGGAGGAGGAGTGGGACGACGGCGCCTACCTCTCCGACCCCGAGGGGGCGGGCCCCGCCCTATCGCTCCTGAAAGTGCCGGAGCCGAAGGTCGCCAAGAACCGCGTGCACCTGGACCTCCAGGTCGGCGGCGGTCGCCGGACGCCCTGGGAGGTGCGGTGGCCGCGCGTGCGGGAGGCGGTCACCCGCCTGACCGCCGCGGGCGCGACCGTGGTCGAGGAGCACACGATGCAGGGCAGGCCGGACCATGTGGTGATGGCCGACCCCGAGGGGAACGAGTTCTGCCTCGTCTGATCCCGGACCGGGCGGCCCACGCCGGTAACGCCGGGTCCCCTCGGGTCAGTCGCGTCGGCGGCGGAGGCGGGCCACCAGCCCGCATACGACCCCGACGGCCATCAGCAGCAGGCCGCGCAGCCAGACCCCGCCCTCGATCTGGGTGGCCAGCACCGCGCAGGACGCGACGCCGAGGACCGGCACCGCGCCGGGGACCCTGAAGTGGTGGACGGCGACCCGGTCCCGGCGCAGCACCAGCACGGCCGCGTTGACCGCCGCGAAGACGATGAGGAGCAGCAGGACCTGCGTCGCGGCCAGGGTGGAGAGGTCGCCGGTGAGGGCCAGCCCCGTCGACAGACCCGTGGTGACGGCGATCGCCGCCCAGGGCGTGCGGCGGACCGGAAGGACCCGCGCCAGGAACGAGGGCAGGAGTCCGTCGCGCGCCATGCCGAAGGCCAGGCGCGAGGACATGATGCCGGTGAGCAGCGCGCCATTGGCCACGGCGACCAGGGCGATCGCGCTGAACAGCCGCTCGGGGACGCCGCCCGCCGCCCTGACGACCTCCAGCAGCGGGCCGCTCGACTCCACGAGCCGCTCGGTCGGCACGGACACGGTGGCGGCGACGCCGACCAGCAGGTACACCAGCCCGGCCGCGCCCAGCGCCGCGAACAGCGCCCGCGGATAGGAGCGGCGCGGATCGCGGGTCTCCTCCGCCAGGTTCGCCGAGGCCTCGAAGCCGAGGAACGCGTAGTAGGCGAGCACCGCCCCGCTCAGCACGGCTGCCGCCGGGCCCTTCTCGCCGGTGCCCAGCTCCGTCAGCGCGGTGAACTCCCCGTCCCCGCGCAGCACCACCCACGCGCCGAGTCCCACGATCAGGCCCAGGCCGCCGACCTCGATCAGCGTGGCCACGGCGTTGGCGCCCATCGACTCGCGGATGCCCCGGGCGTTCAGCAGGGCCAGCGCGCCCAGGAAGAGCACGGTCACGGCGAGCACCGGCAGCTCCACGAACGCCGTCAGGTACTCGCCGCCGAACGCGCGGGTCAGCGCGGCGACCGACACCACCCCGGCCGCGAGCATGCAGAAGCCGACCACGAAGCCGGGGAACGGCCCGAAGGCGCGCTTCGTGTAGTGCGCGGCGCCCCCGGCGCGCGGGTACTTGGTCGCCAGCTCGGCGTAGGAGCCCGCCGTGAGCAGCGCGAGCACGAGCGCGACCAGCATGGGCACCCACACCGCACCCCCCGCCTCGCCCCCCACCTGCCCCACCAGGACGTAGACGCCCGCCCCCAGGACGTCGCCGAGGATGAAGAGGAACAGCAGCCGGGTGGTCAGCGCCTTCCGCAGCGGGCTCGCGCTCTCGCCCGCACCCGGGGCGCTGGTGGGTGTCTCGGCAGTGGTCACGGCACGCTTCTGCCCCGGCGGGCACGGAGTAGACGGCCCGCCACCAACCACTCGATGCACGCAGTGCGTTGGGGTTGTGCGGTGGCTGGGCACGGCGCGCGACGAGCGCTACAACTACCCCTGGGGGGCGTGCGCTCCCCCAGGCCCGCCCCGGCGGTCGCTGATTCACACCCACGACACCGCCGGGGCGGGCGGCCTGACGCCCTACCGGCGCGCCGAGGTGCGCCAGTACGGTCCCTGGTGTCGGAGGTCGGCGCGGCCGGGGAGGCGTTCATGAGTGGCAAGCACGGTGACGGCAAGGGCGGCGAGGAAGGCGACCAGCAGCAGTCGCGCAAGGAGAGCGACGGCCAGTGGGAGGGCCCGGTCACGCCCCCGGCGCCCCCCCCGTCGCCGACCGGCCCCGCCGCTACGGCTGACCGGGCGGCCCGAGCGCGCTCCGCGCCCCCGCGTATGCTGCCGGTCCACGCATCCGCGATCACGAAGGAGCAGCCACGTGAAGGTCGGCGTGATCGGGCTCGGGGACATCGCCCACAAGGCGTATCTGCCCGTGCTCACCACCCAGCCCGGTGTCGAGCCCCACCTGCACACCCGCACCCGCGCCACCCTGGACAGGACCGGGGACGCCCACCGGATCCCCGCCGACCGGCGCCACGACGACCTGGACTCCCTGATCGCGGCCCGCCCCGACGCGGCCTTCGTGCACGCCCCCACCCGGGACCACCCGGACATCGTGACCCGCCTGCTGACAGCGGGGATACCCACCTATGTCGACAAGCCGCTCGCCTACGGCCTCGACGAGGCCCGGCGGGTCGTCGAGCTCGCCGAGTCCCGCGGGGTGGGTCTCACCGTCGGCTTCAACCGCAGGTTCGCGCCCGCCTACGCGCACCTGGTCGAGCACCCGCGCGACCTGATCGTCATGCAGAAGCACCGCAAGGGCCTCCCGGAGGCCCCCCGGCGGATGGTGTTCGACGACTTCATCCACGTCGTGGACACGCTGCGGTTCCTCGTCCCCGGCGCCGTCGACCGCGTCACGGTCTCCGCCCGCGTCAGCGCCGGCCTGCTGCACCACGTGGTGCTCCAGCTCGCGGGCGACGGGTTCACCGCGGTCGGCGCGATGAACCACCGCTCCGGATCGGCCGAGGAGAGCGTGGAGGTCTCGGGGCAGGACGCCAAGCGCGAGGTCCGCAACCTCGCGGAGATCGTCGACCACCGCGGCCAGCCCAGCGTCCGCCGCCGCGGCGACTGGGTACCGGTGGCCCGTCAGCGCGGCATCGAGCAGGCGGCCGTGGCCTTCCTCGACGCCGTCCGCGCGGGGCGCACGCCGAGCGCGCTGGACGCGTTGAGCACCCATGAGCTGTGCGAACGGATCGTCATGGTCGCGATCGAGGACCACGGAGGGCAGCAGGGGACGGGCGGGGCGCCGGTCACTCCTCGGAGGTGATCTCGTCCCCGGTGCCGACGTCCTCGCCCGCGTGGGGCTCCACCGCGCCGAACCAGATCAGCACCAGCAGCGCCACGCCGACGACGATCCGGTACCAGACGAACGGCATGAACGTCCGGGTGGAGACCCACTTCATGAACCAGGCGATGACCGCGAAGCCGACGAGGAAGGAGACCACCGTCGCCAGGATCGTCGGACCCCACGAGACGTGCGAGCCCTCCTCGCCGATGGAGGTCAGCTCGTACCCGCCCGAGGCCAGCACCGCGGGGATGGCGAGCAGGAACGAGTACCGCGCCGCCGCCTCCCGCGTGTAGCCGAGGAACAGGCCGCCGGTGATCGTGGCACCCGACCGCGAGACGCCGGGGACCAGCGCCATCGCCTGGCAGAACCCGAAGATCAGGCCGTCTTTGACGGAGAGCTGCTCCAGCGTCTTGCGCGGCTTCACCGCCCGGTGTTTCCCGCCGGTCGCGTCCCGCAGCGCCAGCCGGTCGGCGACGCCGAGGATGATGCCCAGGACGATGAGGTTCACCGCGATCAGCCGCAGGTCGCGGAACGGCCCGTCGATGGCGTCCTGGAGCGTGAGCCCCAGCACCCCGATGGGGATCGAGCCCACGATGACCAGCCAGCCCATCCGCGCGTCCGGATGCGAGCGGGCCGCCTTGTCCCGCAGCGAGCGGAACCACGCGCCGACGATCCGGGCGATGTCCTTGCGGAAGTAGATGATGATGGCGGTCTCGGTGCCGATCTGGGTGACCGCGGTGAACGCGGGGCCCGGGTCCTCCCAGTCGAACGCCACGGCGGTGAGCCGCAGATGCGCGCTGGAGGAGATCGGCAGGAACTCCGTCAGACCCTGGACAAGACCGAGAATCAGCGATTCGAACCAAGACATGGACTCTGCGGCATCCCAGGGAGGAGTCGTCGTGAGAAGTGAGGGGGGTTGATCGGGATCACTCTAAGCCAGGCGAGCGAGTGCCTCGTACCGAGGGCACCCGAAAATCGTTCGACAGCTTCCGGTTCCCGGCGCCATCATCGTCCCTGTGAACCGGCAGCTCTTCCTCGCAGCGCCGTCCGCAGCAGCGGACGCGCCGAAGGCTGCCCCCTTCCTCAGCGGCGCAGCCGACGGCGCCCGACGCTGACCCTTCCCGGAACGCTCCGCGGACCCCGCAGGGGGAGGGTCGGCGACAGACCCGGGGTCCGTGTCCCGGCCACGTGCCGGGATGCTGTCGCAGCTTCGAGGAAGACGCGAAAGAGGCAGTCATGCCCAAGCAGGCATACGCGCGCACCAAGCCCCATCTCAACATCGGCACCATGGGTCACGTCGACCACGGCAAGACCACGCTGACCGCCGCCATCACCAAGGTCCTCGCCGACCGCGGCAGCGGCGCGTTCGTCCCGTTCGACCGCATCGACAAGGCTCCCGAGGAGGCGGCGCGCGGCATCACCATCACCATCTCGCACGTCGAGTACGAGACGGAGACCCGGCACTACGCCCACGTCGACATGCCCGGCCACGCCGACTACATCAAGAACATGGTGACCGGCGCGGCCCAGCTGGACGGCGCGATCCTCGTCGTCTCGGCCGTCGACGGCGTGATGCCGCAGACCGCCGAACACGTCCTGCTGGCCCGTCAGGTGGGCGTGGCCCACATCGTGGTGGCGCTCAACAAGGCGGACGCGGGCGACCCCGAGCTGACCGACCTGGTCGAGCTGGAGGTCCGCGAACTGCTCACCGCGCACGGCTACCCGGGCGAGATCCTGCCCGTGGTCCGGGTCTCGGGACTCGGCGCCCTCGCGGGCGAGCCGCGCTGGACGGCGGCCGTCGAGGCGCTGCTCGACGCCGTGGACGCCTATGTCCCGGTGCCCGAGCGCTACCTGGACGCGCCGTTCCTGCTCCCGGTGGAGAACGTGCTGACCATCACCGGTCGCGGCACGGTCGTCACGGGAGCCGTCGAGCGCGGCACGGTGCGGCTCGGCGACCGCGTCGAGGTGCTGGGCGCGGACACGGAGACCGTGGTCACCGGCCTGGAGACGTTCGGCAAGCCGATGGAGGAGGCGCAGGCGGGCGACAACGTGGCCCTGCTGCTGCGGGGCGTGGCGCGCGACGCGGTCCGGCGGGGCCATGTCGTGGCCAGGCCGGGCAGCGTGGTGCCGCGCCGCGTCTTCACCGCGGAGGTCTACCTCCTGGGCACGGCGGAGGGCGGCCGGCGCACCGCCGTGGCGACCGGCTACCGGCCGCAGTTCTACATCAGGACCGCGGACGTGGTCGGCGACATCGCGCTGGGCGAGGCCGGGATCGCGCTGCCGGGCGAGACCGTGACCATGACGGTCGAGCTCGGGCACGCGGTGCCGCTGGAGCCGGGGCTCGGCTTCGCCATCCGCGAGGGCGGGCGCACCGTCGGCGCCGGCACCGTCACCGCGGTCGCCGAGGACTGAGCCCCCCGCCGCCCGGCCCGCGCACCCCGCGCGGGCCGGGCCGGCGCCCGGGGACACAATGGAACGGTGAACGAGCGGCTTCCGGTGACCAGGACCACCGACCTGGGGGTGGCGCGGCTCCTGCCCGACCTGGACCGGGAGAGCGCCTGGCTGCTCACGGTCGACGACGCCCCCCAGTCCTATCTGGATCTGGCCGACCCCACGCACCTGGAGTTCGAGTACGCGCGCCGGCTCGCGCACGTGCTGGAGACGGCCGCGCCGCCCGGTGCCCCGCTGGACCTGCTGCACCTGGGCGGCGGCGCGCTCACCCTGCCGCGCTGGGCCGCGGCCGTGCGGCCCGGGTCCCGGCAGCGCGTCGTCGAGGCCGATGCCGCCCTGACCGCGCTCGTCGCGGAGCGGCTCCCGCTGGCCGCGGCCTCCGGCGTCGTCGTGGAGACGGGGGACGCCCTGGCCGCCGTGGCGGCGACCCGGCCGGACTCGGTGGACGTCGTGGTGGCGGACGTCTTCGGCGGCACCCGGATCCCCGCGCACGTGACGACCCTGGGGTACGTGGAGGCCGTCGCCCGCGTCCTGCGGCCGGGCGGCGTCTACGCGGCCAACCTCGCCGACGCCGCGCCCTTCGGCTTCCTCCGCTCGCAACTCGCCACGCTCGCCTCGGTCTTCGACCATCTGTGCCTGGTCGCCGAGCCCGCCGTGCTCCGGGGTCGCCGCTTCGGGAACGTGGTGGTGGCGGCCTCGGGCGCGCCGCTCGACACCGCCGAACTCGCCCGCCGCGCCGCGGCCGACCCGTTCCCGGCACGGCTGATGAGCGGCGAGGCGCTGACGCGTCTGGTGGGCGACGCCGCCGCCGTTCCCGACGCCGCGGCCGTCCCCTCGCCCCGCCCGCCCGCGGGCGCGTTCACCATCGGCTAGAACTTCCGCTGGAACTTCGGCTGGAACATCGGCTGGAACGGGGACGGTGAGGGGGCCACGGGCCGTGGCCCCCTCGGGTCACTCGGCGGAGCCGCCCTCGGGGTAGGGGCGCAGGCTGTTCATCATCTGCTGGATCGTTTCGTCGGTCAGCTCGCCCTCGAAGTTGATGTCCGCGACGAGCACCCAGGTCGCCATGTCGTTGTTGAGGTCGAGGTACGAGACGGTGACCACCTTGCCCTCGGGCGTGCCGCACTCGTTCTCCGGGTCGTGCGGGACACCGGTGACGGTCGCGGTCGCGGTGTGCCCGACGATGCCGTGCTCGCTCTCGAACGGCTCGGAGTCGGTGACCTCGATGGTGCCCTCGCGGTCCGGGTCGTAGGCGGCCCAGGCCCAGGCGCCCGCCTCGTTGTGCGCGGCCTCCTCGGTGGTGCTCGCGCCCTGGGCGCCCTTGGTCCCGGCCGTCGCCCGCCAGCTCACGCCGGTCTCGGAGTCGGGGCACCAGCCTTCCATGTACGTCGCGGCGCCCGCCATGGTCACCCACGGCTCGGGGAAGAGGGGCTCCTCCTCGCCCTCCGCGGGCTCCTCGGCCTCGGGGTCCTCGTAGCCGACGAAGGTGCCCTCGTCGCCCACGGTCCAGTCCTCGGGGGGAACGTCGAAGGCGTTGTGCCGGTTCTCGATCGTCTGGACCTGCCAGTCGTCGGCCACGACCGGGTCGGGGACCTGGAGGACGCCCTGGCGCGGGTCGTCGGGGCCGAGGTCGCCGCCCGAGGGCTCCTCGGTGGGCTCCTCGGAGGGGCTGGCCGAGGGGTCGCCCCCCGCGCTCGGCCCGCCCTTCTCGTCGTCACCGCTCAGCACGACGACGCCCACGATGACGGCCGCGGCCAGCACCGCGGTGGCGGAGACGATGGCGATCGCCATCTTCCTGCCCCTGCCGCCGCCGGGGGAGGGGGCGCCGCCCGGCACGGGGGCGCCGGGGCCCGGGACGCCGCCGCCGGCCGTCGCGGGTCCCACGGGACCCGGCTGCTGCCACTGCCCGGGAGG
>NZ_LAVK01000001.1 GCF_001083795.1 Streptomyces sp. SBT349
TGGGGTAAGGCTCCCTGTAGACGACAGGGTTGATAGGCCGGAGATGGAAGCCTGGTGACAGGTGGAGTTGACCGGTACTAATAGGCCGAGGGCTTGTCCGCAGATGCTCGCGTCCACTGTGAATTCTCGATCGATGAACACCGGATTTGTTCCGGTGGTCATGGCGGGAGGGAAACGCCCGGTTACATTCCGAACCCGGAAGCTAAGCCTCCCTGCGCCGATGGTACTGCATGGGGGACCGTGTGGGAGAGTAGGACACCGCCGGACAATACTGCCCCAATAGCTCAGTCGGCAGAGCGTCTCCATGGTAAGGAGAAGGTCAACGGTTCGATTCCGTTTTGGGGCTCGGAAATCAAGGCTCTCGCTTTTCGGCGGGGGCCTTTTTCGCTGTCCGCGTCCGCACGCACGCGCCGACCCGCGGCCGGCGCCGGCCGGAGTTATTCGGGGATACGCAGCGTCAGAATGGCCATGTCGTCCGACGGGGCGTCAGCCGCGAAGCGCTCCACGGCCCGCAGCACCCGCGCGGCGACGGCGCCCGCGTTCAGGCCCGTGCACGAGCTCAGCACATCGGCCAGGCCGTCGTCCCCCAACATGCGCGTGCCCTCGCGGCGTTCCGTCACGCCGTCGGTGACGCACAGCAGGACGTCCCCCGGGTCGAGCATGGTGCTCTGCTCGTACAGCTCCAGATCGTCCATCACCCCGAGGAGCGGCTGAGGACTCGCGGCCGGCGCCACCGTTCCGTCCTGGGTGAGACGCAGCGGCAGCGGATGTCCCGCGCACACCATCTTCAGCAGCGCGCCGCCCTCCGGCTGCGGCCACAACTCGCCGTACAGCAGCGTGAGGAAGCGGGAGCGCGGGCCCTCCTCCAGGATCGCCGCGTTCAGCCGCTCCAGGACCGCCGGGCCGCCCAGGCCCTCGCGGGCCAGCAACCGGAGGGCGTGCCGCGCGAGTCCGGTGACGGCCGCGGCCAGCGGGCCCGTTCCGCAGACGTCGCCGATGGCGAACCCGTACGCGCCCTCGCGGATCGGGAAGACGTCGTAGAAGTCCCCGCCGACCTCGTTGCCCTCGCCCGCGGCCCGGTAGATGACCTCGACGTCCACGCCGTCGATCTCCGGCAGTTCAGGCGGCAGCAGGCTGCGCTGCAACGACTGGCTGATGGCGGTGCGCTCGCTGTAGAGGCGCGCGTTGTCCAGGGCGAGCGCGGCCCGGCGGGACAGGTCCTCGGCCAGCTCCAGGATGTCCTGGCGGAACCGCTCCTCCGAGGGCTTGCCGAGCGCCAGCAGGCCGATGACGCGGTTGCGCGCGATGAGCGGCAGAACGACCGTTTCGCCACCGACCGCCGAGGCGGTCGTCAGGCTGGTGCCCGGCACCCGCGACGAGTGCTCGCCCAGGGCCAGGCTCCGCAGCGAGCTGCGCAGGGCCGTGTTGTGCGCGGCGTCCGCCGGCGCGGTCCAGAGGCGGACGCCCAGGGTGATGTCCGGATCCGGCGGGGCCACGCGTTCGAGGAGTGCCTTGATGCCGTCGATGCGGTCCTCGTCCTCGTGCAGGACGTACGAGAGAACCGGCTCGGAGCCGAACTCGTGGATCGTGTAGACGGCGCACCAGGTGGCCAGCGTCGGGACGGTCATCTGCGCCATCAGCGCGAGCGTCTGGTTCCGGTCGAGGGTGCCCGCGAGCAGTTCCGACGCCTCGACGAGGAACGCCAGGGAGCCACGGCGCAGCCGCTCCAGCTCCGTGAGACGGGCGGATTCGACGGCGAGGGCGATCCGGTCGGCGGCGAACTGGAGGCGCAGCGCCTCCTCGTTGCTGTAGCGGCCCGGGGTCTCGGAGGCGACGCCGAGCGAGCCCGTCAGCCGGCCCTCGACCTTCAGCGGCACGGTCACCACCGCGTGCATGCCGGTGCCCGAGAGCAGCGGAACGGCGCCGGGCGCGATGGCCAGGTCCTCGTGCACCGAGGGCATGCGGGCGGAGCCGTAGCGCCCGCTGCCGGTCTCGACCGGGACGCGGGCGAAGCGCTGGCGCGCCGAGGGCAGTCCGGTGGTGGCCCGCACCTCGAGCTCGGTCTCGTCGTCCGTGGCGAGCAGCAGGAACGCGGCGTCGCCGTCGAGCATGTCGCGGGCGCGTTCCACGGTGCGCTGGAGCAGCCCGTCCAGGTCGTCCGGGGGAGGGGAGCCGATCAGCGCGTCCAGCGGGTCGCCGGTCCGGTCCAGGCCGTCGGCGCCGCCTCCGTGGCCCGGCAGGCGCGAGGGGCTCTGGAGGATGGCCCGCTCCTGGTCGCGCACGATGAGGCAGACCGTCGACGGCTCCCCGTGGGCGTCGCGGACGCGCAGGTGGCAGGCGTAGACCGGGATCGTTCTGCCGTCGGAGTCGCGCAGGCCGTAGCTGCCCTCCCAGCGGGAGAGGGCCAGGGCCTCGGCGATGCCGGTGCCGGTGCCCGGGGTCTGCGGCCAGGCCGCGAGATCGGACAGGGGCTTGCCGACGACCTGCTCCGCCGCGTATCCGAACAGCTCCCGGGCGTCCTCGTTCCACACCGTGATGCTGTCGGCGCGGTCGACCTGGACCACGGCCACCCGGGCGCGGGTGTCGCTGACCGGCAGCGCCTCGTCCGGCAGCACGGGCCCCGCGGATCGGGTGCCGATGGGGAGCACCTGCTGCTCAAGGCGGAACCAGACGCGCTTGTCGGTGGTGGTGTAGTCGACGCCCCAGCGGGTGGCGAGGGCCGCGCAGAGCAGCAGGCCGCGTCCGCCCTCGCTGCTGAGGTCCAGCCGGCCGCGGGAGATCTCGGCGAGCGGCAGCTCGCGCTCCGGGTGGCGGTCGGCGACCTCGACGCGGACCCCCTCCGCGTCGCGCAGGCAGCGGACCTCCGCGGACGTGCCGGCGTGCACCACCGCGTTGGTCACCAGTTCGCTGGTGAGAACGACGGCGTCCTCGATCAGGTCGGTGAGGCCCCAGCCCTGGAGGGTGTCCCGCACGAAGCCCCGCGCGGTCGCGACCGAGCGTCCGACCGGCTCGAAGGTGGCCGCAGCTCGCGCGGTGATCACGTCACTCCCCCAAAGGTCTGTCGTCAGTCCGGCGCCTCATCGGCAGCCAGTAGCCAGATTACTGACGTCGCCCGCCGCGGCGGACGGCGCATCCGATGATTTCCCCCTCCCCGGAGAATCAGTGGTATGCGATGCTGCCGAACTGTTATCGCCCGGTCTGTTGGGAGTGAAACACTGGAAGGGCCCCATGTGAAAGTCCGGGCGGAACGGTCGACCCTGCGGGAGGGACACAGTGGTGTCTGACGGAGCAGCTGCGCGTGCCGGCACGGCCGCGCGAACGAAGAGGTCGCGGAGCGGCGGTACCGTCGAAGTCGACGCCGTCGCCCTGAACCGGCTGCTCTCCGCGCTGGAGGCGATGCGGGACGGCAACCTCAGGAAGCGCCTGACCGTGGTCGGCGACGGTCCCATGGCGGAGATCGCGGCGCTCTACAACGAGGTCGCGGACCGCAATCTGCACCTCACCGGCGAGCTGGCGCGCGTGCGCCGCGTCGTCGGACGTGAGGGCAAGCTCACCGAGCGGGTCGAGACGGGGCTGTCGCAGGGCGCCTGGGCCAAGGCCGTTGACGACGCGAACGAGCTGGTGGACGACCTGGTGCGCCCGGTCGCGGACGTGGGCCGGGTGCTGACCGCGGTCGCGGACGGCGACCTGGGGCAGCGGATGGATCTGCGGGCCCAGGCGGAGAACGGCGCGAGCCGCCCGCTGCGCGGGGAGTTCCTGCGGGTGGGCCGCACGGTCAACAGGATGGTGGACCAGCTCTCGGAGTTCACCGTCGAGGTCACGCGGGTGGCGAGCGAGGTCGGCACCGAGGGCAAGCTCGGCGGCCAGGCCAAGGTGCCGGGGGTCTCGGGCTCCTGGAAGGACCTGACCGACTCGGTCAACACGATGGCCGCCCGGCTGACCGCGCAGGTCCGCGACATCTCGACGGTCACCAAGGCGGTGGCGGACGGCGATCTGTCGCGGCAGGTCACCGTGCATGTCGCGGGCGAGATGCTGGAGCTGAAGAACACCGTGAACACCATGGTGCGCCAGCTCTCCTCGTTCCAGTCCGAGGTGACCAGGGTCGCCCGCGAGGTGGGCACCGACGGCGTGCTGGGCGGCCAGGCGCGCGTGCAGGGCGTCAGCGGCGCTTGGAAGGACCTCACCGACTCCGTCAACCTGATGGCGGGCAACCTGACCCGGCAGGTGCGCGAGATCTCCGAGGTCACGCGAGCCGTGGCCAACGGCGACCTGTCGCAGAAGATCACGGTCACGGCGCGCGGCGAGGTCGCGGGACTGGCGGACACGCTCAACGCCATGACGGAGCGGCTGTCCTCGTTCGCCGACGAGGTGACCAGGACGGCCGTCGAGATCGGCACCGACGGCACCCTGGGCGGGCAGGCGCGGGTGCAGGGCGTGGCCGGGGTGTGGAAGGCGCTGACCGACTCGGTCAACACCGCCTTCAGGAACCTGTCGGACCAGGTGCGGGACATCTCCGAGGTCACGCGGGCCGTGGCCAACGGCGACCTGTCCAAGAAGGTCACCGTGGATGTGTCCGGCGAGATGCTGGAGTTGAAGAACACGGTCAACAGGACCGTCGACCAGCTGTCGTCCTTCCAGTCGGAGGTCACGCGCGTCGCGCGGGAGATCGGGGACGAGGGAGCGCTCGGCGGCCAGGCGTCGGTGAAGGGCCTGGCGGGTGCCTGGAAGGATCTGACCGACTCGGTGAACACGGTTTTCCGCAATCTGTCCGATCAGGTGCGTGACATCGCGCAGGTGACGACCGCGGTGGCCAACGGGGATCTCTCGCAGAAGGTGACCGCGAATGTCTCCGGGGAGATGCTCGAACTCAAGAACACCGTCAACAGGATGGTCGACCAGCTCTCCTCCTTCGCCGACCAGGTCACCCGGGTCGCGACCGAGGTGGGTATCGAGGGGCGGCTCGGCGGCCAGGCGTCCGTGGACGGCGTCAGCGGCACCTGGAAGGCGCTGACCGATTCCGTCAACCAGATGGCGTTCAACCTCACCGATCAGGTGAGGAACATCGCCCAGGTGACAACCGCCGTGGCGCGCGGTGATCTGTCGCAGAAGATCGACGTGAACGCCAGGGGCGAGATCCTGGAGCTCAAGAACACCGTGAACACGATGGTGGACCAGCTGTCGTCGTTCGCGAAGCAGGTGACCCGCGTGGCCCGCGAGGTGGGCACGGAGGGGCGGCTCGGCGGCCAGGCGCAGGTGGCCGACGTCGCCGGTGTGTGGCGCGACCTGACCGACTCGGTCAACGACATGGCGTCGAACCTGACCGATCAGGTGCGGAACATCGCCCAGGTCGCCACGGCCGTGGCGCGCGGTGACCTCTCGCAGAAGATCACGGTCGAGGCGCGCGGCGAGTTCCTGGAGCTGAAGGACACGCTCAACTCGATGGTCGACCAGCTGCTGTCGTTCGCGGACCAGGTGACCCGGGTGGCGCGCGAGGTCGGTACGGAGGGGCGGCTCGGGGGCCAGGCCGAGGTCGAGGGCGTCGCGGGGACCTGGAAGGACCTCACCCAGTCCGTCAACGGGATGGCGAACAACCTGACCTCGCAGGTGCGGAACATCTCGGAGGTCACCACCGCGGTGGCCTCGGGCGACCTCACCAAGAAGATCACCGTCGGCGCCAAGGGCGAGATCCTGGAGCTGGTCACCACGGTGAACACCATGGTGGACCAGCTGTCCTCGTTCGCCGACGAGGTGACCCGCGTGGCCAGGGAGGTCGGCACCGAGGGCCGCCTGGGCGGCCAGGTGGAGGTGCGCGGCGTCTCCGGCACCTGGAAGAACCTGACGGACAACGTCAACCTCATGGCCCGCAGCCTCACCACCCAGGTGCGGAACATTTCCGAGGTGGCGACGGCGGTGGCCAACGGCGACCTGTCCCGCAAGGTCACGGCGAAGGCCAGCGGCGAGGTCGCCGAACTCGCCGACACGGTCAACCGGATGGTCACCACGCTGTCGTCGTTCGCGGCCGAGGTCACGCGGGTGGCGCGCGAGGTGGGAACGGATGGGCGGCTGGGCGGCCAGGCCAACGTCCCCGGTGTCTCGGGCACCTGGCGGGACCTGACCGAGTCGGTCAACTCGATGGCGTCCAACCTCACCCTCCAGGTCCGCAACATCACCACGGTCACCACGGCGATCGCGGGCGGTGACCTGACGAAGAAGATCGACATCGAGGCGCGCGGCGAGATCCAGCTGCTGACGGAGACCCTGAACACGATGGTCGACCAGCTCTCCCTCTTCGCCGAGCAGGTGACCAAGGTGGCCCGCGAGGTGGGTACCGAGGGCCAGCTGGGCGGGCAGGCGCGGGTGCCGGGCGTCGCGGGGACGTGGAAGGACCTGACCGACTCGGTGAACGAGATGGCGGGCAACCTGACCGGTCAGGTCCGCGGCATCGCCCGGGTGGCCACGTTCGTGACCCGTGGCGACCACAACGTGAGCATCAGCACCGACGCGGCGGGCGAGATCCTGGTGGTCCAGGAGAGCGTCAACGCGATGATCAGGAACCTCAGGGACGCCACCCAGGTCAACAAGGAGCAGGACTGGCTCAAGGGGAACCTGGCGCGGATCTCGGCGCTGATGCAGGGCCGTCGCGACCTGAAGGACGTTGCGACGCTGATCATGAGCGAGCTGTGCCCCGCGGTGGCCGCGCAGCACGGCGGGTTCTACCTGTCGGTGCCGGTGGACGGCGACGAGAACCTGGTGGCCGGGGCCGGCGAGGGCGACGCGTACGAGCTGCGCATGATCGCCGCCTACGGGTACGCGCCGGACACGCAGGCGCTGTCGTTCCGGCCGGGTGAGGGCCTGATCGGGACGGCGGCCGGCGAGCGGCGCATCCTCCAGTTCGGGCCGACGCCCGAGGGGTATCTGCGGATCTCGTCGGGCCTCGGCGAGGCGCCGCCGGTCACGGTGATCATCCTGCCGGTGCTCTTCGAGGACCGGGTGCTCGGCGTGCTGGAGCTGGCGTCGTTCAAGCCGTTCACGCAGATCGAGCGCGACTTCCTGGCACAGATGGCCGAGATGATCGCCACCAGCGTCAACACGATCAGCGTGAACACCAGGACGGAGATGCTGCTGAAGCAGTCGCAGGAGCTGGCCACCCAGCTCCAGGACCAGACGGCGGAGCTGGAGCGGCAGCGGAAGGCGCTGGAGGACTCCAACGCCGAGCTGAAGGACAAGGCGGATCTGCTCGCCGAGACCAACCGCAACATCGAGGTGAAGAACTCGGAGATCGAGGAGGCCAGGCGCGGGCTCCAGGAGCGGGCCGAGCAGCTCGCCGTCTCCATGCGGTACAAGTCGGAGTTCCTGGCGAACATGTCGCACGAGCTGCGGACCCCGCTGAACTCGCTGCTGATCCTCGCCAAGCTGCTCGCGGACAACGCGGAGGGCAACCTCTCGCCGAAGCAGGTGGAGTTCGCCGAGACGATCCACGGCGCGGGCTCCGACCTGCTCCAGCTGATCAACGACATCCTCGACCTGTCGAAGGTCGAGGCCGGGAAGATGGACGTCAGCCCGGCGCGGATCGCGCTGGTGCAGCTGGTGGACTACATCGAGGCGTCGTTCCGGCCGCTCACGGCCGAGAAGAACCTGGAGTTCTCGGTTCGGGTCTCGCCCGAGCTGCCCGCCACCCTGCACACGGACGAGCAGCGGCTCCTCCAGGTCCTGCGGAACCTGCTGTCCAACGCGGTGAAGTTCACCGACACGGGTTCGGTGGAGCTGGTGATCAGGCCGGCCGCGGGCGAGGTGCCCGTCGAGATCAGGGAGCAGATGCTGGAGAGCGGGTCGGTGCTGTCCGCCGACGCGCCGCTGGTGGCGTTCGCCGTCTCGGACACCGGGATCGGCATCGCGGCGGGCAAGATGCGGGTGATCTTCGAGGCGTTCAAGCAGGCGGACGGCACGACGAGCCGGAAGTACGGCGGCACGGGGCTCGGCCTGTCGATCAGCCGGGAGATCGCGCGGCTGCTGGGCGGGGAGATCCACGCCGCCAGCGAGCCGGGCCGCGGGTCCACGTTCACGCTCTACCTGCCGCTCCAGCCCACGGAGCTGCCGCCGCCCGGCTACGGGCAGTTGGCCAGCGGGACGCTGAGCGTCGAGGCCGGTGCCAGGCAGCGGCCGGCGGCCATCGAGGCGGCGCCCGCTCCCGCGGTGGTCGAGACGGCGGCGGAGGGCGGCGCGGAGCCGGGGCAGGCACCGGCCGAGGGGCGCCAGGCGCGCAAGAGCCGCGAGGCGTCGATCGCGGCGGAGCGGGCGGCGGAGTCGCTGACCAAGCGGCACCGGGAGCGCTTCATGGAGAACGGCCACGCCAGGGAGAAGGAGCGCGAGCCCGAGCCGGCGGCGGAGTCGGAGGCGTCCCAGGCGGAGCGCCGGAGGGCGTTCCGGGACTTCCGGGGCCGGAAGGTGCTGATCGTGGACGACGATGTGCGCAACGTGTTCGCGCTGACCAGCGTGCTCGAGCAGCACGGGCTCCGGGTGCTGTACGCGGAGAACGGGCGCGAGGGCATCGAGGTGCTGGAGTCCAACGAGGACGTGGCGCTGGTGCTGATGGACATCATGATGCCGGAGATGGACGGGTACTCCACGACCGCCGCGATCCGGCGGATGCCGCAGTTCGCCGGGCTGCCGATCATCGCGCTGACGGCGAAGGCGATGAAGGGCGACCGGGAGAAGAGCATCGAGTCGGGCGCGTCGGACTACGTCACCAAGCCGGTGGACACCGATCACCTGCTGTCCGTGATGGGGCAGTGGATGGAGAACGGGGGCGTGTGACCTTCCCGTTGGGCCCGTCGGAGGGGAACTTACGAGGTCGTGGCCTCGTTCTGGCAATGTGTGCAGCGGAGTTCGCCGGAGTCGGGGTGCGTGGTATCGTGACGCAGCGCGATGCGTTGATCACCGGACGCCTCGCGCTGTTGATCGCTGGGTGATCGGGCAGGACGTTTTCTGGTGTGGCGGGGGCAAGGCCGGAGGATCTCCGGTCTCTCGCGACAGGGCGAGAGGGCCCATCGAATGCCGTTGCGCGCAGGCGTGGGGCGTACCAGGCTCGCTGGCAATGGTGCCGGAGAGGATGTCAACATGTCCGGCACAGGACCGGACGGCGTGAGGGTGCCGTCCACAACGGCGGCGCCACGCCGCGCCGCAGGGGCAAGGAGGACGGGCCATGGTGCAGAAGGCCAAGATCCTCCTGGTCGATGACCGACCCGAGAATCTGCTGGCGCTTGAGGCGATTCTCTCGGCGCTGGATCAGACGCTGGTCCGGGCATCGTCAGGGGAGGAAGCGCTCAAAGCGCTGCTCACAGAAGATTTCGCGGTCATCCTGCTCGACGTCCAGATGCCGGGTATGGACGGCTTCGAGACGGCGGCTCACATCAAACGGCGCGAGCGGACGCGCGACATCCCCATCATCTTCCTGACCGCGATCAATCACGGCCCGCACCACACGTTCCGGGGCTATGCGGCGGGCGCGGTCGACTACATCTCCAAGCCGTTCGACCCGTGGGTGCTGCGGGCCAAGGTGTCGGTCTTCGTCGAGTTGCACATGAAAAACATGCAACTGCGCGAGCAGGCTCTGCTGTTGCGGCGCGAGCTGGAGGGCGGCGCGCAGCCGGGAGCCGACAGCGACAGGGCCGCCGGAGGGCTGCTGCCCGAGCTGTCCGCACGGCTGGCCGCGGTCGAGGAGCAGGCCGAGGTGCTCACCAAGGAGCTGTCGGAGTCGGGCGGCGGCGCCGCCGTGTCGACCGCGGCCCACCTGGAGCGGAAACTGTCCGGTCTGCGCCGGGCACTTGACGCGCTCCAGCCGGGTGCGACCGAGCGGACGTCCGTGGAGTCGCAGCCGGGATAGGCGGATCGGCCGGGCCGCGCGCGGAAGACGGGATGCGGTCCGTGCCCCCGGCGCGCGTGCCCGGTAATCTCGCCTCCATGGCCTCAGGTACGTCCGGCAAGGGTTCCCAGGGCGCGCGAGCCGGGCGCGGCGGCGGTGGGGGAGCCAAGAAGGCGCCAGCGAAAAGGGCGCCCGCGAAGAAAGCCGCGGCCAAGAAGCCGGCGGCCCCGGCGAAGAAGGCCGCCCCGGCGAAGAATCTGGCGTTCCGCGTCGTCCGCGCGCTCTGGATGGGCATCGCGCACCCGGTGGGCGCGATGTTCCGCGGCATAGGGCGGGGTGCCAAGGGGCTCGACCCGGCCCACCGCAAGGACGGCCTCGCGCTGCTGCTCCTCGGCCTCGCCCTGATCGCCGCCGCCGGCACCTGGTCGAACCTCCAGGGGCCCGTCGGCGAGCTGGTCACCATCCTGATCACCGGCGCCCTCGGCCGTCTGGACCTGATCGCCCCCCTCGTCCTCGGGTTCATCGCCGTGCGGCTGATCCGGCACCCGGAGAAGCAGGAGGCCAACGGCCGCATCGTCATCGGGCTGAGCGCCCTGCTGGTGGGCGTGCTGGGCCTGGTCCATATCGCCACGGGCGCCCCGGGGCGCAGCGAGGGCGCGCAGGCGCTGCGGGACACCGGAGGGCACCTGGGCTGGGCCGCCTCCCGGCCCCTGATCCTCGCCGTCGGCGAGCCGCTGGCGGTGGCGCTGCTGACGCTGCTGACCGTCTTCGGGCTGCTGGTCGTCACGGCCACCCCCGTCAACACCATCCCCCGGCGGCTGCGCCAGGGGGCGACCAGGCTGGGCCTGCTGGACGGGAGTGGGCCCGGCACCGAGACCGAGATCCTGGTGGAGCGCTACCGGGAGCACGACGACACCGACTGGCCGCACCAGGCGCCGTCCCCCGACCTCGCGGAGCGCGCCGCCCTGGAGCGCCGCCGCAGGGCACGGCGCGGCGGCCGTGCCGGCGGCGAGGACAGCGGCGAGGACGGCGGGGAGGGCCGAGGTGCTCCGGGACGGCGCGGTCGCACGCGCCGCGCCGACCCGATCGACGTGGCGGCGGCGGCCGCGGCCGCCCTGGACGGGGCCGTGCTGCACGGCGTGCAGCCATCGCCGCTGGTCGCGGACCTCACCAGCCGGGTGACCGCCGGCGCGGGCAAGGCCGCCGACGGGGAGCTGGACGGGGAGCCCGAGCGGGCGGCCGTACCGGAGGAGGCCGGGCCGGGCGGCGGCAGCGTTCCCGACCTGACGAAGAACGCCCCCGAGCCCCTCGCCCCCCTCCCGCCGCGCGCCGAGCAGTTGCAGCTCTCCGGGGACATCACCTACTCCCTGCCCTCGCTCGACCTGCTGGTCCGGGGTGGTCCCGGCCGGGCCCGCAGCGCCGCCAACGACGCGGTGGTCGAGTCGTTGACCACGGTGTTCACCGAGTTCAGGGTGGACGCCCGGGTCACCGGTTTCACCCGCGGCCCGACCGTCACGCGGTACGAGGTCGAGCTGGGCCCGGCGGTCAAGGTCGAGAAGATCACCGCGCTGACCAAGAACATCGCCTACGCGGTGGCCAGCCCGGACGTCAGGATCATCAGCCCGATCCCCGGGAAGTCGGCGGTCGGCATCGAGATCCCCAACAGCGACCGCGAGATGGTCAACCTCGGCGACGTGCTGCGGCTGGCGGACGCGGTGGGCGAGGACCACCCGCTGGTCGTGGGCCTCGGCAAGGACGTCGAGGGCGGCTATGTCACGGCCAACCTGGCGCGCATGCCGCACATGCTGGTGGCGGGCGCCACCGGCTCCGGCAAGTCCTCCTGCGTCAACTGCCTGATCACCTCGGTGATGATGCGGTCGACGCCCGAGGACGTGCGGCTGGTGCTGATCGACCCCAAGCGCGTCGAGTTGACCGCCTACGAGGGCATCCCGCACCTCATCACCCCGATCATCACCAATCCCAAGCGGGCCGCCGAGGCCCTCCAGTGGGTGGTGCGCGAGATGGACCTGCGCTACGACGACCTCGCGGCGTACGGGTACCGGCACATCGACGACTTCAACGCCGCCGTGCGCTCGGGCAAGGCCACCGCTCCGGCCGGCAGCGAGCGGAACCTGGCGCCCTACCCGTACCTGCTGGTGATCGTCGACGAGCTGGCCGACCTCATGATGGTCGCGCCGCGCGACGTGGAGGACTCCATCGTCCGGATCACCCAGCTGGCGCGCGCCGCCGGCATCCATCTGGTCCTGGCCACCCAGCGGCCGAGCGTGGACGTGGTCACCGGGCTGATCAAGGCGAACGTCCCCTCCCGCCTCGCCTTCGCCACCTCGTCGCTCGCGGACAGCCGCGTCATCCTCGACCAGCAGGGCGCCGAGAAGCTGATCGGCAAGGGCGATGGCCTGTTCCTGCCCATGGGGGCCAACAAGCCCGTGCGGATGCAGGGCGCCTTCGTCACCGAGGACGAGGTCGCCGGGATCGTCAGGCACTGCAAGGACCAGATGGCGCCCGTGTTCCGCGAGGACGTGACCGTCTCCTCGGGCAGGAAGAAGGAGGTCGACGAGGAGATCGGGGACGACCTCGACCTGCTGTGCCAGGCTGCCGAGCTCGTGGTCTCGACGCAGTTCGGTTCGACGTCCATGCTCCAGCGCAAGCTGCGGGTGGGCTTCGCCAAGGCGGGGCGGCTGATGGACCTGATGGAGTCGCGCGGCGTGGTGGGGCCGAGCGAGGGATCCAAGGCCAGGGACGTGCTGGTCAAGCCGGACGAACTCGATGGCGTGCTCGCGCTGATCCGGGGGGAGACTCACCTCTAGAGTCCCAGGGGTCGACCATCCCGATGGCGTATAAAGCCGTCGGCCCGGTTGCTCGTTCCTTTCGGAGCCCCCCTAGACTTATAAACACAGCACGTGGCTCACGCTCGAAAGGCGCCCCCGTGTCCAACGGCAACTCTTCAGCCAAGGACCGGCCTTCCGTCGGTCGAATCCTCCAGCAGGCGCGCGTCGACGCAAAGCTGACCGTGGACGAGGTCAGTTCGTCCACTCGTGTGCGCATTCCGATCGTGCAGTCCATCGAACAGGACGACTTCTCCGGCTGCGGCGGTGATGTCTACGCCCGTGGCCACATCCGTACGCTCGCCCGAGCGGTGGGGGCGGACGCCGCCGAGCTCATCGAACTGTTCAACGAGCAACAGGCCACGGCCCCGCCCCTGCTCTCGTCCGGACCTCTGTTCGAGGCGGAGCGGATCCGTCCCGAGCCCCGCCGGCCGAACTGGACGGCCGCCATGGTGGCCGCGATCGTCGTGGTGATCGGCTTCGTCGGCTTCACCTTTTTCAGTGGTGGCGAGGGCGAGGACCCCGGCGCGGTCGCCGAGGGCTCCGAGTCGCCGAGCCCGACCGGCGAGACGGAGAGCGAGCCTCCCGAGAACACCACCGAGCCGGAGGAGACCAACACCCCCGAGCCGTCCGAGAGCGCGGTGGCCGCGGCGGCGGCGGACAAGGTCACGGTCAGGGCGACCGCGGAGGGCGGCTCCAGCTGGATCTCCGCCAAGGACGGCAACGGCGGCCTGATCTTCCAGGGGGTTCTGGAGGAGGGCGCCTCCGAGACGTTCACGGACGACGAACAGATCGACCTCATCATCGGGAACGCGGGAGCCGTCTCGCTCCACGTCAACGGAAGCGAGATCGAGACCGCCTTCGAAATGGGACAGGTGGAGCGCCTCAGTTACACCCCCGGCGACCCCAGCGAGGGCTGATCACGGTCCGTCCCGGGGCAGGCGGCGGCCCTGGGACGAAGTAGGGTGAGGCCATGTCCGAACGCCGCACCGTTGCCCTGGTCACCCTTGGTTGCGCCCGTAATGAGGTGGATTCAGAAGAGCTGGCGGGGCGGCTCGCCGCGGACGGCTGGGACCTGGTGGAGGACGCCGCCGACGCCGAGGTCGCCGTGGTCAACACGTGCGGATTCGTGGACGCGGCGAAGAAGGACTCGGTCGACGCGCTGCTGGAGGCCGGCGAGCTCAAGTCGGCGGCGGCCGACGGCGCGAGCGGGCGCACGCGGGCCGTCGTGGCCGTGGGATGCATGGCCGAGCGATACGGCAAGGAGCTCGCCGACGCCCTGCCCGAGGCCGACGCGGTGCTCGGCTTCGACGACTACGCCGACATCTCCTCGCGCCTCCAGACGATCCTGTCCGGCGGCACGCACGCCCCGCACATACCGCGTGACCGGCGCAAGCTGCTGCCCATCTCCCCCGCGGACCGGCAGGACGCGGGCGTCGCGCTGCCGGGGCACGGCGCCATCGCCGACCTGCCCGCCGGCGTCGCCCCCGCCTCGGGGCCGCGTGCCCCGCTGCGGCGCAGGCTCGGCACGGGCCCGGTCGCCTCGGTGAAGCTGGCCTCGGGCTGCGACCGGCGCTGCACCTTCTGCGCCATCCCCTCCTTCCGCGGCTCGTTCGTCTCCCGACGCCCCTCCGACGTGCTCGGCGAGGCCCGCTGGCTGGCCGGGGAGGGCGTGAAGGAGATCATGCTGGTCTCGGAGAACAACACGTCCTACGGCAAGGACCTCGGCGACATCCGGCTGCTGGAGACCCTCCTGCCCGAACTGGCCGCCGTGGAAGGGCTGGAGCGGATCCGCGTCAGCTACCTCCAGCCGGCCGAGATGCGGCCGGGCCTGATCGACGTGCTCACCTGCACCGAGAAGGTCGCGCCGTACTTCGACCTGTCCTTCCAGCACTCCGCGCCCCGAGTCCTGCGCGCCATGCGGCGGTTCGGCGACACCCGGCGCTTCCTCGACCTGCTCGGCACCATCCGCGCCAAGGCCCCGGAGGCCGGCGTCAGGTCCAACTTCATCGTCGGCTTCCCCGGTGAGACGGAGGACGATCTCGCCGAGCTCGAAACCTTCCTCACCGAGGCCCGGCTCGACGCCATCGGCGTCTTCGGGTACTCGGACGAGGACGGCACCGAGGCCGCCTCGCTCCAGGACAAGCTCGACCCGGACGAGATCGCCGAGCGGCTGGACCGCGTCTCCAGACTCGCCGACGAGCTCATCGGGCAACGCGCCGAGGAGCGCGTCGGCGAGCGCTCGCGCGTCCTGATCGAGTCGCTGGGCGACGGGGACGGCGAGGCGGCGGAGTCCGCGGAGGGCTTCGAGGGCGCCGAGGTGATCGCGGTCGGCCGCGGCGAGCACCAGGCCCCCGAGACGGACGGGCACATCCTGGTCATCGCGCCGCCGTCCGGCGCGGGAGGAGACCGTCCGCGGCCGGGTGTCGGGGAGTTCGCCGAGACGGAGATCGTCGCCGCCCGGGGCGTGGACCTCATCGCCGTGCCCGTCCCCGCCCCCGGCCCCGGCGGGGACGGAAGATGACGGATACGCCGGCCCCGGCCGACGAGGTGGGACCGAGGGCGGCTCCCGGGCGCACGGGCACTGCCGGCCTGTGGAACATCGCCAACATCCTGACGATGGTGCGCCTGCTGCTGGTCCCCGGCTTCGTGCTGCTCATGTTCGCCGAGGACGGCCACGACCCCGCCTGGCGCTCGGTCGCCTGGGCCGCGTTCACCGTCGCCATGATCACCGACCTGTTCGACGGGGAGCTGGCCCGCCGCAGGAACCTGGTGACCGACTTCGGCAAGATCGCCGACCCCATCGCCGACAAGGCGATCATGGGGGCGGCGCTGATCTGCCTCTCGGCCCTCTCCGACCTGCCGTGGTGGGTGACCGTGGTCATCCTGGTCAGAGAGCTCGGCATCACGCTGCTGCGGTTCTGGGTGATCAGGCACGGCGTCATCCCCGCCAGCCGGGGCGGCAAGGCGAAGACCCTCACCCAGGGCATCGCCGTCGGCATGTACATCCTGGCCCTCACCGGGCCGCTGGCGACGCTGCGGTGGTGGGTGATGGCCGTCGCGGTGGTGCTCACCGTGGCGACCGGTCTCGACTACGTCAGGCAGGCGATCGTGCTGCGCAGGGCCGGCCTGGCGAGGAATCGGACGGCGGACGGCGGAAGGGACAGCCGGTGAGCGGGAACGTGAGTCCGGACGAGCCACCGCTCGCGGCCCAGGTGCTGGGGCTGCTGGCGCGGCGCGGGCAGACGGTGGCGGTCGCCGAGTCGCTGACCGGGGGCCTGCTCGCGGCGGCATTGACCGGGATTCCCGGGGCCTCGCGGGCGTTCCTCGGCTCGGTCACGGCGTATGCCACCGAGGCCAAACGGGACGTGCTGGGCGTGGACGGCGCGGTGCTGGCCGAGCGCGGGCCCGTTGACGCGGAGGTCGCCAGGCAGCTGGCGCTGGGCGTGCAGGAGCTGCTGGACGCGGACTGGGGGGTGGCCACCACGGGCGTCGCGGGACCCGAGCCGCAGGACGGGAAGCCGGTGGGGACCGTGCACGTCGCCGTTTCGGGGCCGAGAACCGGGGGAGTGGTGGCGCAGCGGCTGAATCTGCGGGGAGACAGGGCCGCGATCCGGGCCAGCAGCGTGCGGGCGGCGCTGACTCTGCTGCGGAACGAGCTGATCGTCGCCCGGGAGGAGCAGGGTGGTGAGGGCACCGCGGCGGGGCAGGATACGGAACAGAACGGAGAGGATGGATGTTTGCAGCCCTGAGTGAACAAGACATCGCTCCCCGCCCCGTTGGAGTCCGAGGCGGTACGGTGGGGCATGAAGCAAGCGAGGCCAACGGTCCGAGGAGGGAGCCACCGATGATCCTGCTCCGTCGCCTGCTGGGTGACGTGCTGCGTCGGCAGCGCCAACGTCAGGGCCGCACCCTGCGCGAGGTGTCATCCTCCGCCCGGGTCTCTCTCGGATATCTCTCCGAGGTGGAGCGCGGGCAGAAGGAAGCCTCTTCCGAGCTGCTTGCCGCCATCTGCGACGCACTGGAACTGCGGATGTCGGAGCTGTTGAGGGAGGTCAGCGACGAGCTGGCCCTCGCCGAGCTGGCCCAGTCCGCCGCGAGCGACGCGGTGCCGTCCCTGGGGGTTCCCTCCGGGCGGGGCCTGGGGGAGCGTCCCATGCTCAATCCGGTGCGGGTGACATCCGTCACTCACCGTCCCGACGAGCACGTCACCATCAAGGCATCGAGCGAAGCCGTCGACGTCGTCGCGGCCTGATCTCTCAGCGTCCCCGGGGTCGAGCCCCGGGCGTCACGGCCGCAGGCGCAGCCCGCGCGGCGTCGCGTGGAAGCCGGCGGTCTCCAGGAGTCCCGTCCAGGCCGGATCGGCGAGGACCGGGGAGCCATTGACCCGCTCCACAGTGAGCGAGCCCAGGGCGCCGTCACGTGCGACCCTGGCCAGTCCCTCCGCGGCGGCCCGCAGCGAGTCCTCGGCGGTCTCCGCCTCCTCACCGGGCCAGGCCAGCAGGGTCCTCCCGCCCCTCTCCAGATAGAGCGCGAGCCTTCCCTCCACCAGCACCACCAGGGCGCCCGCCTTGCGCCCCGGCTTGTGGGTCGCCCCCGCCGGTGGCTCGGGCCACGGCAGGGCGGCGCCGAACGCGTTCGCCGGGTCGGCCGCCGCCAGCACCAGCGCCTGCGTCCCTCCCGGGGCGGCGCCCCGCTCCGCGGCCGTGCTGATCGCCCGCAGCCGGTCCACGGCACCGTCCACGGCGAACTGGGCCGCCCCCAGACCCTCGACCACGTAGCCGCGCCTGGCCTGGCCGCTGTCCTCGAACGCGGACAGCACCCGGTACGCCGCGGAGAAGCCGCCGGTGACGCCCTCGGCGGTGACCGCGCCGCGGGTGACGACCCCGTGCCGGTCCAGCAGCGTGCGGGCAAGGGCGTGCGCGCGGAGCGTGGGATCCGCCTCGGGCACCGGGGGAAGGGACCAGCGGCCCCCGACGGTGGGCGGCCCGTTCCGTGGGGCGGGCGCCCGGCCCCCGCCGATGGCCAGGGAGCCGTACCGGCCACGCGGCGCGGTGCGGCGGGCGCGGTGGGCGACGGACCCGGCGGTGCGTCCCGAGCCGAGCAGGGCCCGCAGCGGGCCGAGGGTGTCGTTGGTCAGCCGGCCCGACCAGGCCAGCTCCCACACGGCGTCGGTCAGCGCGGCGTCCCGGACGTCCTGGCCGGCCGCCCTGACCTGCTCGGCGATCTGCCGGAAGAACAGCCCGTACCCGCCGGACAGCGTATCGAGCACCGCCCGGTGCAGCGGCGAGAGCTCCAGCGGGTGCGGTGGGGGCAGCAGCAGGGGAGCCGTGTCGGCGGGGTAGAGGGCGACCCAGCCGTCCTTGCCGGGCAGGGCGCCGGCCCCGGCCCAGATCACCTCTCCCGAGGCCGTCAGCTCGTCGAGCAGCGGTGGCGCGTAACCGGAGACGCGGGAGGGCAGGACCAGCCGCTCCAGCGCGGAGGCGGGCACGGGCGTGCCCTGGAGCTGCTCGATCGCCCGCACCAGGCCGTCGATGCCGCGCAGACCGCCGCGGCCCGTGCCGCTCACGTGCTGCCACTGGGGCAGGAACGCGGCCAGCGCCGTGGGCGGCACCGGCTCCAGCTCCTCGCGCAGCGCGGCGAGCGAGCGCCGCCGCAGCCGGCGCAGGACCGTGTGGTCGCACCACTCGTGGCCGACGCCGCCGGGCCTGAACTCCCCCTGCACCAGGCGCCCTTCGGCGGCCAGCCGGTGCAGGGCGCCGTCGGCCACGGCCGCGCCGAGGCCCAAGCGGGCTGCGGCCTGGGCCGAGGTGAACGGGCCGTGGGTGCGCGCGTACCGGGCGAGCAGGTCGCCCAGCGGGTCGCCGACCGGCTCGGTGAACGCCTCGGGCACGCCGACGGGCAGCGCGGCGCCCAGGGCGTCCCGCAGTCGCCCGGCGTCCTCGATGGCGGCCCAGTGGTCGCGGCCCGCGAGGCGGATCCGCAGCGCACGTCGGGCGCCGGCCAGCTCGGCGGCCCACTCGGGACGGGCGCCGCGTTCGGCCAGCTCCTCGTCGGTGACCGGGCCGAGGACGCGCAGCAGGTCGGCGACGCCCTCGGCGTCCTTGACCCGGCGCTCCTCGGTCAGCCACCGGAGCTCGCGCTCCAGCTGGGCGAGCACGCCGGGGTCGAGCAGCTCGCGCAGCTCGGCGCGGCCCAGCAGCTCGGAGAGCAGCCGGGAGTCCAACGAGAGGGCGGCGGCGCGCCGTTCGGCGAGAGGGGAGTCGCCCTCGTAGAGGTACTGCGCGACATAGCCGAACAGCAGGGAACGGGCGAACGGCGAGGGCTCGCGGGTGGTGACCTCGACCAGGCGGACCCGCCGCGCCTCGATGTCGCCCATCAACTCGGTCAGGCCGGGCACGTCGAAGACGTCCTGAAGGCACTCGCGGACGGCCTCGAGCACGATAGGGAAGGAGCCGAACTCGGCCGCGACGGACAGCAGTTGGTGGGCGCGCTGGCGCTGCTGCCACAGCGGGGTGCGGCGACCCGGGTCGCGCCGGGGCAACAGCAGCGCCCTGGCGGCGCATTCGCGGAAGCGGGCGGCGAACAGCGCGGAGCCGCCCACCTGGTCGGTGACCAGCTGGTCGACCTCGGCGGCGTCGAACAGCACGTCGCCGACGCCGACGGGGGCCGAGGCGTCGTCGAAGGCGGCGTCCGCGGGCCCCGACGCGGGGCCGAGGGCATCGGGGTCGAAGCCGGAGTCGGCGGCCAGCAGATCGGCGTCGGGCAGCCGCAGCACGATGCCGTCGTCGGCGTGCAGCACCTGGGCGTCCAGCCCGAAGCGTTCGGTCAGCCGGGCGCCGAGGGCCAGCGCCCAGGGGGCGTGCACCTGGGCGCCGAACGGCGAGTGCACCACCACGCGCCAGTCGCCCAGTTCGTCGCGGAACCGCTCCACCACGATCGTGCGGTCGTCGGGAACGTGGCCGCAGGCCCGGCGCTGCTCGTCCAGATAGGCCAGCACATTGTCCACGGCCCAGGCGTCGAGCCCCGCGGTGGCCAGACGGGCGCGGGCGGCCTCGGGGTCCAGCCCGCCGATCTCGCGCAGGAACGCGCCGAGCGCGCGGCCGAGCTCCAGCGGGCGACCGAGCTGGTCCCCCTTCCAGAAGGGCAGGCGCCCGGGGACGCCGGGGGCGGGCGTGACCAGCACGCGGTCACGGGTGATGTCCTCGATCCGCCAGGACGTGGTGCCGAGCGTGAAGACGTCGCCCACGCGCGACTCGTAGACCATCTCCTCGTCCAGCTCGCCGACCCGGCCCCCGCCCTTCTGCGGGTCGGCCCCGGCGAGGAAGACGCCGAACAGGCCGCGGTCGGGGATCGTGCCGCCCGAGGTGACGGCGAGCCGCTGGGCGCCGGGGCGGCCGGTGAGGGTGTGCGCGACGCGGTCCCAGACCAGCCGGGGCCGCAACTCGGCGAAGGCGTCGGACGGATAGCGCCCCGCCAGCATGTCGAGCACCGCGTGGTACGCGGACTCGGGCAGGGCGGCGAAAGGCGCGGCCCGCCTGACCAGGGCCAGCAGCTCGTCGACGTCCCAGGTGTCCATGGCGGTCATCGCGACGAGCTGCTGGGCCAGGACGTCCAGCGGGTTCGCCGGGACGCGCAGGGACTCGATGGCCCCGGCCCGCATCCGCTCGGTGACCACGGCCGACTGCACCAGGTCTCCGCGGTACTTGGGGAAGACCACACCGGCCGAGACGGCCCCGACCTGGTGTCCCGCGCGGCCGACCCGCTGGAGTCCGGAGGCCACCGAGGGGGGCGACTCGACCTGGACGACGAGGTCGACGGAGCCCATGTCGATGCCGAGCTCCAGGCTGGAGGTGGCGACCACGGCGGGCAGCCGCCCGGCCTTGAGGTCCTCCTCGATCAGGGCGCGCTGCTCCTTGGAGACGGAGCCGTGGTGGGCGCGGGCCAGCACGGGGGCCGCGCCCCTGGCCGCGCCGGAGCCGCCCATCAGCGCGGCGGGCGCGTGCTCCTCGGGAAGCGTCTCGCCGGTGGCCCGCTCGTGGGCGATCTCGTTCATCCGGTTGCACAGGCGCTCGGCGAGCCGGCGGGAGTTCGAGAAGACGATCGTGGAGCGGTGGGCCTGCACGAGGTCGACGATGCGCTCCTCCACCGAGGGCCAGATCGAGGGCACCTCGCCGGAGCCGGGGGCGTCGGGCACGGGGGAGCCCCCCAGCTCGCCCATGTCCTCCACCGGCACCACCACGGAGAGCCGGAACTCCTTGGCCGAGGGCGGCTGGACGATCTTCGCCTTGCGCTGCGGGGAGAGGAAGCGCGCCACCTCGTCCACCGGGCGCACCGTGGCCGAGAGCCCGACGCGCCGGGCGGGCCGGGGCAGCAGGGCGTCCAGCCGCTCCAGGGTCAGGGCCAGGTGGGCGCCGCGCTTGGTGCCCGCCACGGCGTGCACTTCGTCCACGATGACCGTCTCCACCCCGGCCAGGGACTCCCTGGCCGCGGAGGTCAGCATGAGGAAGAGCGACTCGGGGGTGGTGATCAGGATGTCCGGTGGGCGCCTGACCAGGGAGCGGCGCTCGGCCGCGGGGGTGTCGCCGGTGCGGATGCCGACCCTGATCTCGGGCTCGGGCAGGCCCATGCGCACCGACTCCTGCCGGATGCCGGTCAGGGGACTGCGCAGATTCCGCTCGACGTCGACGGCCAGGGCCTTCAGCGGCGAGACATACAGGACCCGGCACCGCTTGTGCGCCTCGGCGGGCGGGGGCGCGGAGGCGAGCCGGTCGAGCGAGGCGAGGAAGGCGGCGAGGGTCTTGCCCGACCCGGTCGGCGCGACGACCAGCGCGTCCGCCTCCTCGGCGATGGCCTGCCAGGCCCCGACCTGCGCGGCCGTGGGCGCCTGGAAGGCGCGCGAGAACCAGGCCCGGGTCGCCGGGGAGAAGGCGTCGAGTGCCGAGAGTGGGTCCATGCCACCATCGTGCACCCCGCGACTGACAGGCGGGCGGGCCGGCGAGTGGCGGGCCGAAGGGTGGCGGGCCGAGGGGCGGCGGGGCGGCGGGATACTGGGGACATGCGGTTGACGGACTTCTGGGAGCGGATGAACGAGCACTTCGGTGCGCCCTACGCGGACTCCTTCGCCCGGGACCATGTGATGTCCGAGCTCGGCGGGCGGACGGTCTGTGAGGCACTGGACGCGGGCTGGGACGCCAAGGACGTCTGGCGGGCGGTCTGCACGGCCTTCGAGGTGCCCTCTCACCTGCGGTGACGCGGCTGATCTGCGCTTTTCTGAGATCCCCACAGATCACGGGAGTCACTTGACACGCAAATCGAACAGCCATTCTCATGGAAGGGCAATCGGCGATTGTCAGTGGCGGGCGCTAGCGTCCGTGATGTGAAGCGATCTAATCAGACGGACCGGGTGGCACCCATGGCAGGTACGGACCGCGAGAAGGCACTTGAAGCCGCTCTCGCCCAGATTGAACGGCAGTTCGGCAAAGGCGCGGTGATGCGCCTGGGTGAGCGGCCGAACGAGCCGATCGAGATCATCCCCACCGGCTCCACGGCCCTCGATGTGGCCCTCGGCGTGGGCGGGTTGCCGCGTGGCCGGGTGGTGGAGGTCTTCGGCCCCGAGGCCTCGGGCAAGACGACACTGACGCTCCACGCCGTGGCCAACGCCCAAAAGGCGGGCGGCACGGTCGCGTTCGTGGACGCCGAGCACGCGCTCGACCCCGAGTACGCCCAGAAGCTCGGGGTGGACGTGGACCAGCTGATCCTGTCCCAGCCGGACAACGGCGAGCAGGCGCTGGAGATCACGGACATGCTCATCCGCTCCGGCGCGCTCGACCTCATCGTCATCGACTCCGTCGCGGCCCTGGTCCCGCGGGCCGAGATCGAGGGCGAGATGGGCGACTCGCACGTCGGCCTCCAGGCCCGGCTGATGAGCCAGGCCCTGCGGAAGATCACCGGCGCGCTCAACCAGTCGAAGACCACGGCGGTCTTCATCAACCAGCTCCGTGAGAAGGTCGGCGTCATGTTCGGCTCCCCGGAGACGACCACGGGCGGCCGGGCGCTGAAGTTCTACGCCTCGGTGCGGCTGGACATCCGCCGCATCGAGACGCTCAAGGACGGCACCGACGCCGTGGGCAACAGGACGCGGGTCAAGGTCGTCAAGAACAAGGTGGCGCCCCCCTTCAAGCAGGCCGAGTTCGACATCCTCTACGGCTTCGGGATCAGCCGCGAGGGCGGCCTGATCGACATGGGCGTGGACAACGGGTTCATCCGGAAGTCCGGCGCCTGGTACACGTACGAGGGCGACCAACTCGGCCAGGGCAAGGAGAACGCGAGGAACTTCCTGCGGGACAACCCCGACCTCGCCAACGAGATCGAGAAGAAGATCAAGGAGAAGCTCGGCATCGGCCCGAAGACCGAGGCGCCCGTTGGCGAGCCGGACAAGGACGCGGCGGGCGTCGTCGCCGAGGCCACCGCGACGACAGCCGCGGCGGCGGCCACCCCGCCGGCAGCGACCTCGCCGGCAGCCGCCCCGGCGGCCAAGGCACCCCGGGCCGCCAAGCCCGCGGTGGCCAAGAGCTGACGGTGACCCGGCGCAGCGAATGGCCGGAGCGCCCGGCACCCCAGGACAGCGGTGGCCCCTTTGCGTCGAGGGCCGGTGAGGGGCCACCGCGCGCACCACGGGACCCGGTCGAGCGGGCGCGGGCGATCTGCCTGCGCCTGCTCACCGGGACCCCGCGCACCCGGCGGCAGCTGACGGACGCCCTGCGCAAGCGGGAGATCCCCGAGGAAGCGATCACGGAAGTCCTCGACCGCTTCGAGGAGGCCGGGCTCATCGACGATGCCGCGTTCGCGGCGGCGTGGGTCGAGTCCCGGCACCACGGGCGGGGTCTGGCGCGCACCTCCCTCGCCCGCGAGCTGCGGACCAAGGGGGTGGCGGCGCCGGTGATCGCGGAGGCGGTCGCCCAGCTCGACCCGGAGCGCGAGGAGGAGACCGCCCGAGCCCTGGTGGAGCGCAGGCTGCGTTCCACGCGGGGCGTCGAGCCGGTGAAGCGGCTGCGGCGGCTGGTCGCCATGCTGGCGAGGAAGGGCTACGCGGAGGAGCTGGCGCTGCGGGTGGTCCGCGAGGCGCTCGCGGCACAGGCCGCCGACGGCGGCACGGAGACGGGCGGCCCGGGTCCGGACGGGGAGCGGGACGGGGCGTTCTAGCGCGCCGGTTCGGGCTCCTCGGTCCTGCCGCGCAGGACGGCCACGCAGGCACGGAGGGACTGCTGGTCGGCGCCCGGGAGGGCGGCGGCGAGGTGGCCGTCCGGGCGGACCACCAGCAGGGTGTGCGCACCGGCCCCGGGATACTCCTCGGTCACCAGCAGCTCCGCGGGCAGCGGCAGGGTGTTCGCCGTCGCGGCCAGCTCGGGCATCAGCCCGGCCGTCAGCCAGTGCCTGGCGTCCCACACCCGCGCCCCCGGCGCGGTCAGGACCAGCAGCAGCGGGCCGCCGAGCCGGTCCCGCAGCCGCCCCAGGTCCCCCTCCAGGGTGATCACCGGCACGTCGGCGACCGGCGCGCCGGTCGCCGTCTCGGTGACCGCGGCCCGGCGCGGGGCGCAGGCGATGGGGGAGGAGCCGTACCGCGGCGGGGCGCCCAGGGCGCCCCGGCCCAGGTGGCTGTCGGCGAGCAGCGTCAGCCTGCCGCCGCCCCGGGCCGCGAGCCGCGTGGTCAGCCCGCCCCGGCCGCGCACCAGCGGAAGTGCCTGGTCGACGGCGCGCAGCCGGGCGCCGACGGCGATGCGCCGCTCCGCCTGGTAGCTGTCGAGCAGGGAGTCGGCGTCGCCCTCGTGGCAGGCGACGGCGAGCTTCCAGGCCAGGTTGTCGGCGTCGCGCAGGCCCTCGGCGACCTGCTGGGTGCCGAGCGCGCCGAGCAGGTGGGCCGCGTCGCCCGCCAGGAAGGCGCGCCCCGAACGCCAGCCGCGGGCCAGCCGCTGATGGCAGACGTGCACGCCGGTGTCGAGGAGCTCATGGGGCGGCAGGTCCCCGCCGTGCCAGGCCGCCAGGGTGGTGTGCACCCGCTCCAGCAGGGCGTCGGGGGTGACCAGCCCGTTGTCCGGGGGCAGCGGCCAGTCGAGCCGCCACCGGTCCCCCGCCAGCGGCCGGGCCGTGACCTCGCCGGCCGGAAGCCCGCGGTGCAGCCCGGCCTCGTCCGGCCAGGGCAGCTCGGCGCCGACGGCCGCCACCGCGAACCGTTCGACCCCGGTGCGGCCGGGGAAGGGGATCCGCAGCAGCTTCCGCACGGTGGAGCGGGGCCCGTCGCAGCCGACGAGGTGGCTGCCGCGCCACTGCCGGGTCAGGTCGGGCCGCCCCTCGGGCGCGTGGGCGACGGAGTGCGCGAGCACCTCGTGCTCGCGCTGCTCCAGGTCGGTGATCCGGTGGCCCCTGGCGATCCGGACCAGCTCCTGCCGCGCCACCGCGTCCCGCAGCGCCCGCTCCAGGGCGTGCTGCGGGACATGGCGCGGGGCCGCTTCCGGGTCGAGCCGCTCGTGCAGCACGGTCCTGCCCCGCTGCGTGGACCGCCAGGCGGTCCACGCCGGGGCGTGCCCGCCGGTCCCCGGCATCCCGGCCCAGTGGGCGATGTCGTGCGGCAGCACGCAGGTGCGGGCGAGGCGCACGGGGGGCGGTCCCTGGGCGCCGTCGAGCACGACGGTCGGGACTCCGTGCCCGGCCAGGGCAAGCGCCAGCGCGAGCCCCACGGGGCCCGCGCCGGCGATGATCACGGGCAGCACAGCATGTATGCAACGGCAGCGGGAATCGGGCGTCAAGTCGGCCCCTCGGCGGGCCGGTTGCGCCGGGCCCCGACGGCCGGCCCTTACCGGGGGCCGCCGGGCCCCTGTACCTCGCCGCCGGCGTTCATCTCCTCGGTCACGGTGGTGGAGAGCACGGCGCCCGTGCCGCGCTTGCCGCGCCTGATCCGGTTCTCCAGCCAGCTCGCGAAGCTGGTCAGCAGGAAGTTCAGCAGGACGTAGATCACGCCGACCACGGCGAAGGCGGCCAGCAGGTTGGCGAAGTTGCCGTCGATGAGGCCGACGCTGCCCATCAGCTCGTCGTAGCTCAGGATCGCGCCGCCGAGCGCGGTGTCCTTGACGATGACGACCAGCTGGCTGACGATCGCCGGCAGCATCGCGGTGACCGCCTGGGGCAGCAGCACGAAGACCATGAGCTGCCCCTTGCGCATGCCGATCGCCTTGGCCGCGTCCGTCTGCCCCCGGGGCAGCGAGAGCACGCCGGCGCGCACGACCTCGGCCAGCACCGAGGCGTTGTACAGGACCAGGCCCGTCACCACCGCGTACAGCGGCCGCACGTCGCGGTCGATGTCGGTCCACATGGCGTACGCCTCGTTGGCGAACAGCATCAGCAGCAGCACGGGGATCGCGCGGAAGAACTCGACCACGGCGCCCGCGGGGACCCGCACCCAGGCGTGCTCGGAGAGCCGGCCGATGCCCAGCACCGCGCCCAGCGGGAGCGCGATCACCATGGAGAGGGCCGCCGCCGTGAGAGTGCCCTCGATGCCGGGCAGGATGAAGGTCGTCCACACGTTGCTCTGGGTGAACGGCTCCCACTTCTCCCAGGCCAGCTGGCCCTTCTCGTCCAGGACGCCCAGCACCCACCAGGCCCCCAGCGCGAGCACGACGAGGAAGACGACGGCGATGAGGAGATTCCGCCGCCGGGCGCGCGGCCCGGGGGCGTCGTAGAGAACGGAGAGGTTGCTCATCGCTTCACCGCCACGCGCTTGGCCACCCAGCCGAGGGCGAGCCCCGTCGGCAGCGTGAGAACGATGAATCCGAAGGCGAACAGGAGCGCGATCGGTATCAGCTGGGCCTCTTTCTCGATCATGTCCCGCATCAGCAGGGCGGCCTCCGCGACGCCGATGGCCGCCGCCACCGTGGTGTTCTTGGTGAGGGCGATCAGCACGTTCGCCAGCGGCGCGACCACCGACCTGAACGCCTGGGGGAGCACGATCAGCGTCAGCACCTGCGTGAAGTTGAGCCCGAGCGCCCGCGCCGCCTCGGCCTGGCCGACCGGCACCGTGTTGATCCCGGACCGCAGCGCCTCACAGACGAAGGTCGAGGTGTAGAGGACGAACCCGAGGACGGCCAGCCGGAAGGAGAGGCTGTCGGTGCCGAAGTCGGCCCACAGCGTCATGCCCAGCGTGTAGGCGAGGAGCTGCGAGCAGCCCACGATGATCAGCGTCAGCGGGGTGTTGCGGACGATGTGCACGTAGGCGGTGCCGAACGCCCGCATGATCGGGACCGGGCTGACGCGCATCCCGGCGAGGACCGTTCCCCATATGAGGGACCCGATCCCGGAGAGGACGGTGAGCTGCACCGTCGTCCAGAACGCTCCGAACAGGTCATACCTGTCGAGGTCAAGGAAGTCGAACACGGAATCTCGCAGTCTCGCCTAGCGGAGGGCGGATGGCGGAAAGGGGTGTGGCGCGCCGCCCCGCCTCGGGGCGGCGCGCCACCTGGGCCCTGAGCGGGCCAGGGTCAGGGACGCGCCCCGATCTCGGGGGCGGGGTCGGCCTCGTAGCCGGCCGGGCCGAAGTGCTCCTCGACCAGCTCGGCCCAGGTGCCGTCCTCCACCATCTGCTCGATGGCGGCGTTGACGTCCTCCAGGTCCTCGGAGTCCTTGGGCAGGCCGACGCCGTAGTACTCGTCGCTCAGCTCCAGGCCCGCGAGGGCGAACTTGCCCTGGTGCTCCTCCTGCGCGGCGTAGCCGGCGAGGATGGAGTCGTCGGTGGTCAGCGCGTCGATGCCGCCGTTCTCCAGGCCGGTGAGGCACTCAGAGTAGGTGTTGAAGTCCTCGAGGGCGGCGTCCGGCGCGAAGTCCTCCTGGACATTCGCGGCGGAGGTGGAGCCGGCGACCGAGCAGAGCGTCAGGTCGTTGATCGCCTCGGTGCTGGGCACCTCCTCGCCCGCGCGGATCAGGAGGTCCTGGTGGGCGATGAAGTACGGCCCGGCGAAGTCGACCTGCGCCTCGCGCTCCTCGGTGATCGAGTAGCTGGCGGCGATCATGTCGACGTCCCCGCGCTCCAGCAGCTGCTCGCGGTCGGGGCTGGGGGCCTCTTCGAACTCGATCTGGTCCTCTTCGTAGCCCAGTTCGCCGGCGATGTAACGGGCGACGTCCACGTCGAAGCCCTCGTAGTCGCCGTCCTCGGTCAGCAGGCCGAGGCCCGGCTGGTCGAACTTGATGCCGATGACGATGCCTTCGTCGTCACCGCCGCCGCCACAGGCCGTGGCGGTCAGGGCGAGGGCGACGGCGGAGGCGGCGAGGGCGCTTGCCTTGCGAAGTCTCATGATGGGAGTTCCCCCTTGTTGTCTCTGAGGTATGGAGGTGAACGCGTGCGACATGCGGCGGCGCATCAGTGCTGGAGGATCTTCGAAAGGAAGTCCTTCGCGCGGTCGCTCCGCGGGTTGTCGAAGAACTGGTGGGGGTCGGCCTCTTCGACGATGCGACCGTCGGCCATGAACACCACGCGGTTGGCGGCGGAGCGGGCGAAGCCCATCTCATGCGTGACCACGACCATGGTCATGCCCTCACGGGCCAGTTGCTGCATGACTTCGAGGACCTCGTTGATCATCTCGGGGTCCAGTGCCGAGGTGGGCTCGTCGAAGAGCATCACCTTCGGTTCCATGGCGAGGGCGCGGGCGATCGCCACCCGCTGCTGCTGCCCGCCGGAGAGCTGTGCCGGGTACTTGTCGGCCTGGTTGCCCACGCCCACGCGGTCGAGCAGGGTGTGCGCGCGCTTCCTGGCGAGCGCCTTGTCCTGGCCGCGGACCTTGATGGGGCCCAGCGCGACGTTGTCCAGGACCGTCTTGTGCGCGAACAGGTTGAAGGACTGGAAGACCATGCCCACATCGGCGCGCAGCCGGGCCAGCTCCTTGCCCTCCTCGGGAAGGGGGCGGCCGTCGATGCTGATGCTGCCGTCGTCGATGGTCTCCAGGCGGTTGATCGCCCGGCACAGCGTGGACTTGCCCGAGCCCGAGGGGCCGATCACGACGACGACCTCGCCGCGCTTGATCGTCAGGTTGATGTCCTGGAGCACGTGGAGCGCGCCGAAGTGCTTGTTCACGCTGTCCAGGACGACGAGATCATCCGCCGGGGGCGGCACTGCGTCGGCGGCCTCCTTGGCCAGCGGCACATCGCTCATCGTGGTCTTGCTCCGTCCTCGTCGGTTGCACGGACCCTAGCCAGCATGGATCACACCGTCACCTGATCTGAGGGGAAATTGAGCATAACGATCCGGTTGCCTCCCAGTTGCGGAGAGTTACTGTCCGTCGCCTGTCGTGAGCGGTGAATAACGGAAGCGTTCAGCTCGTCCCGTTTCCCTTGACGTGGGACGTCCGCATCGGGATGGATGCGGAGTGAGCCGGAAAGCCGGAAAGGCCGGAGAGGAAGCCGCGGGATGAGACTGCTCCTTGTCGAGGACGACGAGCACGTCGCCGCTGCCCTGGTCGCGGTGCTGGGCAAGCACGGCTTCGACGTCGTCCGGGCCCGCGGCGGCGAGGAGGCGCTGGGCCTGCTGCGCGACAAGTCCTTCGGCGTGGTGCTTCTGGATCTCGGCCTGCCCGATCTCGACGGCTTCGAGGTATGTGGCCGGATCCGGCGTCTCACATCGGTGCCGATCATCATGGTGACCGCCCGCGCGGACGTGCGCTCCCGCAT
The DNA here is from genome assembly GCF_001083795.1 of Streptomyces sp. SBT349. GTDB lineage: Bacteria > Actinomycetota > Actinomycetes > Streptomycetales > Streptomycetaceae > Streptomyces. Next base: position 29,419 of record NZ_LAVK01000001.1, read on the forward strand.
ACACGGTCTCAATCTGGGTGCGGACGACTACGTGGTCAAGCCCTACGACACCGGGGAACTGCTGGCCCGCATCCACGCGGTCAGCCGCCGCACCGGTCCCGAGGAGGCCGCCGAGCCGGGGGAGCGGGAGGACGTGCTGGCCCTGGGCCCGGTGACCGTCGAGCTCGCCACCCGCCAGGTGACCGTGGACGGGCAGCCGGTCACGCTGACCCGCAAGGAGTTCGACCTGCTCGCGCTGCTCGCCCAGCGCCCGGGTGTGGTCTTCCGCCGCGAGCAGATCATCAGCGACGTCTGGCAGACCAGCTGGGAGGGGACCGGCCGCACCCTCGAAGTGCACGTGGCCTCCCTGCGCTCCAAGCTGCGCAGGCCCGAACTGGTGGAGACGGTCCGCGGCGTCGGCTACCGCCTGGCCATACCCCCGGCCTGACCGGCGCGGACGGGAACCCTCATGCGCTCGCGGCTTCTCCCCCTGCTCATCGTGCTGCTGACCGGCGTCCTGCTCGCCCTCGGCATCCCGCTGGCCACCAGCCAGGCCCGCAGCGAGCAGCAGCGTGTCGTCGTGGACCGCATCGACGACACCGCGCGCTTCGCCTCCCTCACGCAGTTCGCCGCAGACTCCGCCGCCCCCGGCGCGGCCGGACGCCAGCGCCTGGCCACCCTGGGCGACGAACTGGCGACCTACCACGACGTCTACGGCATCAAGGCCGGCGTCTTCCAGCGCGACGGGGAGCCGCTCGCGGTCGCTCCCGCCGGATGGGAGGTGCCCGGCGGGGTCGGCGGCGAGGAGTTCGCCGAGGCCCTGGCGGGCCGCCGCAGCCAGGGCCCCGCCCAGGTGTGGCCCTGGGCCCTGGACCGGCGGCTGGTCGTCGCCTCCCCGGTGATCAGGGACGGCGACGTGATCGCGGTGGTGGTCATCGACTCCCCGACCGGGCCGCTGCGCTCCCGCATCCTGCGCGGCTGGCTCGGCATCGCCGCGGGGGAGGCCGCCGCGATGCTGCTGGCCGTCGCCGCCGCGTTCGGCCTGACCCGCTGGGTGCTGCGCCCGGTGCGGGTGCTCGACAGGGCCACCCACGCCATCACCACCGGCAGCCTGACCGCCCGGGTCGCCGCCGCGAGCGGGCCGCCCGAGCTGCGCAGCCTGGCGCGTTCGTTCAACGAGATGGCCGACCACGTCGAGGAGGTCCTGGAACAGCAGCGGGCCTTCGTCGCCGACGCCTCCCACCAGCTGCGCAACCCGCTGGCCGCGCTGCTGCTGCGGATCGACCTGCTGGGTCTCGAACTGCCCGAGGACAACGAGGAGTTCGCCTCGGTGCGGGCCGAGGGCGTCCGGCTGGCGCGGGTCCTGGACGGCCTGCTCGGCCTCGCGCTCGCCGAGGGCACCCCCGCCGACCTGCGCGTCACGGACGTGGCCGCGCTCGCCCGCGAACGCGTCGACGCCTGGCGCCCGGTCGCCGACCGCCGCGGCGTGACGCTGCGGTTCGAGGGTGCCTCGGCCGCCACCGGGTGGGCCGACCCGGTGGGGCTCTCCAGCGCGCTGGACGCCATTGTCGACAACGCGCTGAAGTTCACCCCGGGCGGCGGCGAGGTCCGCGTCGTCCTCACGCCGAACGGCGAGTCCGTCACCATCGAGACCGCCGACGACGGCCCCGGGCTGGCGGGGGACGAGCTGGACCGGATCGGCGACCGCTTCTGGCGCAGCGGCCGCCACCAGAACGTCTCCGGCTCCGGCCTCGGCCTCTCCATCGTGGCCGCGCTGCTGGCCGCCGGAGGGGCGACGATCACCTATGCCGCGAACGAGCCGCACGGCCTGCGGGTGATCGTCGCCGTCCCGCGCCACGCCCCGGAGGACGCGGCGCCCGGCGCGGTCAGCCGCGAGCTGCCGCCCGGCGCAGCCGGAGCGTGAGGATCTCGAACGGCCGCAGCGCCAGCTCCACGCCGCCGTCCTCGCCGACCGTGTGCTCCCGCCCGTCACCGAGCGGGCGCTCCAGCAGGTCGGTCGTCTCCACGGCGGCGAGCGGGAAGCCCGTCACCAGCCGGCCGCGTGCCCGGCCGCCCGCCGACTCGTACAGGCGCACCACCACGTCGCCGGTGCGGTCGTCGGCCATCTTCACGGCCTCCGCGACGATCGCCCCGCCGTCCACGACGGTGACCAGCGGCTCCACGGTGGCCCGGCCCGGCACCAGGCGCTCCGGCAGGTTGAGCCCGTGGCCCTCGCGGACCGCGTCGCCGATCGTCGCCCCGGGCGCCAGGGCGTACCGCAGCCGGTGGCTCCCCTGGTCGGTCTCCGGGTCGGGGTAGCGCGGCGCGCGCAGCAGCGACAGGCGGACGGTCGTGGTCTGGCCGCCGTCCTCGCGCACCTCGCGGGTCACGTCGTGCCCGTAGGTCGAGTCGTTGACCACCGCGGCACCCCAGCCGGGCTCGCCCACCTGGATCCAGCGGTGCGCGCAGATCTCGAACTTGGCCGCCTCCCACGAGGTGTTGGTGTGCGTCGGCCGGAACACGTGGCCGAACTGCGTCTCGGCGGCCGAGGCGTCGGCCTTCACGTCCAGCGGGAACGCGGCCTTCAGGATCTTCTCCCGCTCGTGCCAGTCGATCTCGGTGTCGACCTCCAGAACGCGCGTGCCGGCGCGCAGCGTGAGCCGCTGCACCACCCGCGAGGCGCCGAAGGAACGCGCCACCTCCACCGTCGCGGCACCGCCGTCCGCGGCCTCCAGCGACAGCGCCTCCACGTCCGTGAGGTCGCACACGCTGTTGCGGTAGAACGCGTCGACGTCCCAGGCGTCCCAGTGGTTCGGCAGGTCGGGGTGGAGCTGGAGCAGGTTGCCCGCGGCTCCGGGGGCGATCGCCTCGCGGCCCGCTGGCAGGTCCACGGCCGAGACCACCAGGCCCCGGGCGTCGATCTCCACCCGCAGCAGGCCGTTGGCCAGCGTGAACCCGCCGCCCGCGCGCTCCTCGGCGTGCACCGGCGCCTGGGGCAGGTCGGGTCGGGGCGCCGCGCCCCCCGCCGGGATGCCCCCGCGCTCGTGCGGGGCCGCGTTGAACACCACGGTGCCCTCCCCGTCCCCGCTCCCGTCCCCGTCCCCGTTCCCATTTCCGGCCAGCGCCCGCTGCGCCCCGTCCACCAGGGCGAGCAGCTCCTCGCGCAGCCGCGCGTAGGTCTCCCTGGCCTCGCGGTGCACCCAGGCGATGGACGAGCCGGGCAGGATGTCGTGGAACTGGTGGAGCAGCACCGTCTTCCAGATCCGCTCCAGCTCCTCGTAGGGGTACGCGTAGCCGTCCACGGCGACCGCCGCGGTCGCGGCCCACAGTTCGGCCTCCCGCAGCAGCGACTCGCTGTGCCGGTTGCCCTGCTTGGTCTTGGCCTGCGATGTGTAGGTGCCGCGGTGCAGCTCCAGATAGAGCTCGCCCACCCACACCGGCGCGTCCGGGTACTCCTCGTGGGCCTTGCCGAAGAACGCCGAGGGCCGCTCGATCTCCACCCGCGGCGAGCCCTCCAGGTCCCGCAGCCGGGCCGCGCGGGCCAGCATCTCGCGGGTGGGACCGCCGCCGCCGTCCCCCCAGCCGAAGGGCGCCAGCGAACGTGTCCCGCGCCCCTTCTCACGGTAGTTGCGCGCCGCGTGCGCCATCTCGCGCCCGCTCAGGTCGGAGTTGTAGGTGTCCACCGGCGGGAAGTGCGTGAATACGCGGGTGCCGTCGATGCCCTCCCACCAGAAGGTGTGGTGCGGGAACGTGTTGGTCCTGCTCCACGAGATCTTCTGCGTGAGGAACCACGTCGACCCCGACAGCTTCACCAGCTGCGGCAGCGCGCCGGTGTAGCCGAACGAGTCCGGCAGCCACACCTCATCGGTCTCGATCCCGAACTCCTCCAGGAAGAACCGCTTGCCGTACACGAACTGCCGGGCCATGGCCTCGCCGCCCACCATGTTGGTGTCGGACTCCACCCACATCCCGCCCACCGGCACGAACGTCCCGTCCGCGACCTTCTCCCGCACCCGCGCGAAGATCTCCGGCCTGTGCTCCTTCAGCCAGGCCAGCTGCTGGGCCTGCGACATGGCGAAGACGAACTCCGGGTGGTCGTCCATGAGCGCGACCACGTTCGCCGAGGTGCGGGCCACCTTCCGCACGGTCTCGCGCAGCGGCCACAGCCACGCCGAGTCGATGTGCGCGTGGCCGACCGCGCTGATCCGGTGCGCGGTCGCGTGGGCGGGGGAGGCGAGCACCCCGGCCAGCCGCTCCCGCGCGGCCGGGGCGCTGCCCGCCACGTCCTCGAGGTCCAGCGCGTCGAGCGCCCCCTCGATCGCCCGCAGCAGCGTCCAGCGCAGGGCGTCCTCGACGCCCAGCTGGCTCATCAGCCCGCCCACCACGTCGAGGTCCTGCGCCAGCTCCCACACCTGGGGCTCGAAGACCGTGAGGTCCATGCGCGCCAGGCGGTACAGGGGCTCGTCGCCCGCGGTGAGCCGGTCGCCGAGCTCGCTGGGCTCCGCCTCGTTGAGGATGGGATTGGCCGCCGCCTCGACGAACAGCTCCACCTCCTCGCCGCCCTCGGCCGCCTCGGCGATCCGCACCCAGTCGTTGTAGGGGTTCAGCCCCTTCACGGCCTGGCCGTCGCGCCGGTATGCCAGGCCCTCGCACTGGAAGCCGGGCATCATCCGGTCGAAGCCGAGGTCGATCACCGCCTCGACCGTCCGCCCGGCCCACTCGGCCGGGACCCGTCCGGTGAGCCGGAGCCATGTGGTGCCCCAGGCCGGGCCCCACGGGTCCCCCGCCGCGGCCGGCCCGTACGCGGCGCCCAGTGCCTCGGCCACGGGAACGGGCTCGCCCGGGGCGTCCCAGCGCTCGACGGTCAACGGCACGGGGTCGCGGTGGACGGCGGGCCGGATCCGCTCCTTCAGGACCCGGGCAAGACGGTCTTCGACCAGCGTGCGGTCGTCGTGCATGGTGCTACTCCGAATGTCTCGTGATGCGTGACGTTGCAATTACGGGCAGGATCGGAACGGAACGGATGAGTGGGGGACAGGGAAAAGGGGAGCGGCCGGTCAGATCACGACTTGACCGACCGGTAGTAGTCGCGGGCGCCCTGGTGCAGCTCCAGGGGCTGCGTGTAGATCGCCGTCCGCAGATCCACCCGCTGGGCCGCGTGCACCTGGCGCCCGATCCGGTCGCGGCCGTTGATCACCGAGCGGGTGATCTCCTCGGCGATCGCCGGGTCGGCTTCCTCGGTCGTCACCAGCAGGTTCGCCACCGCGATGGTGTCCACCACCTGGGAGTCCGAGATCTCGGGGTAGGCGTCGGGCGGCATGACGGCGGCGCGGTAGTACTCGGTGTACGGGCCCCGCTCGCTGAGCTCGGGCAGCAGGTCGCCCAGGGGCACCAGCCGGATGTCCAGGTAGCTCGACAGCCGTGCGACCGCCGTGGTGGGCAGCCCGCCCGACCAGAAGAACGCGTCGATGCGGCCCGCCTCCAGCATCCGCGGCATGTCGTCGATGCCCGCCCGGGCCGCGTCCACGTCGCGGTCCATGTCCAGGCCCGCGGCGGCGAGCAGCTCGCGCGTCACCAGCTGGACGCCCGACCTGTCCTGTCCGACGCCCACCCGCAGCCCGGCCAGGTCCTCGGTCCTGCGCACCGGCGAACCGGCGGGCACCACCAGCTGGATGTAGTCGTCGTACAGCCGCGCGCAGGCCCGCAGCCGGTCGGCGCCCTCGCGGCCCTCGGACCGGTAGACGGCGATCGAATCGGCGGTGGCGATGGCGTAGTCGGCCTCGCCCGAGGCGAGGCGGGCCAGGTTCTCCAGGGATCCGACGCTCGGCCGGAGCGCCATGTCGAGGGCGGGCGCGTCGTTCGCCAACTGCCCCTGAAGCAGCTGCCCGTACTTGGCGTAGACTCCGCTGTTCACCCCGGTGCTCAGGGTCACCGAACCGACGACCCGGTCGTCGCTCCCGACCAGGGGCCGCCACAGCAGCGCGGCCACCAGGGCCAGCACCACGAGAACGCCCAGCACGAGCGGCGCGGACCGCCGCCGTGGGGAACGCACGGAGAGCATCCGAGCAAGCTATCAGCGGAACGTAGACTTGGGGACCTGCGGTATCCGCTTCTCGTACCGAATGGGATTGAGTTCTCGCATGCCCGAAGTCGCGCGCACCTACGAAGTCCGGACGTTTGGCTGCCAGATGAACGTCCACGACTCCGAGCGGATGGCCGGGCTGCTGGAGCAGGCCGGCTACGTTCCGGCCGCCCCGGAGGCCGAGGGCGCCGACGTCGTGGTGTTCAACACCTGCGCCGTCCGGGAGAACGCCGACAACCGCCTCTACGGGAACCTGGGCCAGCTCGCCCCCCGCAAGGCCGCCCGCCCCGGCATGCAGATCGCCGTCGGCGGCTGCCTGGCGCAGAAGGACCGCGACACCATCGTCAGCCGCGCCCCCTGGGTGGACGTCGTCTTCGGCACACACAACGTGGGCAGCCTCCCCGTCCTGCTGGAGCGGGCCAGGGTGCGGCGAGAGGCCCAGGTGGAGATCGCCGAGTCCCTGGAGGCGTTCCCCTCCACCCTGCCGACCCGGCGCGAGAGCGCCTACGCGGCCTGGGTCGCGATCTCCGTCGGCTGCAACAACACCTGCACGTTCTGTATCGTCCCCGCGCTGCGTGGGAAGGAAAAGGACCGCCGCCCCGGCGACATCCTCGCCGAGATCGAGGCCCTGGTCGCCGAGGGGGTCTCCGAGATCACCCTGCTCGGCCAGAACGTGAACGCCTACGGTTCCGACATCGGCGACCGGCGGGCGTTCTCCCACCTCCTGCGCGCCTGCGGCCGCGTCGAGGGCCTGGAGCGCGTCCGCTTCACCTCGCCCCACCCGCGCGACTTCACCGACGACGTCATCGAGGCGATGGCCGAGACGCCGAACGTGATGCCCCAGCTGCACATGCCGCTCCAGTCCGGCTCGTCGCGGGTGCTGCGCGCCATGCGCCGCTCCTACCGGCAGGAGCGCTACCTCGGCATCATCGAGAAGGTCCGCGCCGCCCTCCCCGAGGCCGCCATCACCACCGACATCATCGTGGGCTTCCCCGGCGAGACCGAGGCCGACTTCGAGGACACCCTGCACGTGGTGCGCCAGGCCCGGTTCGCCCAGGCGTTCACCTTCCAGTACTCCAAGCGGCCCGGCACCCCGGCGGCCGACATGGAGGGACAGATCCCCAAGGAGACGGTCCAGGCCCGTTACGAGCGGCTGGTCGCGCTCCAGGACGACATCTCCTGGTCGGAGAACAAGAGGCAGGTCGGCCGCACCGTCGAGGTGCTGGTCGCCGAGGGCGAGGGTCGCAAGGACGACGCCACGCGGCGCCTGTCCGGCCGCGCCCCCGACAACCGCCTGGTGCACTTCACCAGGCCCCAGATGCCGGTCCGCCCCGGCGACATGGCCACCGTCACCGTCACCTACGCCGCCCCCCACCACCTGCTGGCCGAGGGCCCGACCGAGGCCGTCCGCCGCACCCGCGCCGGCGACGCCTGGGAGCGCCGCACCGCCGTGCCCGCCGAGAGGGCGCCCGGCGTGATGCTGGGCCTCCCCGCGGTCGGCCCGCCCGCCGACCCCGAGCCCGCGGTCGGCGGCTGCGCCGCCCACTGACCGCCGCCGCCCACGGATCGCCGCCGACCGGCGGCCGTCCCGGCCGGGGGTTAGGCTGCCGCCATGCTCGTCGCCGCAGCCGTCTGCCCCTGTCCGCCGTTGCTGGTGCCCGAGGTGGCGGGGGGCGCCGCGTCCGAGCTCGACGCCGCACGCGCCGCCTGCGACGACGCCCTCGGCGTCCTCACCGCCGCCCGCCCCGACCGCCTGCTGGTCGTGGGTCCCGCCGCCCAGCCGGAGCGTGGCGCGTTCCCCGCGGGCACCAGGGGGTCGCTGCGCGGATTCGGCGTCGAGGTCGAGGTCGCCCTCGGCAAGGGCGATCCGGGAGAACGGGAGCTGCCGACGTCGCTGACCGTCGGCGCCTGGCTGCTGGAGCGCACCGGCTGGAGCGCCGCCCCCGTCGAAGGGCTCGGGGTCGGTGAACCCCTCGAGCCACAGCGCTGTGCCGACGTCGGCCGTGAGATCGCGGCGGGCCCCGGGCGTCTGGCGCTGCTGGTGATGGGCGACGGCAGCGCGTGCCGGGCGCCTCGCGCCCCCGGCGCGTTCGACGAGCGCGCCGCCGCGTTCGACGCCGCGGCGGCGCGGGCGCTCGGCGCGGCGAACACCGCCGCGCTGGCCGCGCTGGACGCCGAGCTGGCCGAGGAACTGCACGCGGCCGGCCGCTCCAGCTGGCAGCTGCTGGCCGGGGCGGCCGAGGAGGCCGGGCTCGCGGGGCGGCTGCTGTACGACGAAGCCCCGTACGGCGTGGGCTACTTCGTGGCCTCCTGGTCGTAGGCGGTCGTGGGCCGGGCCCGTCAGGGCTTGGCCGCGCCCTCGCCCGCCTCGCTGTCCGCGGCCTGTGCGGAGCCGGTCTGCTGGGGGATCCCCACCGCGTCCCCCTCGGCCTCGGCCCCGGCCTCGGCGGCGCCGGGCGCCTCCTCGGGCGCCGCCCCCGGGGTCTCCTCCGGCGGCTCCTGCGGACCCTTGCCGCGGCCACGGAACCAGGCAATCACTCCCATGACAACTCCCGACCTTCCTCACATTGAACGGTTCGGAACCAGCAACGACCCGCGACCAGCGGCGTCACGTCGCTCGTTCGAGGAGGCGGGCCCGGATCTGGGAGACTGCCCCGTGTGAGCAGCGCATCCGGTGCCCCCCAGGTCGTCGCCGTGGTCGGGCCCACCGCGGCCGGCAAGTCGGACCTCGGCATCGCCCTGGCCAGACGGCTGGGCGGCGAGGTGGTCAACGCCGACGCCATGCAGCTCTACCGCGGCATGGACATCGGCACCGCCAAGCTGACCCCCGCCGAGCGGCAGGGCGTGCCGCACCACCTGCTCGACGTCTGGGACGTCACCGAGACCGCGAGCGTCGCCGCGTTCCAGCGGCTGGCCCGCGAGCGGATCGACGCGCTGCTCGCCGAGGGCCGCACCCCGGTGCTGGTCGGGGGCACGGGCCTCTATGTCCGCGGCGCCGTCGACGCCCTCGAATTCCCCGGCACCGACCCGGAGGTCAGGGCCGCTCTCGAGGAGGAGCTGGGCCGGGAGGGCAGCGGCGCGCTGCACGCCAGGCTCGCCGTCGCCGACCCGCCCGCCGCCCGCGCCATCCTGCCGAGCAACGGGCGGCGCATCGTCCGGGCGCTGGAGGTCATCGAGATCACCGGGCAGCCGTTCACCGCACGGCTGCCGGGCGCCGCCGACGACGGATCCGTCTACCGCACCCTCCACATCGGCGTCGGCGTCGAACGCGCCGAGCTGTACGAGCGGCTCACCGCCCGCGTGGACCGGATGTGGAGCGCGGGCCTGGTCGATGAGGTCCGCTCCCTCGAACGCGCCGGACTGCGCGAGGGGCGCACCGCGTCGAGGGCGATCGGCTACCAGCAGGTGCTCGCGGCGCTGGCCGGGGAGTACGACGAGGAGGAGGCGCGCGCCCAGACCGTTCGCGCCACCAGACGCTTCGCCCGCCGGCAGGAGAGCTGGTTCCGGCGCGACCCGCGCGTGCGCTGGCTGAGCGGGGCGCGCGAGGCTGCCGATGAGCTTGAGCAACGTGCGTGGGAGCTGCTCGAACGGACGGTCACATCCTGATCACGTGATGGCATCGGGACGCCCCAAGCGGGCGGGACCGGTCCCCGAGCGTGCCATCATCGAGCGATGTCGCAACCGTGAAGCCGTTGAGTCTGGAGGGCGCGTGGCGATGGAGGCCGGCCCCCGGGAAAGCAACGGCATGACGGAGGACGTTCCGCCCCGACGGCTCCCCCCCGACGCGGAACTGCTGCCCGAAGGGGAACTGCTGCCCGACGGCGAGCTGTTGCCCGACGGCGAGCCGCTGCCGGAGGATCAGGCCGTCGAGATCATCGACGACTTCAACAGGGACGAGTCCTATGCCGACTTGCGCCCGCCCCGGCGGCTGAGGCTCACCCTCTTCGCGCCCATCGTGCTGCTGAGCCTGCTCGGCTCCCTGATGTTCGCCTTCCCGCTCGCCTTCGCCTTCGACGAGGCGGGCGCCGTGGTCGCCATGCTGGGCCTCCTCATCGGGTGCAGCGCCGCCGGGTGGGGCATGATGGCCGCCCGCCGCGTCGGCTACACCTGGCCCGGCCTGCCCCCGCGCGGCTCGGGGCAGCGCCCCGACTGGCGGCTGCTGGCGCTCTACGGACTCGGCGTCTCGGTCCTCGCCGTGCTCGCCGTCATGCGGGTGGCCGCGCTGCGCTGAGTGTCGTCACGATCCGTTACGCTCGGGCCCGTGGGCACCGCACAGCAGCCCGTGCCGTTCCTCAAGGGGCACGGCACGGAGAACGACTTCGTGATCATTCCCGATCCTGACGACCGGCTCGACCTCTCGGCCGCCACCGTCGCGCGCCTGTGCGACCGGCGCGCGGGCCTCGGCGCCGACGGCCTGCTGCGCGTCGTGCGCGCGGCCGGCGAGGCCGAGTGGTTCATGGACTACCGCAACGCCGACGGCAGCATCGCCGAGATGTGCGGGAACGGCGTGCGGGTCTTCGCGCGCTACCTCCGGCGCGCCGGGCTGGCCGAGGGCGACTCCCTCCCCGTCGCCACCCGCGCGGGGGTGCGCCGGGTGCGGTTCGAGGACGACGGTGACATCACGGTGTCCATGGGACCGGCCACGCTGCCCGGGGGCCCGGGGGAGTCGGTCACCGTCACGGTGGGGGAGCGGACCTGGCCCGCACGCCACGTCGACATGGGGAACCCGCACGCGGTCGCGTTCGTCGGCGCCCTCGACCACGCGGGCCCGCTGCTCGACCCGCCCGCCGTCCACCCCGCCGCCGCGTATCCGCACGGGGTGAACGTGGAGTTCGTCGTGGACCGCGGCCCCGGGCACGTCGCGCTCCGGGTGCACGAGCGGGGCTCGGGCGAGACGCGCTCCTGCGGCACCGGCGCGTGCGCCGTGATGGTCGCCGCCGCCCGGCGGGACGGTCGTGACCCGGCGGCGGACGGCCGCCGGGCCACCTACACCGTGGACGTCCCGGGTGGGCGGCTGGTGGTCAGCGAGGACCCGGAGGGCCAGGTCACCATGAAGGGCCCGGCCGTGATCGTCGCCGAGGGGACGCTGGACGCCGCCTGGCTGCATCAATCCTGGCCGGTGACGCCGCATATTTCAGCCACGTTTCACAGAACATAAGTCACTCGAATGGGTGATCCACCACGATAGGGGCGGACGTCGGCGGGTGCACCGTGGTGGGCTCGGTAGCATCAAGCACCGGCGCCGCTGCGGGAATCCCTCGAATCGATCGACGTCAGCCGCGGTCCGGTCAACAGACCGCGGGAGGTGCCCACCCCATGAGTGCAGAGGCGACCACACCGGGCGGCGCCGCCCGTGAACGCCGGGGCCACCGAAGAGACGTGCTGCGGCTGCGGCAGCTCGGCCGCGCCGCCGTCATCCGCTCCACCGTGCGCGACCGGCTCCCCGACGCCATCGAGCATGTGGCCCAGGCCCACCGCCGCCACCACCCGCGCGCCGATCTCGACGCCCTGCGCCGTGCCTACCTGCTGGCCGAATTCGCGCACCGCGGGCAGATGCGGAAGAGCGGCGAGCCCTACATCACGCACCCGCTCGCCGTCACGCTGATCCTCGCCGAGCTCGGCGCCGAGACCACGACGCTCACCGCCTCCCTCCTCCACGACACGGTCGAGGACACGGAGGTGACCCTCGACCAGGTCCGCGCCGACTTCGGCGACGAGGTCGGCCATCTGGTGGACGGCGTCACCAAGCTGGAGAAGGTGGACTACGGCGCCGCGGCCGAGCCCGAGACGTTCCGCAAGATGCTCGTGGCCACCGGCAGCGACGTGCGGGTGATGTCCATCAAGCTCGCCGACCGCCTGCACAACATGCGGACCCTCGGCGTGATGCGCCCCGAGAAGCAGGCCCGCATCGCCCGCGTCACCCGCGACGTGCTGATCCCGCTCGCCGAGCGCCTCGGCGTGCAGGCCGTGAAGACGGAGCTGGAGGATCTGGTCTTCGCCATCCTCCATCCCGAGGAGCACGCGCTGGCCCGGGAGCTGATCCGCCGTCACGCCCGGCGCCCCGACCCGCTGGCCGAGGCCGCCGTCGCGGTCCGCGAGGTGCTGCGCGAGGCCGGGGTCACCGCCCAGGTCGTCACCAGACCCCGGCATGTGCTGTCGGTGCACCGCGTTCGGCTGAAACGCGGCGAGCCCGGCTCCTTCGACTACGGCCGGCTCCTGATCCTCGTCCCGGAGAACGCGGACTGCTACGCCGCGCTGGGCGAGCTGCACACCTGCTTCACGCCGGTGGTCTCCGAGTTCAAGGACTTCATCGCCGTCCCCAAGTTCAACCTGTACCAGTCGCTGCACACCGCCTTCGCCTTCGGCGGCGGGCGGATCGCCGAGGTGCTGGTGCGCACGCACGCCATGCACCGCGTCGCGGAGGCGGGCGTGGTCGCGCTGGGCGACCCGCACCGCGCGGGCGAGGGCGAGGCCGACGAGGGCGAACGCGTCGACCCGACCCGCCCCGGCTGGCTCTCCCGGCTGCTCGACTGGCAGCGGCAGGCCCCCGACCCCGACACCTTCTGGACCGCGCTCCGCGACGAGCTGGCGAAGGACCGCGAGATCACGGTCTTCGGCGAGGCGGCGGACGCGGGCCCCCTCCAGCTCCCGGTCGGCGCGACCTGCGTGGACGCGGCCTACGCCCGGCACGGGCAGGACGCCCACGCCTGCATCGGCGTCCGCGTCAACGGGCGGCTCGCCACCCTGCGCACCGTGCTCCACGACGGCGACACGGTGCACCTCCTGCTCGCGCCCGACGGCAGCACGGGCCCCTCGCCCGAGTGGCTGGGGTACGCCACCACGCCCGCCGCCCGCATCCCGATCGGCCACTGGCTGGACAGCGGCGCCGCCACCGGCGCGGAGCCGGGCCCCGAGCCCGTTCCGCCGCTCGGAGCCACGGCCGGGGCCGCGGCGCCCGCGTCCCGCCGGGAGGCGGCGGACCCGGCCGACAGCGCGGCCGCCCTCGTCGCGGGTGCCCCCGAGGCCCCGGTGCGCCTGGCGCGTTGCTGCACGCCCGTCCCGCCCGACGGGGTGAGCGGCTTCACCGTGCGTGGCGGCGCCGTCACCGTGCACCGCGAGGACTGCCCGTCCGCGGTGCGGATGACCGCCGCCGGGCGCCGTCCGCTGCCGGTGACCTGGCGCTCGGACTCCATCGGCTGCCGCGTCACCCTGCACGCCGAGGCCCTCGGCCGCCCCGAGCTGCTCGCCGACCTCACCGAGGCCCTGGCCGCCCACGGCGCGGCCGTGCTCGCCGCCGAGGTCGAGCCCCCCCGCGAGCACCGCGTCCGCCACACCTACACGCTGCGACTGCCCGACTCCTCCGGGCTTCCCCGCCTGATGCGCGCGATGCGCCGGGTGCCGGGCGTCTACGACGTGACCCGCGCGGCCCGCCTCCAGTCCTGAGTCCGGATCCCGGGACGGCCCGGGGCCCGGCGCCGGCCCCGCACCCGGGTGGGCACGCCACCGCGCCGCGTGCTAATCGGGGTGACGCGGGGGTGGCACCGTGCCACCATGGGACGCGCGGCCGGGAATGTTCCGAGTCGCACGGGCGTTGAAGAGCTGACAGTTCCCCGGCGTCCAAGCGCCGGCCGAGGCCGTCCGAGCCTCGCCGTCTTCCCCCGACTTTAAGGAACGCATTGACCTTCTCTTCCCTTCCTCAGGATCACCAGCGCCGCACCGCGGGCCGCCGGGCCGACGCCCTGATGGATGAGGACGTCGCCCGGAGCGAGTTCGACGACGTGGACGGCGATCAGTTCGAGCGCGACGAGCGCGCCGCACTCCGCCGTGTCATCGGGCTCTCGACCGAGCTGGAGGACATCACCGAGGTCGAGTACCGGCAGCTGCGTCTGGAGCGCGTGGTGCTCGTCGGCGTCTGGACCTCCGGTACCGCGCGGGACGCGGAGCTGTCCCTCGCGGAGCTCGCCGCCCTGGCCGAGACCGCGGGCGCCCTGGTGCTCGACGGCGTGATCCAGCGCCGCGACAAGCCGGACCCGGCCACCTACATCGGCTCGGGCAAGGCGCAGGAGCTCAGGGACCTCGTGCTGGAGACCGGCGCCGACACCGTCGTGTGCGACGGTGAGTTGAGTCCGGGTCAGCTGATCCACCTGGAGGATGTCGTCAAGGTGAAGGTGGTCGACAGGACCGCCCTGATCCTGGACATCTTCGCCCAGCACGCCAAGTCCCGTGAGGGCAAGGCGCAGGTGTCGCTCGCCCAGATGCAGTACATGCTGCCGCGGCTGCGCGGCTGGGGCCAGTCGCTGTCGCGCCAGATGGGCGGCGGTGGCTCCAGCAGCGGTGGCGGGGGGATGGCCACCCGCGGCCCCGGTGAGACCAAGATCGAGACCGACCGGCGGCGGATCCGCGAGAAGATGGCGAAGATGCGCCGGGAGATCGCGGACATGAAGCACGGCCGGGAGCTCAAGCGGCAGGAGCGCCACCGCAACAAGGTGCCGTCCGTCGCCATCGCCGGCTACACCAACGCGGGCAAGTCCTCCCTGCTGAACCAGCTGACCGGCGCCGGAGTCCTCGTGGAGAACGCGCTGTTCGCCACGCTGGACCCGACCGTGCGCCGGGCGACCACGCCCAGCGGGCGCGGGTACACCCTGGCCGACACCGTGGGCTTCGTGCGCCACCTGCCCCACCACCTGGTGGAGGCGTTCCGCTCCACCATGGAGGAGGTCGGCGAGGCCGACCTGATCCTGCACGTGGTGGACGGCTCGCACCCGGTGCCCGAGGAGCAGCTCGCGGCCGTCCGTGAGGTGATCCGCGAGGTGGGGGCGAAGGACATCCCCGAGATCGTGGTGCTCAACAAGGCGGATGCCGCGGACGAGCTGACGCTCCAGCGGCTGCTGCGGGCCGAGAAGCGGGCCATCGCCGTTTCGGCGCGCACCGGCCTGGGGCTCGACCGGCTCCTCGAGTGGATCGACGACGAACTGCCGCGCCCCGCCGTGGAGCTGGGGGTCCTGGTGCCCTACACCGAGGGTGGTCTGGTCTCCCGCGTGCACGCGGAGGGCGAGGTCCTCTCCGAGGAGCACACCGCCGAGGGCACGCTGCTCACGGTTCGGGTGCACCCGGAGCTGGGTGCGCTGCTCGAACCGTACGTCCCGGCCGTCCGGGGCTGACCGCCCCGGTTCCCGCGGCGAGCGTGCTCGCTCGCGCACTGCCTGAGGGGCCGCCCGTGGGGCGGCCCCTCAGGCATGTACGGCCACGGCACCGCTCACGCGCGCCGGGTCGGCCGCGAGGCCGCGCAGCACGAGCTGGACCCACCGCCGCCGCGCGGCCTCGGGCAGGTCGTCGCCCGGGAGATTGCCCAGGGCGAGCATGAGATCGGCCGCCGTGACGTCCCGGTGCAGCGATCCCTCCGCGTGACCGGCCGCGACGATGCGCGACAGGAGGCTCCCGCCCCTCCGGGCCAGCTCCTGGTCCGCCCTCATCCCGAGGGGGCCGATCGCGGTCCTGACGGTGCGGTCCGTGCCGGCCGCTTCGCTGATGCGCCCGGCCAGTAACGCCAGTTCGGCGAAGGCGCTGCCGCCCGCGTCGATCCGGGCGACCGCCTCGTCGAGAGCCGTGAAGATGCGGTGGACGAGGTCGCCCACGATCGCCTGGACGAGATCGGCCTTGGTCGGGAAGTGCCGGTACAGGGTCCCCACCGCCACCCCGGCCTCCCGGGCGATCTCGTCGATCCCCGCGCCCTCTCCCCGCGCGGCGAACAACGTGCGCGCGGCGCGCAGGATGTTCGCGCGGTTGCGTGCGGCGTCCGCACGCAACCGGTGTGGTGCGGTCACGGATCGGCCTCCGTCCTCCCGAGTGCACCTGAGGATGCCACAGCCACGCGCCGCGCGTGGCCGGGAACCAGCGCCGGGACACGGGCGGATTCCGTCGCGGAATACCGACTTCTGCTTGCGGACCCGCACCGCCTGAGCCGAGCCATTTCCGGCCAACTGCTCGCGGCCGCCGGTTTCCTTCCGCTCCTCGCCCTCATGGGCGGCGTTCACCTCGTCGGCAACGCGTCGTCGTGGGGGGTTCTCACCGCGCTCCGCCAGCGGGTGGCCGCGCTGCCGGCCAGGGATGTCGGGACCGCGTGCGCCGCCCGGCGGCCCCCGCATCGTTGGTCACCGGGGCGCGAGAGCCGGGAACTGATGTCTCAATTCCTGCTTCCGCGAGCACAGTTCAAGGTCGCCTTTAGGCATCTGGGTCATGATCGGCCACGACCGGCCGGGAGAGGCCCCCACACCGAGCCCTGCCCGCGTAGCCCCCAAAAGGTCTCCGGAGCGCCGACATCATGACCCTCTCCCAGGCAGCCCGCACCTGTCACCAGCCGTCGGCACCGGGTCCCTCCGGGCCGCCGCACCTCCTCGCCCCCCGCCGCAGCGGCCACCTGACCCCGGCCCCTCCGGGTCGATCTAGCGGCAACGGCAGACCAGAGGTGTGGCGTTGATCACACGCGGCCCCGCCGCGGCCCGGGGGCCGAGGCGCGGGACGAAGGCGAACGCCCGGGGCCGCCGCCGTCCGTTGCGCGGGCATGGGGGCGCGGGGGCCGCCAGGCCCGGTGACCTGGCACCGCCGGTCACCGCCGACACCTCCCGTATACCACCGTCGCCCCTCCCGACGTCCCGCGGGATGGCCCCGCTGACCGACGCCGAACCGCGGATGTCGACCCGCCGCCGCCTCCTGGCACGGCGACGGGGCCGCCCTCGCGGCCGCCGTGTGACCGCTCGCATACGTGTGTGACGCACCGGTGTTGGTTACCGTAGGGAATGGTTCAGTCGCTATGGCCGATGTATCGGACAAAGGGGGAAGGCTGATGAGATACGAGATCCTGGGACCGCTTCGCCTCACGGGTGAGGAGGGCACCTCGTACATCGGTGCCCGCAAGGTCGAAACGCTGCTGGCCGCGCTGCTCGTACGATCCGACCAGGTCGTGCCGAGCGGGCGGATCAAGGAGGAGATCTGGGGCGGCTCCCCGCCCAAACGCGCGTCCGCCGCCATGCATGTCTACGTGTCACAGCTCCGCAAGATCCTTGCCGCCGCGACGGGCGCGGCCGACAGCCCGATCGTCACCCGGCCTCCGGGTTACACGATCCAGATCGGCCCCGACGACGAACTCGACGTGCACGCCTTCGAGTCGCACATCCGAGCGGGCCGCGCCCACCGCCAGGAGGGCCGCCACGAGGACGCCTGCACCGCACTGACGTCCGCGCTCTCCCTGTGGCGCGGCCACGCCCTCGCCGGGGTCTCCGGCGGCCCGCTGATCGGCGCGTTCACCGCGTATCTGGAAGACGCCCGCGCCGAGTGCCAGGAGATGCTGATCGACGCCCAGCTGGCCATGGGTCGCCACCGCGAACAGGTGGGCCGGCTCCAGGCGCTGATCAGCGAGAACCCCCTGAGCGAGGTCTTCTACCGGCAGCTCATGCTCGCCCTCTACCGCTCCGAGCGGCAGGCCGACGCGCTGCGGGTCTACGAGAGCGCACGCCGTGTCCTCCACGACGAGCTCGGCCTGGAGCCGGGCCAGCCGCTGCGGGACCTCCAGCGGGCCATCCTGCTGGCCGACCCGCGGCTGGGTGCCCAAGCGGCATCCGGCTCGGCCCCGTTCGGCCACTCCCTGCACCGCCTGGACCGGGTGGGAGCCGTCGGAGCCTGACCACCCCTCGATTAGCATGGACGCGTCGGCACGTATCTCGTCGAGAGAGCGTGACCCTCGGAACCGGGAGAGCTGCTCGTGTTGCGCACCATGTTCAAATCCAAGATCCACCGCGCCACGGTGACCCAGGCCGACCTGCAGTACGTCGGCTCGGTCACCGTGGACGCGGCCCTGATGGAAGCCGCCGACCTGCTGCCGGGCGAGCAGGTCCACATCGTCGACATCGACAACGGAAGCCGCCTGGAGACCTATGTCATCGAGGGCGAACGCGGCTCCGGCGTCATCGGGATCAACGGCGCGGCCGCCCACCTGGTGCAGCCGGGCCACCTGGTCATCCTCATCAGCTACACCCAGGTCGACGACGCCGAGGCGCGCCGCATGCGGCCCACCGTCGTGCATGTGGACCGCGCCAACCGGGTGGTCGGCCTGGGCGCCGACCCCTCCGAGCCCCCGCCCGGCGGCGACGCCGAGCGCAGCCCGCAGGCCGCCCACCGCGCCTGAGCACCGCCTGAGCACCACCCGAGCACCACTCAGCGGCCGGACACGGCACGACGCCGGGGCCCGGCGGTCACCCTCGTGACCGCCGGGCCCCGGCGTCTGTTTCGGCGGCGTTTGCCCCGCCGTCGCGTCCGGACTCAGCCGGTCATGGTCGAGCTGACGTGGTCGTACACGCCCTGGGCCTCGACGTCGAGTCGCGGACCCGCCAGCCAGGTGCTCTCCAGCGGGCCGATGGAGTTGACCGAGATCAGCTCCGGCTCGCCCGCCTCGTTGGTGCGCAGCCAGGGGCCGCCCGAGGAGCCGCCCGTCATCGTGCAGCCCGCCCAGTACATGACCGGCATGGTGGCGTCCATCGACAGCCGGCCCGGGTAGTCGACGCACATGTACATGGCGGCGCCGTCGTAGGGCGGGGCGGCGGGGAAGCCGTACAGCGTGACCGCGCCGAGGTCGGAGACCGCCGGGGCGTCGAAGCTGACGTCGAGCGCGGCGCCCACCGTCTCCTCGAGCGAGGCGCCGCTGCCGTCCTCGGGCTGGACCGAGAAGACCGCGAAGTCGCCGTGCGCGCCGCTGCCGCCCGAGTCGGTGCCGTTGTCGATCCAGTACTGCGTGGTGGAGACGTACTCAGCCCAGTACACCCCGTACGGCGCCACCTCTTCGGGCGCCGCCGCCGCGAGCTCCTCGGCCGTCATGCCGTTGTTGTTGTAGGCGGGGACGAAGCTCAGGTTGCGGTACCAGCCGCCACCCGCGCCCGCGTGCACGCAGTGACCGGCGGTGGCCACCAGGTTCGACTGACCGGGGCGGGCGGGGTCCTTCACCACCGTGCCGGAGCAGACCATCGGGCCCTCGGGGCTGTCGAAGAAGACCTTGCCGATCGGCGCGCCGTTCTCCGTGTAGGGCGTGGCCACGGGCTCCGCCTCGACCGGGGCCGGCTCGGGGTCGGTGATGCCCCGGTCGCCCTCGGGACTGTCGACCTCCGGAGGGTTGGGGTCCTCCTCGATCTGGTCCTCGTCGATGGACGGGTCGGGGTCCTCGGCGTCCTCCATGCGGTCCGGGTCCCACAGCCCCTCGATGATCGGGTTGACGTACTCCCCGATCTCGCGCATCCAGGTGTCCCGGTCCCAGTTCTCCCAGCCGCCGTCCAGCCAGGCTTCCATGTCGAAGTCGAACGGCAGGTTGTCGATGAGGTCCTGGAGCTGGTCGTCCCCGGCGCTCGCGTCCTCGCTCGGCGTGGCCCCCTCGCCCGATTCTTCGTCGCCATTGCATGCGGTCGCCGTCAGCGCCAAGGCGGCGGCCATCGCCGTGGCTGCCAAGGCGACGCGGCGACGCGGTCGCCTGCGTATCGATGACATGGGTGCATTCCCCCTGTGTGTTGCCGAGTTGTCCATCGTGGTGCCGTGCGGTGCCCCGGCACGGAAGGTGACCACCACTATGCCGGTGCTGATCTGGACGGCGGCAGCCGGGTCCCCGGTTCCGCCCGCGTCCGAAGTGGGTGCCCGAGCAAAGGATCTTGTCGCGGGCCGTGATCGGGAGGTCGCGCCGTCGTTACCACGGATGGAGGAACGCCACGGCCTCGTCCCGCGGCGTTGTCACCACGGCGTTGTCACTGCGGCCCTGTCACCACGGTGTCGACATACGTCACGAACCGACATGTCCTGAAGGAGGAGGCAGTGCCGTTCGGTCCGTGCCGAGCCGGCGCGCCACACACGGATGAACGCACGCCCCCGTCCCGAACGCAGCCCCTCCCGTGAGCGCGTGCCGGTCCGCCGCCGGCTCGCCCGCCTCATGGAACCGCCCGCGCCGAGGCGGGCCCACCCCCACGGGACGACGGCCGCGGCCTCCGCGAGCGCCGCGCTGGAGACCGCCGACCCGCTGGAGCAGCGGGACGCCGGGTCGGCCGCCGACGCCGCCGCGGTCGAGGGCCTGCTGCGCTGCTGGCTGCGCGAGACTGGCGCCACGCGCCCCGCCGACGGCGTGCTGCGCGTGCCGCTGCCCGCCTCAGGCACCGCGCTGTGCGTCCCCGTGCGGTACTGGTCGGCGACCGGCTTGCACCGGTTCGGCGCCGTCGCCCTCGACGGGGCGCCGGCCGGGGGGCGGCCGGTGGACGCCGTCACGCTCGCCGCGTTGCTCGCCCGCGAGGCCGCGACCGGCCAGGACCCCGCCGGGGAGACGGCCGAGGCCACCGCGCTGGTCGGCCGGGTGGCCGACTCCGTGGGCAGGACCGCCGCCTTCCTCGCCGCGTGGCGCGCCGACCCGGGCCCGGCGGCGCACGGCCACCTCTTCCTCGACGCCGAGCAGTCCCTCCTCCTCGGCCACCCGCTGCACCCCACGCCCAAGAGCCGCGAGGGCCTCGCGGGCACCGAGGCCGACCGCTGCTCGCCCGAGCTGCGCGGCCGGTTCCGGCTGCACTGGCTGGCGGTGGACCGGTCCGTCCTCGCCACCGACTCCGCCTGGTCGGAGAACGGCGCGACGGTGCCCGCCGAGGTGCTCACCGCCAGGCTCGCCGGACCCGGGCTCGCGCTGCCCCCCGGCACGGCGGCGCTGCCGCTCCACCCCTGGCAGGCCGGGGACGTGGTGCACCGGCCCGCGGTCGCCGCCCTGCTGGACGCCGGGCTGCTGCACGACCTGGGCGAGCACGGGGACCTCTGGCACCCGACCTCCTCGGTCCGCACGGTCCACCGGCCGGGCGCGCCCGCCATGCTGAAGCTCTCGCTCGGCCTGCCCATCACCAACTCCCGCCGGGAGAACCTCCGCAAGGAGCTGCACCGCGGCGTCGAGGTGCACCGCCTGCTCGAAGCGGGCCTGGCCCGCGAGTGGCGCGCGGCCTTTCCCTCGGGGCGCGGGTTCGACATCGTCAGGGACCCCGCCTGGCTCGCGGTCGACGACGCCGAGGGGCTCCCCGTGCCGGGGCTCGACACCCTGCTGCGGCAGAGCCCGTTCGGCGCCCACGACGACGTGCTGTGCCTGGCGGCGCTGACCGGGCCCCGGCCCTGGCCCGGCCGCCCCGAGCGGGAGCTGCGCTCGCGGCTCGCCGACGTGGTGTCCGCGCTCGCCGCCAGGAGCGGCCAGGAGATCCCGGCCGTCTCCGGCGAGTGGCTGCTGCGTTATCTGCGCGCGGTCGTCAGCCCGTTGCTGTGGCTCGACGCCCACGCCGGCATCGCGCTGGAGGCCCACCAGCAGAACACGCTCGTCGTGCTCGACCGCGAGGGCTGGCCCACCGGCGGCCGGTTCCGGGACAATCAGGGCTACTACTTCAGGGCCTCCCACCGCGACGCGCTCAGGCGGCGGCTGCCGGGACTGGGGGACCGCTCCGACACCTTCGTCGGCGACGAGGTCACCGACGAGCGCTTCGCCTACTACCTGGGCATCAACAACGTGCTCGGTCTCATCGGCGCGTTCGGCGCCCAGCGGCTCGCCGACGAGACGGCGCTGCTGGCCGTGGCGCGCGGCTTCCTCGCGGAGGAGGCCCGCGCGGCGGGCCGCGGGCCGCTCTCCCCGCTGGTCACGCGGCTGCTGGAGGCGGACGCGCTGCCCTGCAAGGCCAACCTGCTGACCCGCCTGAACGGCCTGGACGAGCTGGTCGGCCCGGTCGACGGCCAGTCGGTCTACGTCTCGATCCCCAACCCGTTCGCCCACCCAGCCCCTTCCACCCCGGGGAGCCACCATGACCGCCCCTGACACCGGCCGCGGCGCGGGCGTCGCCGACGGCCCCGGCAGCGACGACGGACCGGACACCGCCGACCTCGACCTGCCGCCCGACCTCGCCGGCGCGCCTGTGGACTACGCCATGGACATGGACGGCGGGCCCCTGGCCACGCGCCTGCTGGACAACGTGCCGGCCTGGGGCCCCCTCCGCACCGGCGTCGGCATCTTCCAGCTCGTGCCGGTCTGCCTCGACCGGGACCTCGCGCTGATCTCCACATGGATGAACGACGCCGACGTGGCGCTGTTCTGGATGCTGGCCGGGTCCCCCCGGCGCACCGCCGAGCACGTCAGGAGGCAGCTCGACGGCGACGGGCGGAGCCTGCCCTGCCTCGGCGTCCTGGACGGGCTGCCCATGAGCTACTGGGAGCTCTACCGCGCCGACCTCGACCCCGTCGCCTTCCACTACCCGTCGCTGCTCCACGACACCGGCGTCCACCTCCTCATCGGCAGCGCCGAGGACAGGGGGCGGGGCCTGGGCGCGGCGCTGCTCCGGGGCGTCACCGAGCTGGTGCTGCGGAACCGCTCCTCCTGCCGGCGGCTCGTCGGCGAGCCCGATGTGCGCAACGCCGCCTCCGTCGCGACGTTCGAGGCCGCGGGCTTCGAGAACACCGGCGAGGTCGACCTCCCGGACAAGCGCGCCGCGATCATGATCAGAACCCGCTGAGCCCCCGCCCGTTCACCCTCCCTGTCCCACCGAGGAGTCCTCATGCCCGTCAGCCCCGAGTCCGACTGGAACCGTGCCGCCCGCCGCATGCTGGCGAAGCTGCTCGCCGAGTTCGCCTATGAGGGCGTCATCACGCCCAGACCGGACGGCTCGCCCGCCGGCGCCTACCACCTGCCCGTCGCCGAGGACCTGGTCTACCGCTTCCGCGCCCGCCGGGGCGCCTATGGCCACTGGCGGATAGACCCGCGGTCGATCGTCCCGACCGCCGACCCACTGGAATTCATCGCCCGCGCCCACGACGCGCTGCTCGCCCTCTCCGGCGACACCACGGGCCACCTCATCCGCGAACTCACCGCCACCCTCAGCGCGGACGTCGGGCTCGCCGCCGGGGCCCTCGACGTCGAGCGGCTGGCCGACCTCGACCACGCCGAGCTGGAGGGCCACCAGACCGGCCACCCCTGGCTCGTCGCCAACAAGGGGCGCATCGGGTTCTCCGCGGCCGACGCCGCCCGCTGGGCCCCCGAGGCGCGGACGCCCCAGCCGCTTCCCTGGCTCGCCGTCCACCGCGAGCTCGCCCGTTACCGCGGCACCGCCGACCTGGCCACCCCGGCCCGGCTCTACGACGACGAGCTCAGCGCGGAGACGCGCGAGATCTACGCCCGCGCCATCGCCGCCCGCGGCCAGGACCCCTCCGCCTACCTGTGGCTGCCGGTCCACCCCTGGCAGTGGGACGAGACCATAGCCCCGCTCTACGCGCCCCAGATAGCCGCCGGCCTGATCGTCCCGCTCCCCTCGGACGGGGACCTGCGGCTGCCGCAGCAGTCGATCCGTACCTTCCTCAACGCCTCCAGACCCGAGGCCCGCAGCGTCAAGCTGCCGCTCTCCATCCTCAACACCCTGGTCTTTCGCGGCCTCCCCACCGAACGCACCCTGGCGGCCCCGGCCGTGACCGGCTGGATGCACGCCGTCCGCGACGCCGACCCGTTCCTCGCCGAAGACACCCGCGTCATCCTGCTCGGCGAGGTCGCCTCCGTCACCGTCGAGCACCCGCTCTACGACCGGCTGCCCGACGTCCCCTACCAGTACCGCGAACTGCTCGGCTGCATCTGGCGCGAGTCCATCAACCCCTTCCTCGACCCGGGGGAACGCGCGCGCACCCTGGCCGCGCTGCTGTCCACCGACCGGGACGGGCGCTCGCTGACGGCCGAGCTGGTCCGCCGCTCGAAGCTCCCGGCGCACGCCTGGCTGCGCCGCCTGTTCGCCGCGCTGCTGCCGCCGTTGCTGCACTTCCTCTACCGGTACGGAACGGTCTTCTCGCCGCACGGGGAGAACGCGCTGGTGGTCTTCGACGAGCGCGACATTCCCGTCCGGCTCGCGGTCAAGGACTTCGTCGACGACGTGAACCTCAGCGCCGAGCCGCTGCCCGAACTCGACTCCATCCCCGCCCAGGTGCGGCGCGTGCTGCTGACGGAACCGCCGGGATTCCTGACGCAGTTCATCCACTCGGGCCTGTTCGTGGGCGTCTTCCGCTACCTCGCACCGCTGTGCGAGGAGCAGCTGGGAGTGCCCGAGGCCGACTTCTGGTCACTCGTCAGGGCGGAGATCCTCGCCCACCAGCGGCGTTTCCCGGAGCTGCGGAGCCGCTTCGAGACGTTCGACCTGCTCACGCCGCGCATCGAGCGGCTCTGCCTCAACCGCAACCGGCTGCACCTCGACGGGTACCGGGACCGCGCGCGGCGCCCGCACGCCGCGGTCCACGGCACGGTCGCCAACCCGCTGCACGCGTCGTGACCCGGCGCGCCCGGCCGGGCGCCGTCCGTCGCCCGAGCTGGCGTCGCCCGTTGTCGGAGGGGGCGGCTAAGGTGACCTGCCTATGACTGCCACATCCGAGGACCCCACCCTCACCGATCTGCTGCACGCCGCGGTCACCGCCGTGGGAGGCACCGAGCGGCCCGGCCAGGTCGCGATGGCGGAGGCCGTCGCGGGGGCCGTCGAGGACGGCACGCACCTGCTGATCCAGGCCGGCACCGGCACCGGCAAGTCGCTCGGCTATCTGGTCCCCGCCATCGCCCAGGGGGACCGGGTGATCGTCGCCACGGCCACGCTCGCCCTGCAACGGCAGCTGGTCGAGCGGGACCTGCCGCGCACCGTGGAGGCCCTGCATCCGCTGCTGCGCCGCCGCCCCGAGTTCGCGACGCTCAAGGGCCGGTCGAACTACGTGTGTCTCCACCGGCTCCACGAGGGCGTCCCGCAGGACGACGAGGAGGGTCTCTTCGACCAGTTCGAGGCGGCGCAGGCCGCCGGCGGGCCGACCAGCAGGCTGGGCAAGGACCTGCTGCGGCTGCGCGAGTGGTCGGACGGGACGGAGACCGGGGACCGCGACGACCTGACGCCCGGCGTCTCCGACCGGGCCTGGTCGCAGGTGTCGGTCTCCTCGCGCGAGTGCCTGGGCGCGACCCGGTGCACCTACGGGGCCGAGTGCTTCGCGGAGGCCGCCAGGGAGCGGGCCAAGCTGGCCGAGGTGATCGTCACCAACCACGCGCTGCTGGCCATCGACGCCATCGAGGGCGCGCCGGTGCTCCCCGGGCACGAGGTGCTGATCGTGGACGAGGCCCATGAACTGGTCTCCCGCGTCACCGGAGTGGCCACCGGCGAGCTGACGCCCGGCGGGGTGAACCGGGCCGTCCGGCGGGCCGCGAAGATCATCGACGAGAAGACGGCGGACCAGCTCCAGACGGCGGCCGAGACGTTCGAGCGTCTGATGGAACTGGCCCTGCCGGGGCGTCTCGAGGAGCTCCCCGAGGACCTGGGGTACGCGCTGGCGGCGCTGCGGGACGCGGCGCGGGCCACGTTCACGGCTCTGGGGAACACGCGGGATTCCTCCGTGGGCGACGAGGACGCGGTGCGGAAGCAGGCGCTGGCCTCCGTGGAGACGGTGCAGGACGTGGCCGAGCGGATCGTGCAGGGCTCCGAGTTCGACGTGGTCTGGTGCGAGCGGCACGACCGGTACGGCGCCTCGCTGCGGGTCGCGCCGCTCTCCGTCTCGGGGCTGCTGCGGGAGAAGCTCTTCGTGGACCGCTCGGTGGTGCTGACCTCGGCGACGCTCAAACTCGGCGGTGACTTCAACGGGGTCGGGGCCTCCCTGGGCCTCGCGCCGGAGGGGGAGCACGGCGAGGAGCTGCCCGAGTGGAAGGGCCTGGACGTGGGCTCGCCGTTCGACTACCGCAAGCAGGGCATTCTCTATGTCGCGCAGCATCTGTCGCCACCCGGCAGGGAGAGCAGCCGCGGTGACATGCTGGACGAGCTGGCGGAGCTGGTGGAGGCCGCGGGCGGGCGCACGCTGGGGCTGTTCTCCTCGATGCGCGGCGCGCAGGCCGCGGCCGAGGCGCTGCGCGGTCGGCTGGACATGCCGATCCTGCTCCAGGGCGAGGAGACGTTGGGCGAGCTGATCAGGACGTTCGCGGGCGACGCGCGGACCTGCCTGTTCGGCACGCTCTCGCTGTGGCAGGGCGTGGATGTGCCGGGCCCCAACTGCCAGCTGGTCGTGATGGACCGGGTCCCTTTCCCGAGGCCGGACGATCCGCTGGTCAGCGCGCGGCAGAAGGCGGTGGAGGAAGCCGGGGGGAACGGGTTCATGGCGGTGGCCGCCACGCATGCGGCCCTGCTGATGGCGCAGGGCGCGGGTCGGCTGGTGCGGGCGACGGAGGACCGCGGCGTGGTCGCGGTGCTGGATCCCCGACTGGCGAAGGCGCGGTACGGCAGCTTCCTCCGCGCCTCCATGCCCGACTTCTGGTACACCACCGACCGCAACCAGGTGCGTCGCTCACTCGCAGCGATCGACGCGGCAGCGCGGTCCGCCGCCGCGTCGTAGCCGGCGGGCTCCCGGAGGCGTCAGATGCGCCGCATGACGGCGACGACCTTGCCGAGGATGGTGGCCTCGTCGCCGGGGATCGGCTGGTAGGACGCGTTGTGCGGGAGGAGCCAGACCTGGCCCTCCTCGCGCTTGAAGCGCTTGACCGTCGCCTCGCCGTCGAGCATGGCGGCGACGATGTCCCCGTTCTCCGCGACGGGCTGGCGCCGGACGGTCACCCAGTCCCCGTCGCAGATCGCGGCCTCGATCATGGAGTCGCCGACGACCTTCAGCACGAAGAGCTCGCCGTCACCGACCAGCTGGCGGGGGAGCGGGAAGACGTCCTCGACCGACTCCTCGGCCAGGATGGGGCCACCGGCGGCGATCCGGCCCAGCAGCGGCACATAGGAGGCGGCGGGCTTGCCCGCGGTGTCCGCGGCCTGGGGCGCGGGCGTCTCGGCGCCGCGCACCTCGTAGGCGCGGGGCCGGTGCGGGTCGCGCCTGAGGAAGCCCTTGCGCTCCAGGGCCATCAGCTGGTGGGCCACGGAGGAGGTGCTCGACAGACCGACCGCTTGGCCGATCTCCCGCATGGAGGGGGGGTACCCGCGCCGCTG
Organism: Streptomyces sp. SBT349; assembly: GCF_001083795.1. Lineage (GTDB taxonomy): Bacteria > Actinomycetota > Actinomycetes > Streptomycetales > Streptomycetaceae > Streptomyces. The sequence goes on from NZ_LAVK01000001.1 coordinate 56,488, forward strand.
CACCGAGTCGCGGATGACCTCGATGACGCGCCGCTGGCGGTCCGTGAGCCCCGAACTGTCCGCCCGGATCCCCGGAGGTCGCCCCGGCAGCGAACGGCCGGGTGTGGCTCCTGGCGCACCCATCCGGTCCTGGCGGCGCTCAGCGGCGGTGATGGCGTCGTCTGCTGCGGTGGTCAATGTTGGCCCCTTCTCAGGTGGTTCTCCCTAGTCTGACAACGGTAGTTGCTATCGAAAGGTTGCGCCAAACACACGTTCGAGTGAAATATCCCGGATCCACCTGCGTGATCCAGGGGCCCGGTGTATGAAGCGTGATTTTATGCCCCTCCCCGGCCGCGAAGCGTGACCGCCCGTGCGGTAGCCTCCCATGCGTCCCTTCCTCGCCGTCGCCCGGGTCTCCGTTGTCACCACGCGACACGCGCGCCGATGATGTTGACAGGCAAACCCCAGATCTAGTGGTCTGCTCTCTGGCAGCTCCCCACAAATTGTGGTCGAGGGCCTCATGGGCGGCCGGAATCGCTTATGCTGGGAAGCGCGACGACGGGTCCGCACCCGCGGCTCGTCGGAGCGGTGTCACCGCGCCGTCGGCGGGGTGTCGTCACGCTGCGTGACATGTAGGGACGAGCGCCGGAAGGGAGCGAGCCGATGCACTGCCCCTTCTGCCGACACCCCGACAGCCGTGTCGTTGACAGCCGTACCGCGGACGACGGCACCATGATCCGCCGCCGTCGGCAGTGCCCGAGCTGCTCCCGCCGCTTCACCACGGTGGAGACGGCCTCGCTCATGGTGATCAAGCGCAGCGGTGTCACCGAGCCGTTCAGCCGGGACAAGGTGATCGCCGGGGTGCGCAAGGCGTGCCAGGGGCGTCCCGTCACCGAGGACGCCCTCGCCCAGCTGGGCCAGCGGGTGGAGGAGGCCGTGCGCGCCACCGGCAGCGCCGAGCTCTCCACCCACGACGTGGGCCTCGCCATACTCGGGCCGCTCCGCGAGCTGGACCTGGTGGCCTATCTGCGCTTCGCGTCCGTCTACCGCGCCTTCGACTCGCTCGAGGACTTCGAGGCCGCCGTCGCCGAGCTGCGCGAGGGGTTCCCCGACGCGCCCGAGCAGGCGCGACCACCCGTCGTCGGCTGAGCCGGACCCGGCAGGTCCCACGGGGCCCGAGCCGACACAGACCTGACCGGAGCGCATCGTCGCGTTGCGGTCATTTCAGAACAACGGAACGCGTGGCCAGGGTCGCACCTGGCCGCACCAGGGCGTTATGCCCGGTACAGGGAGGCGGAATGACTGAGACGACGAGCGGCCCGGCACGTGGTTCCCGCGCCAAGGGTGGCAAGGGAAGCAAGGGCTTGCGGATCGAGCGCATCCACACCACCCCCGGCGTGCATCCCTACGACGCGGTGGTGTGGGAGCGACGTGACGTCGTCATGACCAACTGGCGTGACGGCTCGATCAACTTCGAGCAGCGTGGCGTCGAGTTCCCCGACTTCTGGTCGGTGAACGCGGTCAACATCGTGACGAGCAAGTACTTCCGCGGCGCCGTCGGCACGCCGCAGCGGGAGGTCAGCCTCAAGCAGCTCATCGACCGGGTGGTGAAGTCCTACCGGGGCGCGGGCGAGGAGTTCGGCTACTTCGCCGGACCGGAGGACGCCGAGATCTTCGAGCACGAGCTGGCGCACGCCCTGCTGCACCAGATCTTCAGCTTCAACTCGCCGGTCTGGTTCAACGTCGGGACCGCGCAGCCCCAGCAGGTCAGCGCCTGTTTCATCCTGTCCGTCGACGACTCGATGGAGTCGATTCTCGACTGGTACAAGGAAGAGGGGATGATCTTCAAGGGAGGTTCGGGCGCGGGGCTGAACCTGTCGCGGATCCGCTCCTCGAAGGAGCTTCTGTCCTCCGGGGGGAACGCGTCGGGCCCCGTGTCGTTCATGCGCGGCGCGGACGCCTCGGCCGGGACCATCAAGTCGGGCGGCGCCACCCGGCGCGCGGCCAAGATGGTCGTGCTGGACGTGGACCACCCCGATGTCGAGGCGTTCATCGAGACCAAGGTCAAGGAAGAGGAGAAGATCCGCGCGCTGCGCGACGCGGGCTTCGACATGGACCTGGGCGGCGACGACATCACGTCGGTCCAGTACCAGAACGCGAACAACTCGGTGCGGGTCACCGACGACTTCATGCGGGCGGTCGAGGCGGGCGAGAAGTTCGGGCTGCGGGCGCGCCAGACCGGCGAGATCATCGAGGAGGTCGACGCCGCCGCGCTGTTCCGCAAGATGGCGGAGGCGGCGCACGCCTGCGCCGACCCGGGCATCCAGTACGACGACGTCATCAACCACTGGCACACCTCGCCCGAGTCGGGGCGCATCAGCGCCTCGAACCCGTGCAGCGAGTACATGCACCTGGACAACTCCTCCTGCAACCTCGCCTCGCTGAACCTGATGAAGTTCCTCAGCGACGACGACCGCGGGAACCAGGCGTTCGACGCGACGCGTTTCGCGCAGGTCGTCGAGCTGGTCATCACGGCGATGGACATCTCCATCTGCTTCGCCGACTTCCCGACCCGGAAGATCGGCGAGACGACGCGGGCGTTCAGGCAGCTGGGCATCGGCTACGCGAACCTGGGTGCGCTGCTGATGGCGACCGGTCACGCCTACGACTCGGACGGCGGCAGGGCGCTGGCCGGGGCGATCACCTCGCTGATGACCGGTACCTCCTACCGTCGCTCGGCGGAGCTCGCGGCCGTGGTCGGCCCGTACGACGGGTACGCGCGCAACGCGGACGCGCACAACCGCGTCATGCGCCAGCACTCCGACGCCAACGCCGAGGCCAAGCGCATGGACGACCTGGACACCCCGGTCTGGGCGGCGGCGACCGAGGCGTGGCAGGACGTGATCCGCCTCGGGAAGAAGAACGGTTTCCGCAATGCCCAGGCGTCGGTGCTGGCCCCGACCGGGACCATCGGCCTGATGATGGACTGCGACACCACGGGCATCGAGCCGGACCTGGCGCTGGTGAAGTTCAAGAAGCTGGTCGGCGGCGGGTCGATGCAGATCGTGAACAACACGGTCCCCAAGGCGCTCAAGCGGCTGGGCTACCAGCCGGAGCAGGTCGAGGCGATCGTGGCGCACATCGCCGACCACGGGAACGTGGTGGACGCCCCGGGCCTGAGGCGCGAGCACTACACGGTCTTCGACTGCGCCATGGGCGACCGGTCCATCGCGCCGATGGGCCATGTGCGCATGATGGCCGCCGCCCAGCCGTTCCTGAGCGGGGCGATCTCCAAGACGGTGAACATGCCGAGCACCAGCACGGTGGACGACGTCGCGGGGATCTACCTCCAGGGCTGGAAGCTGGGGATCAAGGCCCTCGCGGTCTACGTGGAGAACAGCAAGGTCGGCCAGCCGCTGTCGGCGAAGAAGCAGGACAAGGCCGACACGGTGAACGGGGTCGCGGGGGGCGGCGAGCGGGCCGCGGTGGTGTCCGCCGAGCCCGAGAAGGTCGTGGAGTACCGGCCGGTGCGCAAGCGGCTGCCCAAGGGCCGTCCCGGCATCACCACCTCGTTCACCGTGGGCGGCGCCGAGGGCTACATGACCGCCAACTCCTACCCGGACGACGGTCTCGGCGAGGTCTTCCTGAAGATGTCCAAGCAGGGTTCGACCCTGGCGGGCATGATGGACGCCTTCTCCATCGCGGTGTCGGTGGGCCTCCAGTACGGCGTGCCGCTGGAGACGTACGTCTCGAAGTTCACCAACATGCGCTTCGAGCCGGCCGGGATGACGGACGACCAGGACGTGCGGATGGCGCAGTCCATCGTGGACTACATCTTCCGGCGGCTGGCGCTGGACTTCCTGCCCTTCGAGACCAGGTCGGCGCTCGGCATCCACACGGCGGCCGAGCGGCAGCGGCACCTGGAGACGGGGTCCTACGAGCCCACGGACGAGGAACTGGACGTGGAGGGTCTGTCCCAGTCGGCTCCGCTCCAGAACGCCGCGCCCACCCCGCCGCCCGCTCCCGAGGTGGCTCCGCCGGTCGCGGCGGCGGCGGTCCCCGCGCCCAAGGAGGCGCACAGCTCCACGGAGCTGGCCGAGATGCAGCTCGGGCTGAACGCCGACGCCCCGCTCTGCCTGTCCTGCGGCACCAAGATGCGCCGCGCGGGCAGCTGCTACCTCTGCGAGGGCTGCGGGTCCACCAGCGGTTGCAGCTGAGACGGCGCGGTCCGGGGCGGCGGGCGCCCGGCCGACGGACGCGGACGGCGGGGAACTCCCAGTGGGTTCCCCGCCGTCCGCGTCCCCCAGGGGGTTACCGTCCCGAGTACTGGATGAGTTCGTAGCTGTTGGACCTGCCCTCGCCCTCCAGGCGCGAGTAGGTGCCGACGGCCCAGAGGCGGCCGGTGTGGCCGATGGGGGCCAGGTCGGCGATGCTGTACGCCTGGGTCTGGCCGTCGTCGACGCGCTCGCCGGAGACGCGCTCCCAGTCGTGGCCGTCGTAGTGCCAGTAGAACGGCGGGGACTCGAAGCCGTCCGGGTCGCCGGTGAGCCAGAGGCCGCCGCGGCCGTCGCCGTGCAGCACGCGGGGCGCGAGCTCGTCGAGCGGCGCGTCCACCTGCTCCCAGTCGCGGCCGTCCCAGTGCCAGAGCTGGTACTCGGGGCCGTTCTCCCCCCACGGGACGAGGTCGCCGACCAGCCACACGTCGTCGCTCGACTCGGCGTACAGATGGACGGGGCGCAGCCCGGGGGTCGGGGGTGCCATGTCGTGCCAGTCGCGGCCGTCCCAGTGCCTGACCACGGGCTGGAGCTGCTCGCCGAGGTCGGCCGATCCGCCCACGGCCCAGATGTCGCGGGAGGAGAGGGCCTGGAGGTCGAGGATGTTGTGGCCCGAGCCCAGGTCGGTGGTCACCCACCGGCCGTCCTGGTAGGTGGATATCCAGCGGTCACCGGCCAGCCAGGCACCGCCGTGGACGGCGGCGATCTCGGCGCGGCTGCCGTAGTGGCCGGCGTTCGGCAGCTCGGGGAGGTCGACGAGGCGCCAGCGCAGGCCGTCGAAGTGCGCGGTCAGCTCCTCCTGGCCGTTCCGTCCATAGGCCCAGACGTCGTGCGGGGAAGAGGCGTTCACCGAGTGCCAGCTGGTGGCCTCGGGCAGGCCGGGGGCTCGGTCCTCGTTCCAGGAGAAGCCGTTCCAGCGGAGGACGACGCCCTCGGAGCTGCTGTTCTCGTTCGTCTGGCTGCCCACGGCCCAGGCCGCGAACGGGCCCGCGGCCGTGACCGAGCTCATGGAGGAGCCCCAGGTCAGCCGGCCGGCCGAGGCGGTTGCCCAGCCGGGGTGTCCACCGGTGGCGTCGGGGCCGGGGGCGGCCGACGCCGTCGGCGCGAGTAAGGCGGTGGTGGCCGTGACGAGTATCGGTAGGGCGATCCTCAGGAGTGATCGCTTGCTCATGCTGGTCCTTCCCTGCGCGACATTGGGCCGGAAAGGGGTCTGCCTCGCGGCGCCCCCGTGTGGAGGAAGACTCGCCACCTCGCGGGCCGGTTGTACGTGGAGGGGCGCGCATGCTCGCCCTGCGCGCTCTGCGTCGTTCGGTGACGATGGGGGAGGTGGAAGGTGGTGGGCCATGCGGAGCGTGATCCTGGTGACCGGCGGCTCTGGAACGGTGGGCCGCGAGGTGGTGCGCAGGCTGCTGGAGGACGAGCATGAGGTGCGGGTGTTCAGCCGTCGGGAGCGGCCGGACATCGGACGCTCGCCGGTCGAGTGGCGCCGGGGGGATCTGCGGACGGGCGAAGGTCTGCCCGAGGCGCTGGCCGGTGTCGACGTGGTGGTGCACTGCGCCACGGGGGGCGGGCGCGTCGATGTGGCGCTGACGCGGCGGCTGACCGAGGCGGCGCTCCGGGCGGGAGAACCGCACCTGGTCTCCCTCTCGATCGTCGGCGCCGACCGCGCGCCGGGCCTGCCGTTGTTCCGGGCGAAGCTGGCGTGCGAGCGGATCGTGGAAGAGTCGGGGCTGCCCTGGACCGTGCTGCGGACCACCCAGTTCCATGGGCTGATCACGCGGGTGGTGGCGGCGCAGCGCTGGCTTCCCGTGGTGGTCACGCTGGGCGGTGGCGTGCGGCTCCAGCCGGTGGCGGAGCGGGAGGTGGGGGAGCGGCTGGTCGAGCTCGCGGTGGGTGAGCCGGTGGGCCGGGCCGAGGACATGGCCGGTCCCGAGATCAGGACGGCGAGAGAGCTGACGCGGACGGGGGGGCGGGCCGGGGGGCTGCGGCGGCCGGTGGTGGGGGTCAGGCTGCCGGGTAAGGCGTTCCGTGCGGTGCGCGACGGCGCGCTGCTCGCGCCCGACCATGCCGTGGGCCGGGTCGGTTTCGCGGAGTATGTGGCCGCCTGAGAGCGTCCGGTGAGGCGAACGGGGCGCCGGTGTGGAGGCGTTGGAGCCCTCGCCGGGAACGGGCGGGCGTGATCGGCGATCTCGTGCCTCCCGTGCCGGGGATGGCCGTACGATGGCGCGGTGCTGGTCAAGTGGATGCGGTGCGCCGTGCTCGATCGAGCGGGATTCGAGCGGGGGCAGCGGAAGTGGGCGGGGCTGCCCGGCGAGCCCGGGTTCCGGGCGCAGGGCGGCGGATGGAGCCGCTCCAGGCCCGGCGTCGCGCATCTGTTCGGATTCTGGGAGAGCCGGGCGTTCTACGACTCGTTCATGGCCCGTTCCCACGACCGCCTCGCGGCGGCGCAGAACGGCACATACCAGGACATGCGCGTGCGGCTCTTCCAGTACCGCTTCGACGTGAAGATGGGCTTCGAGCCACGGTTCACCGAGGCGAACCTGCTGCGGGTGGCACACTGCCGCGTCCACAAGGACCGCGCCGAGCACTTCGCCCTCATGCAGGAGAAGGTCTGGAACCCGGCGATGGCGGGCTCGCCCGGCATGCTCCGGGGCGTCTTCGCCGAGGCGGAGCCGGAGAGCGAGTTCCTCGTGCTGTCCATGTGGGATTCCGCCGCCGAACGTGCCAAGTACCGCACCGAGCGGGTGGAGCGCCTGGCCCTGCGGGCCCAGATGGGAGCGGATCTCGCGGCGATAGCCGGGGATGTCATCGACATGGAGCCGTCGTGGACGGTCTGAGCCCTCACCACGTGGACGGACCGGCGGGCCGCCCGCCGTCGAATTAGGCTGATGGCCATGGCACGACCTCGGCGCATCGTCCTCCTCCGGCACGGGGAGTCCCAGGGGAACCACGACGACGCCGTCTACGAACGCGTCCCCGACCATGCTCTGGCGCTGACGGAGAAGGGCAGAAAGCAGGCGGAGGTCGCGGGCGAGCGCCTGCGGGCGGTCTTCGGCGAGGAGCGGGTGTCCGCCTATGTCTCTCCCTACCAGCGCACCCACCAGACCTTCCGCGCGCTCCGCCTCGACCCCGCCCGGGTGCGGGTGCGGGAGGAGCCGCGCCTGCGCGAGCAGGACTGGGGCAATTGGCAGGACCGCGAGGACGTCCAGCGGCAGAAGCAGGCGCGGGACGCCTATGGCCACTTCTTCTACCGCTTCGCCCAGGGAGAGTCGGGCGCCGATGTCTACGACCGGGTGGGGGCGTTCCTGGAGAGTCTGTGGCGCAGCTTCGAGGAGCCCGACCACCCGCCGAATGTGCTGCTGGTGACCCACGGGCTGACGATGCGCCTGTTCTGCATGCGCTGGCTGCACTGGACCGTCCCGGAGTTCGAGTCGCTGTCCAACCCGGGCAATGGCGAGACCCGCGAACTGCTGCTGGGCCGCGAGGGCCGCTACCACTTGGACCGGCCCTTCGAGCACTGGCACACACCCGAGCGGCCCTTCGACGGGTGGTGCACATAGGGTGGACGCCGTCATGCCGTACGAGCCTCCTACTCACCGTGTCGAGCGGTCCGTTCGCGCGCTCACCGGAGCGCGGGTCGTGGCCGGGGTCGACGAGGTCGGCCGCGGCGCCTGGGCCGGTCCGGTCACCGTGTGCGCCGCCGTCACCGGACTGCGCCGTCCCCCCGAGGGCCTGACCGACTCCAAGCTGCTGACTCCCCTGCGCAGAACCGCCCTGGCGGACGTGCTCCACGACTGGGTGACGTCGTACGCGCTGGGGCACGCCTCCCCTCAGGAGATCGACGCCCTCGGTATGACGGCCGCCCTGCGCCTCGCCGCGGGCCGGGCCCTCGAACAGCTCCCGGAGCGCCCCGACGCCGTGATCCTGGACGGCAAGCACGACTACCTCGGATCGCCGTGGCACGTGCGGACGGTCATCAAGGGCGACCAGTCGTGCGTCGCGGTGGCCGCGGCCTCCGTCATCGCCAAGGTGCGCCGCGACGCGATGCTTGCCGAACTCGCCCCTGAACACCCGCCGTACGCGTTCGAGAGCAACGTCGGCTATCCGTCGCCCGTGCACAAGGCCGCGCTGGAGGATCACGGTCCCACGCCGCACCACCGCCACTCCTGGGCGTTTCTCGACGCGCTGCCGCGCTGGCGCCACCTCAAGCTCCCCTCGCACCGTGACGCCCTGGCGTCCGAGAACCTGGAGGACGCCGGCCAGCTCGGCATGTTCTGATCCGGACATCGCTACCCCTGCACCGCGAGTACCAGGGGCAGCACCCGGGTGGCACCCGCGGCCCGCAGGAGCCGCGCGGCCACCGCCAGCGTCCACCCGGTGTCCGCGAAGTCGTCCACCAGCAGTACCGGCCCACCCGCCGCCTTGACCGCGTCCGCCAGCTCGGGTGCCAGGTGCAGGCCGGCGTGCAGGGCCTGCACACGGCGTGCGCTGTTGCTGCGCGCGGGCGCACCGTGAGCGTTGCCCACCGTGCCGAGCAGGGGCATGCGGCCGACGGCGGCGATCCGCTCGCCGAGCGAGTGCACCAACCGGGGGCGCGCGTGGGAGCCGACCGTCACCACCCCGACCGGCCGCCCCCGCGCGTCGGGCGCCGACGCCGCCCAGCCGCCGGGCCCCTTGGCCCAGTCGGCGAGCACGGAGACCACCGCGTCGAGGACGTCGTCCGGCACCGCGCCGTCTCGGGCGCCAGGCGCGAGCAGGGGCCGCAGCCTGTTCCCCCAGCCGATGTCGGACAGCCGTCCCAACGCCCTTCCGGCCGCGGCCTGTTCGTCGGCGGCGATCTTTCCCTTGAGGTCGACCCCCACGCTGGGCAGGCCGGTCGGCCACATGCGGCGCGGCTCCAGAGGGATCCCCGGTCGGGCCAGCTCACCGCGGGCGGTCTCCACGGCCGCCGAGGAGACCTCCGCGCGGTGGGTGGACCCCGCGCAGTTGTCACAGCGACCGCAGGGAGCCGCCTCTTCGTCGTCCAGCTGCCTGCGGAGGAACTCCATCCGGCAGCCGGTCGTCGAAGCGTACTCGCGCATGGCCTGCTGCTCGATGTCGCGCTGCCGGGCGACACGGGCGTAGCGCTCGGCGTCGTACTCCCAGGGGGCGCCGGTCGCGGTCCAGCCGCGGCGCTCGCGGCGCACGGCGCCGTCCACGTCCAGCACCTTCAGCATCATCTCCAGCCGCGAGCGCCGCAGTTCCACCTGGGGCTCCAGTGCCGGAAGTGACAGGGGCCTGTCCGCGGCGCCCAGGACCTGGAGGGCGCGCCGCACCTGCTCCTCGGGAGGGAAGGCCAGCGAGGCGAAGTACTTCCAGATGGCCTCGTCCTCGGGGCCCGGGAGCAGCAGCACATCGGCGTGGTCCACACCGCGCCCGGCCCGGCCCACCTGCTGGTAGTAGGCGATGGGCGAGGAGGGCGAGCCGAGGTGGACGACGAAGCCCAGGTCGGGCTTGTCGAAGCCCATGCCGAGCGCGGAGGTCGCCACCAGGGCCTTCACCCGGTTCGCCAGCAGGTCCTCCTCGGCGGCGAGCCGGTCCGCGTTCTCCATGCGGCCGGTGTAGGGCGTCACCCGGTGGCCACGGGCGGTGAGATAGCCGGAGACCTCTTCGGCCGCGGCGATCGTCAACGTGTAGACGATGCCCGAGCCCGGCAGCTGGTCGAGATGGCCGTCGAGCCAGGCGAGACGGTGCGCGGCGTCGGGCAGCCTGAGCACGGAGAGCCGCAGGCTCTCGCGCTCCAGCGGCCCCCGCAGGACCAGTGCCCCGGCCGTGTCGCCGCCGGTGCCGAGCTGCTCGGCGACATCGGCCGTGACCCGGGCGTTCGCGGTGGCGGTGGTGGCCAGCACCGGCACGCCGCCGGGCAGCTCGGCGAGGAGCGTGCGCAGGCGGCGGTAGTCGGGACGGAAGTCGTGCCCCCAGTCGGAGATGCAGTGGGCCTCGTCGACCACCAGCAGGCCGGTGGTCTCCGCGAGCCGGGGGAGCACATGGTCGCGGAAGTCCGGGTTGTTCAGCCGCTCGGGGCTCACGAGCAGCACGTCCACGGAGCCCTCGGCGACCTCCGACTGCACCGTCTCCCAGTCCTCGGCGTTGGCCGAGGTGATCGAACGGGCCTGGATGCCGGCCCGAGCGGCCGCCTCGATCTGGTTCCGCATGAGGGCGAGCAGGGGCGAGACGATCACGGTCGGCCCCCTGCCGCGCTGCCGGAGCAGGGCCGTGGCCACGAAGTAGACCGCGGACTTCCCCCAGCCGGTGCGCTGTACCACCAGGGTCCGTCTCCGCTCGGCGACGAGCGCGTGGATGGCTCGCCACTGGTCCGCGCGGAGCCGGGCCGTGCCGTCGGCGTCCCCGACGAGGCGGACGAGCACGGCGTCGGCCTCGGCCCGCAGGTCCGGGTCGTCCGGGGGTGGAGGCGGGGCGTGACCCGCGGTTGGCTGTCGCATGCCCCCATGCAAGCCGATCGAGGGGGGTGGCCGCGAATCCGCCTGTGGATAACCCGGTCATTCTTATGACTCTCCGATCTGCGACGTTATCTGTGGATAACTCACGACGCGGATCGGGCGATTACCGGCATCCTTCCTCGCATGACACACCACAGCGAATCCGCGGCCGACCTGGCGACCACCGAGAATCGGGTCACCCTCCGGGGGGCCGCCGATCTGGCCGACGCCCTGCCCTATCTGCTGGGTTACCACCCGGACGACTCGCTCGTCCTCGTCGCGCTGCACGGGCCGGACGGCCGCGTCGGCGGCCGTATCCGCGCCGACATCCCGCGAGACCCCGCCGCCTGGGACGAGACGGCGGATCAGATGGCCGCCCGCCTCGTCGACACCCAGGCCCTGTCCGGCCCCCGGCCCGACGCGGCGATCGTCTATGTGTGCCAGGAGCCTCCCGAGGGTGTGGAGGCCCGCGAGGTCATGGAGCGGCTGCGGCCCCTCGCCCAGCGTCTGCGCACCGCGTGCGGCGCCCTGGAGGTGCCGGTGTACGAGGCGATCTACCTGGCGGGCGACCGGTGCTGGTCCTACCTGTGCCTGGCCTCCGGCTGCTGTTCCGGCGAGGGGAAGTCCCTGCCCGAGAGCGGGACTTCGCCGATGGCGGCGGCGGCCACCTACGCGGGCATCCAGATCCGCGGCTCCCTGCGCGAGATGGGGCGGCGGCTCGATCCGCTGGGTGAGCCCATCGCCTCCTGCCAGGTCGGTGCCTTCGACGCCGTGGCGAAGGAGCTCTTCCCCCGGATGCTCGGCGGCGGTCCCGACGCCAAGGTGGTCAAGGGCGAGACGCTCCGGCTCGCGGAGCGACTCCAGAGCCGTTTCCGCAGGAGCACGCCCCCGGCCGGGGCCGGAGGGGAGGAGTCCGATGCACTGGACGACACCCTGCTCTCCTCCGACGAGGCCGCCCGTCTCGCCCTCGGCCTTCAGGACCGCGGCGCAAGGGATGTGGTCGCCGAGTGGATGGAGGGCCCGGAGGGTCCGCCGGCCCTGCGCCTGTGGCGGGCACTGTCCCGGCGCTGCATCGGGGAATTCGCCGAGTACGGCACCGCGCCGCTGACTCTCGTGGGGTGGGTTGCCTGGTCCCTGGGGGACGACGCCGAGGCCCGTGTGGCACTGGGCAGGGCACTGGAGAGAGATCCCGGTTACCTCTTCGCCAGGCTGCTTCACCAGGGCTGCAACGGAGGCACCAGCCCGGAGGCGCTGCGCCGCTTTCTGCGGGGCCAGCGGGCTGCCCGATCGCGCTGATTACGGTGATCGGGACCCCTATGATCACGACATGCCCTACGACCCCTCGGAGTTCCCGCCGTTCGCCGTCACCGTCGATCTGGTCGTGCTCACGGTCCGGCAGCACGCGTTGTGCGCACTCACCGTGCGCCGGGGCGAGGAGCCGTTCCGCGGACAGTGGGCACTCCCCGGTGGTTTTGTGCGGGCCGAGGAGGACCTGGCCTCCGCCGCCGCTCGCGAACTGGCCGAGGAGACCGGGCTGCGGGCCCAGGACGCGGACAGCCGTCCCGCCGACGCCCATCTCGAACAGCTCGCCACCTATGGCGATCCGTCCCGGGATCCCCGGATGCGGGTGGTCAGCGTCGCGCATCTCGCCCTCGCCCCCGATCTTCCGGCCCCCACCCCGGGCGGAGATGCGGGCGGCGCGCGGTGGATGCCGGTCAGTCGGCTGCTCGAGCGTCCGGACGGGGCGCCGGAGGAGGGGCTGGCCTTCGACCACGCGCGGATCCTGGGCGACGGTGTCGAGCGCGCGCGCTCGAAGATCGAATACTCCTCGCTGGCCACGGCCTTCTGTCCGGCCGAGTTCACCGTGGGAGAGCTTCGCCGGGTCTACGAGGCGGTGTGGGGCGTCGCTCTCGACCCGAGGAACTTCCATCGCAAGGTCACGGGCACCCCCGGCTTCCTGGTGCCCGTCGGGGGAACGACGACGCGTCAGGGCGGGCGTCCCGCCCAGCTCTTCAGGGCGGGCGGAGCGACGGTGCTCAATCCCCCGATGCTGCGCCCCGAGGTCTGACCTTCGATCGTTGTCGTCCGACAACACCCGCGCGTTGCCCAGAAAATCTGATATGTCCCGTTATCGTGCCAGGGTGCGCGATCAACGGGAGCAGCGATGATCCAGGCCATCGGACTCACCAGCGCGTCTCGGCGCGGCCGACCGCCAGCCGTTGACGATCTCACCTTCGAAGCCCGCCCCGGCGCCGTCACCGTGCTGCTCGGTCCCTCCGGAGCGGGGAAGTCCACCGCGCTGCGGCTGATGCTCCAGCTCACTCCGGGGCGCGGCGTGGCCCTGCTCCGGGGGCGGCCGCTGTCGCGGGTGCCGCATCCCGCGCGAGAGGTCGGCGTTCTCCTCGGCGATGTCGCCGGTCACCCGGGGCGCACCGCGCTCGGGCACCTGCGGATGCTGGCCGCCGCGGCGGGAGTGCCGGGCGGCCGCGCAGAGGACGTGCTGGAGGTGGTGGGGCTCAGCGGGCTCGCCGATCAGCGGCTCGGCCGCTTCTCGCAGGGCATGGACCGTCGCCTCGGTCTCGCCGTCGCGCTGCTCGGAGATCCGCACACCCTGGTCCTCGACGAGCCGGAGCGGGGACTCTCGCCGCGCGAGACGGCCTGGCTCCATGGGCTGCTGCACGGCTTCGCCGGGCAGGGCGGTGCCGTGCTGGTCACCGGCCGACTCCCCGAGGAGACGGCCCGGTTCGCCGATCGCGTGGTCAGCCTGGAGGCTGGGCGGCTCGTCGCGGACCAGACGGCCGAGGACTTCACCCGCACCCGGCTGCGTCCCCGCGTCGCGGTCCGCACCCCGCACGCGGACCGCCTCACCGCCGCGCTCACCCGGGAGTTCCGGGGGGCGGACCGGCCCGCGGACGAGGGCCCAGTGGAGGTGGTGCGGGAGTCGGGCAGCAGGCTCTCGGTGTTCGGCAGCTCCTGCGCGGTGGTCGGGGAGATCGCCTACCAGCAGCGGGTCGTGATCCACCAACTCGCCGACGAGGTCGGCGACTGCGGGGACCGGGCGAAGGCCGGGCCGCTGCACCGGGCCGACGGGCGTCAGGCGGAGGGTCCCGTTCCGGCGCCGATCAAGCCGCTCGTCCCGGCGGGAGCCGAGGCGGCGCTGCCCCCGCGGCTCCCGGCCCTGCCGCCCCCGGGGCCGAGCTGGCCCGTCCGCTACGAACTGCGTCGGTTGGCCGGGCTCCGCACCGCCTGGTGGCTGATGGCCGCCGCACTGCTGGCCGGTCTGGTGACCGCGCTCGCCCTCGCCCCGACGGGCCCGCGCCCCGCCGAGCGCGCGCTCACCGGTTGGGCCGAGCCGCTTCCGCTGCCGCCGGTCGCGATCGTGGCCGGAGTGCTGGGCGCGCTCGCGTTCGGACAGGAGTTCCGTTATCCGGCGCTGACGCCGTCGCGCGTGCCCGTGCCCCGGCGGCTGTCCCTGCTCACCGGCAAGCTCGTGGTCTCGGCCACCGCCGCGCTGCTGCTGTGCTGCGCCGCCGTCACCGTCAACTCCACATCGTTCACGCTCCTGTTCGGGCAGGACGTGCCGGTGGAGGGCTCCTGGGAGATCGCGCTGCTGGGCACGGCCGCGCTCTCCGTCGGCTGTGCCTGGTCCGGGTTGCTCGCCGCCGGGATCTTCCGTTCCACGCTGGTCGGGCTCGCCGCCGTGGCGGCCGTGCCCCTGGCGCTGGCGCCGGCGCTGCGGGCGCTGCTCGACGGCCGGACCGGCCCCTCCCTCGACGGACTGCCGGGCCGGGTACACGCGTTGACCTCGCTTCCGTTCCCTTCCGGAGTCGATCGTTGGTTGTCCGCAAGCGCACATCTCGCGTCCCAGCCGATCGGCTGGGCCCTGGGTCTCTCCCTGGCTGTGCTCCTGTGCGGATATGCCCTCGTCAGCCTGCGCAACGGGGTGCGCTGAGCGCCGGCGCGGGCCCGGGACGCGCGCGCCTCCCGGAGGCGTTCTGCCCCCAACACCCGCCTCCCCTGTCCGCATTGCGCAACACAAGACCATTTGCTTCCGGTTAGGCGTCAATTATGCAGGAGTCGCCGATCACCCTTTCGTGTGCTTTTCACCAAAGACCTCAAGGTGCCCACGAGGGCCGCCGACAAAGGAGGCGTGACTACCCTTGCGCACTCGATGATGACCGCCACTCGCTCCGCCGACTCCGGCCCCGCCGGACGGGGCGAGTTCGACCGCTACTCCTACGCCGAGTCCACCGGCGCCGCCCGCATCACCAACGCCCCGGCCTGGGACGGCGACTCGGACATGGGCCGCGTCGGCCGCCGGGCGGCCGGCAGCCGGGGCCGTGGCCTCCATGGCCAACTCGTTCAGCAGCTCGGGCAGATGATCGTCTCCGGCGACCTCGGCGCCGACCGCCCACTGGTCCCCGAGGAGATCGGCCAGCGTTTCGAGGTCTCCCGCACCGTCGTCCGTGAGTCCCTGCGCGTCCTCGAGGCCAAGGGTCTCGTGAGCGCCCGCCCGAACGTGGGCACGCGCGTCAGGCCCGTGGGCGACTGGAACCTGCTCGACCCCGACATCATCGAGTGGCGCGCCTTCGGCCCGCAGCGCGAGGACCAGCGTCGCGAGCTGTCCGAGCTGCGTCACACGATCGAGCCGCTGGCCGCCAGGCTCGCCGCCGTGGACACCCCCGAGGACGTGCGGCAGCGCCTCGGCGACATGGTCGACATCATGACCCACACCCTCGGTCAGGGTGACACCCTCACGTTCTCGCGCGCCGACGCCGAGTTCCACGGCCTGCTGCTCCAGGCCGCGGGGAACCGGATGCTGGAGCACCTCTCCGGCATCGTGGCCTCGGCCCTCCAGGTCTCGGGCGGAGCCGCCTCCGGCTGCGAGCACCCGACCGAGGCGTCCGTCGCCGTGCATCAGCGGATCGTGGACGCCGTCTCGGCCGGTGAGCCCGTCGCCGCCGAGACCGCGATGCGGCACCTGCTGACCGCGCCCTCCGAGCCCCAGGCCCCCGCCGGCGGACCTGCGGCGGCCGGGTCCGATCATGTGGTTCCGGCTCCGCGCGAGCACTGATACGGCGCGGACCAGGGTGTCGCCGGGGCCGGTCCGGGCAGGGCTCCGGCGACGCTTCTGCTCCGGCCCGCTACAGTCGAGCGTGCGGTGTGACTCGGGACACGCGAAAGCTGCGTAACGCTTCGGGGACCAGCGCGATGATTCAAGAGGTGGCAGCAGCGGCCGGACCAGTAGTCCGCCGCGGCTCCGCCGCAGCCGTCGGCTCACCCCGCCGTCGGTGACCGGTCCCGTCCGCTTCGGGCTGGGCCTCAAGCCGTTCCCTGAGTTTCCGAGAGGTTGTTCGTGTCGGCCAGTACTTCCCGTACTCTCCCCGCAGAGATCGCCGAGTCCGATTCTGTGATGGCGCTCATCGAACGGGGAAAGGCTGAGGGGCAGATCGCCGGCGACGACGTGCGCCGGGCCTTCGAGGCTGACCAGATCCCGGCAACTCAGTGGAAGAACGTTCTGCGCAGCCTCAACCAGATCCTCGACGAGGAGGGCGTGACGCTGATGGTGAATGCCGCCGAGGCGCCCAAGCGCACCCGGAAGACCGCCGCCGCGAAGACAACGGCCAAGCGCACCGCGACCAAGACGGTCGCGGCGAAGGCCACGCCCGCCAAACAAGCCACGGCCACGGCCCACCCGGACGATCCGCCCCCCGGCATCGAGACCGCGGAGACGGTGGCCGGTTCCCCGGTCAAGGCAGCGGCGAAGAAGCCCGTGGCCAAGAAGGCTCCGGCCAAGAAGGCTCCCGCGAAGAAGGCCACCGCCAAGAAGGCTCCGGCCAAGAAGGCGGCCACCAAGAAGTCCGCGGCCCCGGCCAAGAAGGCGGAGTCGAAGAAGGAGATCGTCGACGAGTTCCTCGAGGGCGAGGAGAACCTGGAGGAGCCCGCCGAGCGGGCCGCCAGGGGCGCCGCGCCCGCCGAGGGCCCCGAGGCGACGGGCAAGCAGGAGAACGAGGGCTTCGTTCTCTCGGACGACGACGAGGACGACGCCCCGGCGCAGCAGGTGGCGGCGGCGGGCGCCACCGCCGACCCGGTCAAGGACTACCTGAAGCAGATCGGCAAGGTCCCGCTCCTGAACGCGGAGCAGGAGGTCGAGCTCGCCAAGCGCATCGAGGCGGGCCTCTTCGCCGAGGACAAGCTGGCCAGCTCCGACAAGATCGCCCCCAAGCTCAGGCGCGAGCTGGAGGTCATCTCCGAGGACGGCCGCCGCGCGAAGAACCACCTGCTGGAGGCCAACCTCCGCCTGGTGGTCTCCCTCGCCAAGCGCTACACCGGCCGCGGCATGCTGTTCCTCGACCTGATCCAGGAGGGGAACCTGGGCCTGATCAGGGCGGTCGAGAAGTTCGACTACACCAAGGGCTACAAGTTCTCCACCTATGCGACCTGGTGGATCCGCCAGGCGATCACCCGGGCCATGGCCGACCAGGCGCGCACGATCCGCATCCCGGTGCACATGGTCGAGGTGATCAACAAGCTCGCGCGCGTCCAGCGCCAGATGCTCCAGGACCTGGGCCGCGAGCCGACTCCGGAGGAGCTGGCCAAGGAGCTCGACATGACACCCGAGAAGGTCGTCGAGGTCCAGAAGTACGGCCGTGAGCCGATCTCGCTGCACACCCCGCTCGGCGAGGACGGCGACAGCGAGTTCGGTGACCTCATCGAGGACTCCGAGGCCGTGGTTCCCGCCGACGCCGTCAGCTTCACGCTGCTCCAGGAGCAGCTGCACTCCGTGCTCGACACCCTGAGCGAGCGCGAGGCCGGCGTGGTCTCCATGCGGTTCGGTCTCACCGACGGCCAGCCCAAGACGCTGGACGAGATCGGCAAGGTCTACGGCGTGACACGCGAGCGGATCCGCCAGATCGAGTCCAAGACCATGTCCAAGCTCCGCCACCCCTCCCGGTCGCAGGTTCTCCGCGACTACCTGGACTGAGGCACATCCGGGCTGAGGAACGCCGCGGGCCCCCGGGCACCGCGCACAGGCGACGGCCGCGGGCGCTCTCCGGATGCGCACCGCGGCCGTCGCCATGACGCTGGGTGGTGAGACGACCCCGTACGGTCTGGAGCCCTCATGCGTCGCCCGTCCCGGCCGCTGTTCACAGCCCTGCTGCTCGTGCTCCCCGCGGCCCTGCCGCCGACGTACTCCCTCGCGGCCGGGGCGGCGGTCGTCGGCGGCGATCCGGCGCGGGTCGCCGACCATCCGTGGGCGGTGGCCCTGGGCAGCCGTGAGCTCTTCGGGCCCGAGCGGGCCGGGCAGTTCTGCGGCGGGGCGGTGGTCGGCCCACGCACCGTGGTCACGGCCGCTCACTGTCTGCGCCGTCCGGTGGGCGGCACCACCCCGGAGCGGGCCGCCGACCTGGCGGTGATCGCCGGACGCGACGAGCTCTCGGGCCCCGGAGGGCGGGAGGTGCCGGTGGTGGCGGTGCGGGTCAGCTCCGGCTATGACCAGCGGACGCACGCGGGGGATCTGGCGCTGCTGACGCTCGCCGCCGAGCTTCCCCCGGAAGACGTCATCCGTCCGGTGTCCGATGCTGACGATCCGGTCTACGCGCCGGGAACACCCGCCCGCGTCTTCGGCTGGGGGGACACCGGTGACGGCGCGTATGCGCGGGGGCTGAGGGCGGCGGGGGTGCGGCTGATGGACGCGGCCGCCTGTGAGCGCGCCTACGCGGGCGCCGAGAGTGCCCCCTTCGACGCCCGCTGGATGGTGTGCGCGGCCGCTCCCGAGGGCGGCAGGGACGCCTGCCAGGGGGACAGCGGTGGCCCGCTGGTGGCGCGAGGACGGCTGGTGGGCCTGGTCTCCTGGGGCGCGGGCTGCGGGGAACCGGGGCGCCCCGGCGTCTACACGCACGGGGCCGCGGTCGCCGAGCTGCTGGGCGACCAGGGGGATCAGGCGGATCAGGGGGGTCGAGCGGACCGGCCCGATCACGAAGAGCACGTCGGTCCCGGCTGGCATGTCGCCCCGGTGGGCCGGGCGGGCCGGGCCCGGTCGGGCGCCGGCCTGTTCCGACAAGGCCGCGGGCGGTCACCCGGGGTGGCGTGGAGGTGACCGCCCGACGTCCGGCGTGGGCGGCCGGACGGAGCCCGTCGGAGTCGAGACGCGAGACGTCAGATCATCGTTCCTCGTCGTTGGCGGACGCGGGAGTAGCCGTCAGCTTCTCCGTCTCGTCCTGTATCTCGGCGGCGATCTTCTTGAGCTCCGGCTCGAACTTGCGGCCGTGGTGGGCGCAGAACAGCAGCTCTCCGCCACTGATGAGGACCACGCGGAGGTACGCCTGGGCACCACAGCGATCGCAGCGGTCCCCAGCCGTCAGCGGGGTCGCGGGGGTCAGAACAGTAGTCACGTCGCCTCTTCTCTAGCTCGACGAGCTGTCGTACCAGGGACAACATCCAACCAGGCCGAGAACGTTCCCGCTCGCGGCTTCTCGTTTGGAAAAAATCTTCCGAGATGGGCCGAACGCTGCCGGTTGGCGGCGAATGAGCCGTATTGCGGTAGATGTTTCGTGTAAGCGTTGTCTGGTGCTTCTTATTCCGGCTACTTCCGTGTACCCGGCCACGCCTCCTTCGTTCAGGAGGACGTGCCCGGAGCCTAAATGGTTCATGCCTCGAAGGGAACGTGAGCTTGGCGTCACCCGCCCGAGTTATCGAACGCATGAGCGACTCTCGGCTACCCTGATACTTCTCGGGTAGCTGCACAACCGCTCTACAGGGCCTCGGTACCCTCTGAGCGGCACTCCGCCACCCGTCAGGATTCAGCGAGGAGCGAACTGCGTGACCGCCGACACGTCCGTGCCATCAACCGCACTGCTGACCGGATCAGATCCGGGAGGCAACTACACCGCGCGGCACCTGCTGGTTCTGGAGGGCCTCGAGGCGGTGCGCAAGCGCCCCGGCATGTACATCGGGTCGACGGACAGCCGCGGGCTGATGCACTGCCTGTGGGAGATCATCGACAACTCCGTGGACGAGGCGCTCGGGGGGCACTGCGACCGCATCGAGGTGTTCCTGCACGAGGACGGCTCGGTCGAGGTCAGGGACAACGGGCGCGGCATCCCGGTCGACGTGGAGCCCAAGACGGGGCTGTCGGGCGTGGAGGTCGTCATGACGAAACTGCACGCCGGCGGGAAGTTCGGCGGGGGCTCCTACGCGGCCTCCGGCGGCCTGCACGGCGTGGGCGCCTCCGTGGTGAACGCGCTCTCAGCCCGTCTGGACGTCGAGGTGGACCGCGGCGGCCGGACGCACACCATCAGCTTCCGGCGCGGCACCCCGGGCATCTTCACCGACTGGGGTCCGGACGCCCCGTTCGACCCCACCAGCGGCCTGCTCAAGGGGAAGAAGATCCCCAAGACGCGCATCGGCACCCGCGTGCGGTACTGGGCGGACCGGCAGATCTTCCTGAAGGACGCCAGGCTCTCCCTGGAGAACCTGCACGCCAGGGCCCGCCAGACGGCGTTCCTCGTGCCGGGGCTGACCATCACCGTGCGTGACGAGCGGCGGGTGGACGGCGCCGAGCCGACCGAGGAGGTCTTCCGTTTCGACGGGGGCATCAGCGAGTTCTGCGAGTACCTGGCGTCCGACAAGCCGGTCTGCGACGTGCTGCGGCTGACCGGCCAGGGCTCGTTCAAGGAGACCGTGCCGGTCCTGGACGACCGCGGCCACATGATTCCCACCGAGGTCAAGCGCGACCTCGAGGTGGACATCGCGATGCGCTGGGGCACCGGGTACGAGACGACGCTGAAGTCGTTCGTCAACATCATCGCCACCCCCAAGGGCGGCACCCACGTGACCGGGTTCGAGCGCGCGCTGCGGACCACCGTCAACGACGTGCTGCGCGCCACCAAGCTCCTGCGCGTGGCCGAGGACGACATCATCAAGGACGACGCGCTGGAGGGCCTCACGGCCGTCGTGACCGTCCGGCTGGCCGAGCCCCAGTTCGAGGGGCAGACCAAGGAGGTGCTCGGCACCTCGGCGGCGGCCAGGATCGTGTCCACGGTGGTGGCCAAGGAGCTCAAGGAGGTCCTGACCTCGACCAAGCGCGACGCCAAGCAGCAGGTCCGTGCCGTCCTGGACAAGATCGTGGCGGCGGCGCGCACCCGCATCGCGGCCCGGCAGCACAAGGAGGCCCAGCGCCGCAAGACGGCCCTGGAGTCCTCGTCGCTGCCCGCGAAGCTCGCCGACTGCCGCAGCGACGAGGTGGACCGCAGCGAGCTGTTCATCGTGGAGGGCGACAGCGCGCTGGGCACGGCCAAGCTCGCCCGGAACTCGGAGTTCCAGGCGCTGCTGCCGATCCGAGGCAAGATCCTCAACGTGCAGAAGTCCTCGGTCTCGGACATGCTCAAGAACGCCGAGTGCGGCGCCATCATCCAGGTGATAGGAGCCGGGTCGGGGAGGACGTTCGACATCGACCAGGCGCGTTACGGCCGGGTGATCTTCCTCGCCGACGCCGATGTCGACGGCGCGCACATCCGCTGCCTGCTGCTGACCCTCTTCCAGCGCTACATGCGGCCGATGGTCGAGCAGGGGCGGGTGTTCTCGGCCGTGCCGCCGCTGCACCGCATCGAGCTGAGCAACCCCAAGCGCGGCCAGGACAAGTACGTGTACACCTACTCCGACCAGGAGCTGCGGGACACGCTGCGGGCCCTGGACCGCAGAAAGGTCCGCCACAAGGAGTCGATCCAGCGCTACAAGGGCCTGGGCGAGATGGACGCCGACCAGCTCGCGGAGACCACCATGGACCCGCGCAAGCGCACGCTCCGCCGGATCAACATCAGCGATCTGGAGGCGGCGGAGGAGGCGTTCAGCCTGCTCATGGGGAACGAGGTCGCGCCCCGGCGCGAGTTCATCGCCAGCTCGGCGGCGACGCTGGACCGCTCCCGCATCGACACCTGAGACCCGGGACGGCTACCCCGCCGGCCCGGTCCGCCCGTTCCGCCCGGTCCCCGCGATCCGTTCGACGCTGGCTGCGTTCATCCGGGAGACGGGGCCCGGGGCCGCGTCGCACGAGGCGGGGGCCCGCTCCCCGGTGGTCTCCTCGGTGACGGCCACCCGCCAGCGGCGGCCGTCGCGGTGGGCGACGGTGACCGTCCAGGCGGGAGTGGTGCCCGCGGTGACCGCGGTCAGGTCGTCGGCGCCGCTCTCGCCGGTGAGCGCGCGCACCGCGAGCTCGGCGGCCTGCCCCGGGCGGTCCCAGGTGGAACGGCCGCGGCAGCCGTCGGTGCTCACGCGGCCCTCGGCGAGCGCGGTCACCACCGACTTGACGGCGACCGGCGTCATCCGGCCGTAGGCGTAGCCGTGCGGCAGGGTGAGGAGGGTGGGGGAGAAGCGGTGGCCGCCGAGATGGGTGATCTCCCAGACGTCGGCGCCCCCCGCCGCGGTGAGCTCGGCGGCCAGCGGGCGGCCCAGGAGGGCGCAGCACCGGTCGCGGGTGCCGTTGGTGCAGACGAGGGTGAGGGGCGGGCCGGAGTGGGGCTCCCACAGGCCGTCGTGGTGGCCCGCGCCGAGGCGGGCGAAGTCGAGGGCGGGCAGCGCGAGGGGGTCGGCGTCCGCGGTGGTGCGGATCCAGGCGTTGCCGGGAGCGGTGTGGGCCACGAAGACCCGGCGGCCGGCCGGGGCGCGGCCGGGGCGGCGGATGAGGGCGGCCCGCACGCCGGTGGAGTCCGTCGCCGCGGTCAGGGCCCGGCCGACGGCCCGGTCCAGACGGCTCTCGACCAGGGCCTTGGCGCCCCAGGGCCCCGGCTGCTCGATCAGCAGCCAGGTGGCGGCGAGGGCGGCCGTGCCGGCGAGGGGCTCGGAGCCCGCGAGGGAAGCGATCGTGCAGACGCTCACATAGGTAAGGCTAACCTCTGCTTGCGGCGCCGACCCTGCCGTTCCGGTGGTTGACCTATGCACGCAATTTGCTTGCAGTGCTTGCGTTATTCTTGCGGTCATGACGCGACGACTTGCCCAGGTGGCACAGAAGGTGGGCGTGAGCGAGGCCACGGTCAGCCGGGTCCTCAACGGTAAGCCGGGGGTCTCCGAGGCCACACGGCAGGCCGTGCTCACCGCGCTGGACGTGCTGGGGTACGAGCGGCCGACCCAGCTGCGCGGGGAGCGCGGCAGGCTCGTCGGCCTGGTCCTTCCCGAGCTCCAGAACCCGATCTTCCCCGCCTTCGCCGAGGTGCTCGGCGGCGTGCTGGCGCAGCGCGGCCTCGTCCCGGTGCTCTGCACGCAGACGCCGGGCGGCATCCAGGAGACGGACTATGTCGATCTCCTGCTCCAGCAGCAGGTGTCGGGCGTGGTGTTCGCCGGCGGCCTGTACGCGCAGGCGGACGCCTCCCACGAGCACTACCGGCTGCTCGCCGAGCGCCGGCTGCCCGTGGTGCTGATCAACGCCTCGGTGCCCGGACTCGGGTTCCCGCAGGTCTCCTGCGACGACGCGGTGGCGGTGGAGCAGGCGTGGCGCCACCTGGTCTCGCTCGGGCACGAGCGGATCGGCCTGGTGCTGGGGCCGAGCGACCACATCCCCTCCCACCGCAAGCTCGCCGCCGCGAAGGCCGCGGCGCAGGCGAGCGGCGGGGAGCTGCCGGACGAGCGGGTGGCCCGCGCCATGTACACGCTTGAGGGAGGTCAGGCGGCCACCTCCACGCTGCTCGACCGCGGCGTGACGGGCGTGATCTGCGCCAGCGACGTGATCGCCCTGGGCGCGGTGCGGGCGGCCAGGCGGCGCGGGCTCGCGGTGCCCGACGACCTGTCGGTGGTCGGCTTCGACGACTCCTCCCTGATGCCGTGCACCTCTCCTCCGCTGAGCACGGTGCGCCAGCCGATCGAGGCGATCGGCCGCGCCGCGGTCGAGGTGCTGGTGGCGCAGTTCGGGGGGAGGGACGTCTCCCGCGACGAACTCCTGTTCGAACCTGAGCTCGTCGTGCGCGAGTCCACCGGCCCCGCTCCCCGCAGGGGCGGCGCGTAGCAGTCAACTTTTTGCAACTTCTGCTCAGTATATTGCGCGCTGCTGGCATCGGTGGTTGAGTGTGCGCACTTCCCGGCCATGCTCACAAAGGGGTCACCGATGTCACCCAGCGCCTACCGGCATGCGCGGACCGCTGTCGCGACCGCCGCCGTCCTCGCCGTCACGTTGTCCGCCTGCTCCTCGGACGACGAGGGCGGAAGTGAGGACGGCAGAGTCGAACTGAATATCAACGGGATGCCACCGAACACCGACGCGCTGGAGCTCGAGGTGTTCAACACGGAGGTGGCGTTGTTCGAGGAGGCGCACCCGGAGATCGACATCGTCCCGCACGAGGGCTTCATGGAGCCGGAGACGTTCAACACCAGGATCGCCGGTGGCGAACTGGAGGACGTCTTCTATGTCTACTTCACGGACCCGGCCCGCCTGATCGAGCAGGGCTACGCCGCCGACATCACCGACTTCCTGTCCGCCCACCCCGAGTTCGAGGAGATACGCCCCGAACTGCACGAGGTGTTCCAGGACGCGGAGGGCCGCCAGTTCGGCATCCCGACCGCCAACTACTCGATGGGGCTGCTCTACAACCGCGATCTGTTCGAGGAGGCCGGGCTCGACCCCGACACCCCGCCCACCACCTGGGAAGAGGTGCGCGAGGCATCGGACGCGATCGCCGGGCTGGGCGGCGGCGTGGTCGGCTATGGCGAGTGCACCACGGAGAACACCGGCGGCTGGCACCTGACCAGCGAGATCTACTCCAAGGGCGGCCAGGTCGCCGAGCAGGACGGCGAGGAGTGGCAGGCGGCGTTCAACACCCCCGAGACGGTGGAGCTGCTGGAGAACCTCCAGGCCATGCGCTGGGAGGACGACTCCATGGGCAGCGAGCAGCTGCGCACCTGCGAGGACCTGATGATCCAGATGGGTGCGGGCCAGCTCGGCATGTATGTGGCGGCGCCCGACAACATCCCCACGATCGTCCGTCAGTACGAGGGGACCTACGAGAACCTGGGCCTGGCCTCCATCCCCGACGGCCAGGGCACGCTGATCGGCGGCGAGGGCTACATGATCAACGCCAACGCCTCCGACGAGCAGATCGAGGCCGCCCTCACCTGGCTCCAGTGGCGCTTCGTCAACGCCGACGAGATCGAGCGGCGCATCCAGGACTACCTGGGGAAGGACCTCCCCGTCGGCCTGCCGATGCCCCCCACCCCCGACATCTGGGCGGACGGCGCCACCCGTGAGGCCGTCGAGGCCCTGAAGGCCGAGCACGCCAACGTCCCGGTGGGCAATGTCCAGCCGTTCATGGACGGCGCCACCTCGATCCCGGGCCGGATCGAGCCGCCCCGGGCCCAGGAGGTCTACGCCCTGCTGGACAACGTCGTGCAGGGGGTGCTGACCGAGCAGGACGCCGACATCCAGGGGCTGCTCGACCAGGCCGAGGACGCCGTCAACCGGATGTACGGCACGGCCTGACATGACCGCGCCCGCTTCCGTGACCAAGCGTCACGGGCCCGACAGCCGGCGCCGCGGCCCTCAGCGGCGGCGCCGGCTCGCGGAGAACGCCACCGCGTACGGCTTCCTGTGCGCCGCCCTCATCGTCTTCGCGCTCTTCGCCTGGTACCCGGTCATCCGCAGTGTGATCCTCA
The DNA here is from genome assembly GCF_001083795.1 of Streptomyces sp. SBT349. Classification (GTDB taxonomy): domain Bacteria; phylum Actinomycetota; class Actinomycetes; order Streptomycetales; family Streptomycetaceae; genus Streptomyces. Next base: position 81,857 of record NZ_LAVK01000001.1, read on the forward strand.
GCTTCCAGGAGGTGAACTTCGTCCGCGGGTCCAGCTGGGTCGGCCTGGAGAATTTCCAGTACGTCTTCGAGGACCCGCTGTTCGCCACCGCCTGGCGCAACAGCGCGCTGTTCACCCTCTACGCGCTGGTGCTCGGCTTCGGTGTCCCGTTCGTCACCGCCGTGCTCATCAACGAATTCCGGCATGCCCGCGCCTATTTCCGCGTTCTCGTCTACCTCCCGGTGATGCTCCCGCCGGTGGTCGTGGCGCTGATGTGGCGCTGGTTCTATCTGCCGGAGGGCGGGCTCATCAACGAGGTCCTCGGCGCCGCCCACCTGCCGACCTCCGAGTGGCTCAACTCCTCGGACACCTCGCTGATCGCGCTGGTGATCGTCTCCACCTGGGCCAATATGGGCACCGCCACACTCATCTATCTGGCGGCCCTCCAGACCATCCCCGGTGAGCTGTACGAATCCGCGGAGCTCGACGGGGCGAACGTGTGGCGGAGGCTGTGGCATGTGACCGTCCCGCAGACGCGCTTCGTGATCCTGATGCTGCTGCTGTTGCAGATCGTGGCGACGATGCAGGTGTTCACCGAGCCCTTCGTCATGACCGGTGGCGGTCCGCAGGATTCCACGGTCACGGTGATGCTCCTGGTCTACCGCTATGCGTTCGTCTACAACAATTTCGGCGCGGCAAGCGCGATGAGCCTGCTCCTTCTTCTCGTGCTCGCCGTCTTCTCCGCCGCCTATCTGCGGGTCACCCGCAGCCAGCAGAGCTGAGAGGAGATCCTGGTGCGTACCCTGGTTCGCCCCGCGGTTCTGAAGACACCGCGCGGCCGGCTCGTGTACTGGTCCATGCTGGCCGTCGCGCTGCTGGCGTTCACCGTGGCCTTCGTCATCCCGCTGTACTGGATGACGACGGGCGGCATGAAGAGCTCCCCCGAGCTGGCCCGCACTCCACCCACCTACATTCCGGAGGAGTGGCATCCGGGCAATTACACCGACGCCTGGGACGAGCTGGACCTGGCCAAGTACTTCGGCAACACCCTGGTCCTGATCGGCGGCGCCTGGCTCCTCAGCCTCGCCATCCAGCTGCCCGCGGCCTACGCCCTGTCCAAGCTCAGGCCCCGCTTCGGGAACCTCATTCTCGGGCTGATGCTCGTCACCCTGATGGTGCCCGCCACGGTGCTGCTGATCCCGACCTATCTCACCGTCTCGGACGTGCCGCTGCTCGGAATCAACCTGATCAACGAACCGGCCGCGGTATGGCTGCCGGCGGCGGCCAACGCGTTCAACATCTACGTCCTGAAGAATTTCTTCGACCAGATACCCGACGATCTCCTGGACGCCGCCAGAATCGACGGCGCGGGGCCGTTGACCGCCATGTGGCGCATCACGCTGCCCCTGTCCCGGCCCATCATCGCCGTGGTGTCGATCCTCTCGATCACCGCACTCTGGCGCGATTTCCTGTGGCCGCTCGTTGTTCTCCCGGATCCGGCCAAGCAGCCCATCACCGTCTATCTCCAGCGGATCGCCGACACGACCTCGCTCAACCTGCTGATCGCGGGTCTGGTCCTGGCCAGCATTCCGCTGGTGGTGATCTTCCTGATATTCCAGCGCCATATTCTCGCCGGCCTCACCGCGGGCAGCCTCAAAGGCTGATCACCCCACAGCCCTGTTCACCGAAAGGACGGCCCGTGCCGCACAACCCCTCCGCATGGTGGCGGACCGCTGCCATCTACCAGGTCTATGTCCGCAGCTTCGCCGACGGCGACGGAGACGGCACCGGTGACCTCGCCGGCGTCCGCGCCCGGCTGCCGTACCTGGCCTCACTCGGGGTCGAGGCGCTGTGGTTCACACCCTGGTACGTCTCCCCGCTCGCCGACGGCGGGTACGACGTGACGGACTACCGCGCCATCGACCCGGCGTTCGGCACCCTGGACGAGGCGGAGAAGCTGATCTCCGAGGCGCGCCAGCTCGGTCTGCGGACCATCGTCGACGTCGTCCCCAACCATGTCTCGGACGAGCACCCGTGGTTCCGCGAGGCGCTCGCCGCACTGCCGGGCAGCCCGGAGCGCGACCTCTTCCACTTCCGCCCCGGCCGCGGTCCCCGCGGCGACGAGCCGCCCAACGCCTGGCGCTCGGAGTTCGGCGGCCCGGCGTGGAGCCGGACCAAGGCCGAGGACGGCAGCCCGGGGGAGTGGTACCTCCACCTCTTCGCGCCGGGACAGCCGGACCTCAACTGGTCCCACCCGCGCGTCCGCGAGGAGCACGAGGACATCCTCCGCTTCTGGTTCGACCGCGGCGCCGCCGGGATCCGCATCGACTCCGCCGCCCTGCTCGCCAAGGACCCGGACCTGCCGGACTTCGATCCGGCCCGCGACCCCCACCCCTATGTGGACCGCGACGAGCTGCACGACATCTACCGCTCCTGGCGGGCCGTCGCCGACCGGTACGACGGCGTGCTGATCGGCGAGCTGTGGCTGCCCGACGTCGAGCGCTTCGCCCGGTACCTGCGCTCCGACGAGCTGCACACCGCGTTCAACTTCGACTTCCTCTCCTGCCCCTGGGAGCCGGAGCGGCTGCGCGACTCCGTCAACTCCACGCTGGCCGCCCACTCCGGCGTCGGGGCGCCCGCCACCTGGGTGCTGTGCAACCACGACGTCACCCGCACGGTCACCCGGTACGGCCGCGAGGAGACCGGGTTCGCCTTCGCGGCCAAGCGCTTCGACACCCCCACCGACCTGGAGCTCGGCACCCGCAGGGCCCGCGCCGCCGCCCTCCTGAGCCTCGCCCTGCCCGGCGCGGTCTACCTGTACCAGGGCGAGGAACTCGGCCTGCCCGAGGCGGACATCCCGCGGGACCGCATCGCCGACCCCATGCACTCCAGGTCGGGCGGCGTCGACCCGGGCCGCGACGGCTGCCGCGTTCCGCTGCCCTGGGAGGGGACCGAACCGCCCTACGGCTTCGGCGGCGCCGACCCCTGGCTGCCCCAGCCAGGGGACTGGGCGCCCTACACCGCCGCACGGCAGGAGGCCGACCCGGACTCCATGCTCGCCCTCTACCGCACCGCCCTGCGGCTGCGGCGCGGCTGGAGCGCGGCCCCCGGCGCGGAGGAGCTGACCTGGCTGGACGCCCAGCCGGGCCTGCTCGCCTTCGCCCGCGGCGACGGGCTGATCTGTGCCGTCAACCTGGCGGCGGAGCCTGCCCGGCTCCCCGCCCACACAGCCGTCCTGCTCAGCAGTGGCCCCCTGGACGACGCGGGCCTGCTGCCGCCGGACACGGCCGCCTGGCTGCGGGGCTGACCCGTCGCGGCCGGGG
>NZ_LAVK01000200.1 GCF_001083795.1 Streptomyces sp. SBT349
CCCCCTATGTGGCCCCCGCCGACGAGCCCGAGGCGTACGTGCACCTGCTCGTGACCGACCGCCGCTTCGCGGGCCGCGGCGTCGGCGGCGCCCTGCTGGCGCACGCCGTCGCCGAGACCCGGCGGCAGGGGATCGGCCTGCTCCGCGTCGACTGCTACGCGGGCGACGACGGGCGGCTCGTCGCGTACTACCGCGGCCAGGGCTTCACCCCCACCGAGCGCTTCACCGCGCGCGGCGACTGGCCGGGCCAGGTCCTGGCCCGGCGGATCGCGCCGGAGCCCGTCAGGCCGTAGCGGTCAGCTCCTCCGGGTCGCGGGGCACCAGCGCCACGCCGCGCTGCCCGGCGCGCAGGCTGATCCGCAGCCGCAGGCCGCCGATCCTGGCCAGCACCAGGGCGACGCCGAGCGCCGCCGCCGCGCAGACCGCGCCGCCCGTGAGCAGCCCGACCCGGGCGCCGAAGGTGTCGCACAGCCAGCCGGTCAGCGGCCCGCCGAACGGGGAGCCGCCGACGAAGACCATCATCATGAGGCTGAGCACCCGGCCGCGCATGGCCGGATCGCTGTTGAGCTGGAGGCCGATGTTGGCGGTCACCTGGAACGTCATGGAGACCACCCCGATCACCGGCAGCAGGGCGGCGAAGACCAGGAACGTCGGGGCGCCCGCCGCGACGATCAGCAGCACGCCGAACAGCGCCGCCGCGCCCACCGTGAACCGCATCCGCCGGCTGCCCCGCCGGGCGGCCAGCAGCGCGCCCGCCACGGAGCCGATGGCCATCAGGGAGTTGAACAGGCCGTAGGTCCCGGCCTCGGCGTGGAAGACCTGGTCGGTGAAGGCGACCAGCCAGATCGGGAAGTTGTAGCCGAAGGTGCCGATGAACCCCATCAGCACGATGGGCCACAGCAGCTCCGGGCGGCTTCCGACGTACCGCACGCCCTCGCGCAGCTGTCCCTTGCGGCGCGGGGCGCGCTCGATCGGCGTCAGCTCCGAGACCCGCATCAGCAGCAGGCCCGTGATGGGCGCGATGAACGACAGGCCGTTGTAGAGGAACGCCCATCCGCTCCCCACCGTGGTGATCACGATGCCGGCGATGGCCGGGCCGATCAGGCGGGCGGACTGGAAGTTCGCTGAGTTGAGCGAGACGGCGTTGCGCAGCAGCCCGGGGCCGACCATCTCGGAGACGAACGCCTGGCGGGCCGGGTTGTCGACCACGGTCGCGAGGCCGACGACGAACGCGATCGTGTACACGTGGTAGACGTTCACCACCCCGCTGAACGTCAGCGCGGCCAGGGTGAGTCCGGCGAGGCCGATCACGGCCTGCGTCCCCAGCATCAGCTTCCGCTTGTCGAAGCGGTCGGCGAGCACGCCGCCGTAGAGGCCGAAGACCAGCATCGGGAGGAACTGGAGTGCCGTGGTGATGCCGACGGCGGCGGCCGAGCCGGTCAGTTCGTGGACCAGCCAGTCCTGGGCTATGCGCTGCATCCACGTCCCGATGTTGGAGACGGAGGAGCCCAGGAAGTGGATCCGGTAGTTGCGGACCCGGAAGGAGCCGAAGGTGGATATCTTGTCGGTCGTGGTCAGGGATGCGGGTGCGGAGTCAGCTCCGGGTCCCGGACTCAAGGGGAACTCTCCTTCGTGCGGTGTGTCCTGTCTGTCCCGTCAGTGGTCGTGGTCCTCCCGGCCCTCGTCGGCGACGCGCTAGAGGTGCGCGAGCTTGTGCAGAACGGGGGCGGCGGCGCGGAGGGCGGCCCACTCCTCCTCGTCCAGCTCCCCGACGAGCTGCGACAGCCAGGCGTTGCGCTGGCCGCGGCTGGCCGCGAGAACGGCCTCGGCCTCGTCGGTGGGGGCGACGACCTTCTGGCGTCTGTCCCCCGGGTGCCCTTCGAGCCCGACGAGGCCCCGCTCCTGGAGCAGGGCGATGATGCGGGTCATCGACGGCGGCTGGACGTGCTCCTTGCGGGCCAGCTCACCCGGGGTCAGGGGACCGCACCGGGCGAGCGTGCCGAGCGCCGAGAGCTCGGCGAGGCTGAGCGTGCGGTCGCCACTGAGGTGACGCATGCGGCGGGAGAGCCTGAGAACGCCGATCCGCAGCGTGTTCACCGCGGCGACGTCGTCGGGGCCTTCCGGGTTCGCACTGGGCATGTCCACCGCCATCGCTCGTTAGCTTGCCTAACGAAATATAAACCATAGGACGCATGTCTACATTCCCGCTTGCCCATTCGAGTGAACCGCCGGGCTCCGGTGGGACGGTGCCGCGGCGGTAGGCTGCGGGAATGCGCTGGGGTGACTGGACCAACGGCAAGCGGCAGGCGCCGGAGCCGTTCGAGGGAGACGTCGTCACCACCGTCCTCGTGGGGACGGCGGTGTGGGCGGTGCTGTTCGTCGCGCAGATCCCGTTCTACGGCTGGTTCGCGGACCACGGCCACACCTGGTGGCTGTGGACCTGCGCGGCGGGCACCGGGCTCGGCGTCTTCGGCCACTGGTACGTGCGCCGCCGCGAGGCGGCCATAGCGGCGGCGCGGCGCCGCGAGGCCGCGACCGAGCCGGGGACGGACGCGGGGAGCCCCACGGACTGACGTTCCGTCAGCCCGGCCGGACCGCCCCGCTCAGTCGAACCACCTGGCCGTCTCCAACTCCTCCGCCCGCTCCGGGTCCTCCAGCAGCGCGGCCAGCTCGAAGCGGCGCGGCCACTGGGCCGTCGCCCAGGCGAGACCCGCGGCCAGGCCCTCGAAGGTCGCCGCGTGCAGCGTGCCGTCGGGCAGCAGGCGCCACTCCAACTCGACGCCGTCCACGACCAGTTCCTCGTGCTCGACATAGGTGGCGGGGACGCCGGGGCCGAGCAGCTCGCGGGCCGCGTCCGGCACCTCGCGCCGATGCCCGTCCCCCGGCGGCTCGGCCGCCAGCGCGGAGCCCAGCGGGCGCACCTCCAGCACCGCGGACAGCGCGGCGGCCAGCGGCGGCGGAACGGGGAGCAGCGCGCGCCCCCCGGCCAGCGGCAGCAGGTCGGGGGCGTCCGCGACCAGCGCCTCCCCCGCGTCCACAACCCGGGGCTCGCCGTCCACCACGGCGCGCAGGCGGTCGGGGAGCGTGACCTCCTCGGGGTCGAGCTCCGCCAGCAGCGCGTACAGGCCGTGGAGCTGGGCCGGGGTGACGGGCGGCTCCGGGTCGGCGAGGCGGGCCAGCAGGTCGGCGGCGCCCCCCGGCTCGGCGAGCAGGGCGCGCGCCGTGGTGCGCACGCCCAGCGCGTGCAGCACCTCCTCGTCCACCTGTGCGGTGTCGGCGTCCTCGTACAGACCCGCCAGCAGCGGGTCGCCGGTGGCCGAGCGCAGCCCGGCGGGGCGGCGGCCGTCCAGGACGGGGGCGCCCCGCAGCCACCAGGCGGTGTAGGAGCGGGCGCGTTCGACCGTCCCCTCCGGCATCCGCACGCGGACCTGCGTGGTCAGCGCCGCGCGGAAGGCGGACCGCGAGAGCAGGGAGAGCACCCGCGGCCACTGGTCGTCGGCCACCAGCTCCAGGTCGCGGACGGCCACCACCTCGGCGGCGACCGGCGGCAGCGGCGCGTCGGGCAGCGCGTCCAGGGTGTCCTCGCACCACACGTCCACGGCGTCGAGCAGCCCCACGTCGTCGGGCTCGGCGTAGTCGGCGTCCCGGGGTTCGAGCTCGTCCGGGTCCAGGACGACGTCCTCCGCCGCTATCAGCGCGAAGTCGGCCTGGACACCCACGGCGGTCAGCGGCCGCTCGCCCCAGCGGGCCGCCAGCTCCGGATCGCAGGCCGCGAGCTCCCCCTCCCGGATGACCTCCTGGAACGGGCTGCCCGGGTAGACCAGGTCGCCGGCCGGGGTCAGCTCGCCGTCCTCGTCGGGCAGGGCCAGGGCGGCGAGCCACGGCTCGTCGCCCGGCTCCAGCCCGGCGTCGCGGACCAGGCCGAGCACGGTCTCGGCCAGCTCCGCGGCCGGGATGGCGTCCTCGTCCCACACGTCCACGTCCGCCGAGGCGGCCACGGCGGACCGCACCTGGGGCGTCGCCAGCACGGCGCGTGGCGTGGCGGGGCTCGCGCCCAGCTTCTCCAGCAGCGGGTGCGCCGCGTCGGGGTGGGTGACCTTGAGCCCGAAGCGGCCCAGGGCGGCGGGCTCGGTGCCGGGCGCGGGAAGCAGCACGCGGCGCGGGCCGATGGTGGTGCGGCCGTCGGCCAGCGGCACGGGCAGGCCGCTCAGGAGCTCGGGGTCGACGCCCGCGAGCGACTCGTACAGCCGCCACCACCAGGAGGGCGGACGCTCGACGCCCGCGAGCCGGTCGATGATCTCGCCGAGCGAGACCCGGGCGACCTCCAGGACGCGCAGCTCGGCCCGGCGTTCGAGCCCGGCGGGAAGCAGCACGGGGAACAGCTCGGCCAGCACCGAGACGGTCTCGGCCCCGGCCCGTTCCACCAGCTCGGCCTCGGTGGGCCGGAGCGCGACCGGGATCTCGCCCTCGCCGTCGTCGGCCGGGGGCGCGGCGGCCGTGGCGGCGGCGCTGGGCAGGAACGCGGTGCCGGGCAGCCGGTCGAGCAGCAGCGCGCGCAGGGCGCCGTCCAGCTCCCCGCGGCCGAGCGGCCCCGGCACCAGGTCGAGGGTGTCGCTGGTGACCGGGCGCCAGTCGGCGAGCAGCGCCGCGTAGGAGTCGGCGGCGCGGGCCAGCAGGAAGTCGGTCAGCGGCCCCGGCGCGACATGGCGGCGGGTCGGCTCCAGGGGGAACGTGGCGATCAGCAGCGCGGGCAGGCCGAGCGCGTCGTCGGTGGGCGTGGGGGCGTGCACCACGGGCGGGCTCGCGGGCGCGGCCGGGGCGCCCTCGGCGTCGACCGGGACGGCCCAGGTCACCGACCAGTGGCGGCGTTCGCGCTCCTCCACGGGCCGGTCGGCGAGCAGTCCGGGGTCGGCCTCCCCGCTGTCGGCCGAGACGCGCCAGCGGGTGGAGCGCACGGCGAGCCCGGCGGGGCCGGGCTCCTCGGTGATCTGCGTGTAGGAGCCGTACTGGCGCCTGGTCAGGGAACGCGTCCCGCCCGCGGTCTCCACGGTGATCTCGTCGAGCCCCGGCAGCGTGAGCAGCAGGGTGTCGTCCACGGCGTCGAGCAGCCGGGTCGCCAGGTCCTCGGCCGCCGCGTCGCGCAGCGGCAGGACGACGGCGGTGTCGTGGCCCTCGGGCAGCTCGGGCCCGGCGAACGGGAGGGGCAGCCGCAGCAGCGGGACCGCGTGCCGGTGCCCGGCGCGGCGATCCAGCTCCTCCAGCAGCCGGGGGCTGTCCTTGCCCGCGGCGCGCGCCAGTTCGGTGGCCTCCGCCAGCGACCACCGCACGCCCCCCGCCGCGCCCGCGATGGCCGGTTCGTCGCTGACGGCCAGCACGGCGGCGAAGCCGACGCCGAACCGGCCGACGCTGCCCTCGGCGTCCCGCTTCGCGGACGCGCGCAGCGTGGACAGCGACTCCACGCCCGCCGCGTCCAGCGGGAGGCCGGTGTTGGAGATGGTCAGCACACCGTCGCGCAGCACCAGCCGCAGCCGCCCCGGCCGGCCGGCGCGGGCGGCGGCGTCGGCCGCGTTCTGGGCGAGTTCGACGACGAGGCGGTCCCGGTAGCCGCCCCTGGCGAGGTCTTCCTCGGCGTTGGCGTCCTCCCTGAACCGGGCGGGCGAATCGGCCCATGCCGTCAGGACGCTGCGCCGCAGCCGCTCGGTCTCGAAGAGGTCGTCCGTGTCGTCGGTGGTCACGGGTGCGACAGTACCGGGTACGGCAAGGCCCCAGGGCCGCCGGATGCGGCCTCCTCCGGCCCCTCGCCGGAGGGCGGCTACAGGGGGTCGGCGCCCAGGTGGTCGATCACGGGCGGGGCCGGGGGCTGGTGTTCGGGCATCACGGCCGCCTCGGAGTGGCCGCCGCAGCCGTAGGCCAGGGAGACCACCCGGCCGTCCGCCGGCGAGAACTCGTTGGCGCAGACGCCGAACGCCTGCCGCAGCGCGCCCGCCATCGGCAGCAGGAAGCCGCAGCTCACACACGAGGCCGGGGCCGCCTGCGCCATCGGCGTGCGCGGCCCGTACTGCTCCTCCCAGCGATCGGCCGCCTCCTTCAGGCCCTCCCACGCCAGCACCCGGGGACGGGCCAGGCCCAGGTCGTTGACCACGTCGGCGATGTCGCCGCGCTCCCCGTTCTCCGCCTCGGGGGCGTCGGAGACGAACCCCGGTTCGAGGCGCGGGTCGTCACCTTCCGTCGGCAGCAGGTCGCCGGGGCCCATGTCGCCCGGGCGCAGCCGCTCGCTCCACGGCACCCAGTCCGGGGCGAGCAGCGCCTCGGGCCCCGGCGTCAGGGCGACCTCGTCGACCGTGACGTTGCGGGCCCGCGCCGCGCGGGTGACCGTGACGCCCCAGCGCCAGCCCGGGTAGCCGGGCTCCTGGCTGCCGAAGAAGTGGGTGACCAGGCGGTCCCCCTCGGTGACCAGGCCGAGGTAGTCGCCCAGCGCGTGCGGGTGCGCGGCCTGGGCGGCGGCGTCCCGGGCCAGGTCCACCGCGTCGGCGCACGCCTGGTCGGGGGCACGGCCCCGCGCCGCCGCGGCGGTATCGGTCGACTCAGCCGTCGACTCAGCCGTCGACCCGGACGCAGTATCGGCGGCTCCGGCCGCACTCCCGTCGCTGCTCACAACACCCTCACTCATACGCCGTTGTCCGGGGCGGGCGCCTGGAGGCGAACGGAGCCGACGGAGCGGACACGAGACCGCTACGACGTCGCGCTGAACGAGGCAAGGCGCACCGTCCGCCCACGCTACCGCAACGGACGGGGGGCCCCGCGCCTGGCCCGCGCCGCACGAGCTCGCGGACGCTCCCCCCGTTCGGACCGCACAAACCCGGTAAAGGGGACCGGAGAAGCCGAGAGCGGAGCGCGTTCTGCCTTTAGGCTTGCGCCGTGGCCGCTGGCAGCTCGTCGGAGATGAAGAACGGGCCGGGCTCCGGGATTTTCGTCCGGACGGTCCGGGCGGCGGGGCGCGCCCTGCCCGCGGTCCCCCTCGCCGTGGGCCGCCGGATCCGCCGTGCCACGCACGCGCACGGGGCGGGTGAGTCGGGTCTCTCCAAGCTGATCGAACTGCACGCGGTCCACTCGATGGGCGACGCCCTCATCACCCTGGCCCTGGCCTCCACGATCTTCTTCTCCGTCCCCACGGACGAGGCCCGCGGCCGGGTCGCGCTGTACCTGGCCGTGACGATGGCCCCCTTCATCCTCCTCGCTCCCGTCATCGGCCCGCTGCTCGACCGGCTGCCGCACGGCCGCAGGGCCGCGATGGCCGGGGCGCTGCTGGCGCGCGGCGCGCTGGCCCTGGTCATCGCGAGCGTCGTGGTCTCCGGCGGCCTGGAGCTGTACCCGGCGGCGCTGGGCGTCATGGTCTGCTCCAAGGCGTACAACATCGTCAGGGCCGCCGTCGTCCCCCGCCTCCAGCCGCAGCGGGTCTCGCTGGTGAAGGCCAACGCGCGCATCACCCTGACCGGCCTCATCGCCGCGGGCGCCGCCGCCCCCCTCGGCCTGGGCCTCAACGCCATCGGCGAGCGCTGGCCGCTCTACGGCGCCTGCGTGCTGACCGTGATGGGCGCGTTCCTCTCCTTCCGGCTGCCGGGGCAGGTGGATCTGGCGCGCGGCGAGCGGAAGGTGCACCTGGCGGAGCTGGCCGAGGCGCGGGCGGTCCTGGCCAGCTCCAAGGAGGACGGCGGCCGGGGCGGGGTGCTGCGGTCCGTGGACTCGCCGGTGTTCAAGGCGCTGCTGGCGAACGCCTCGCTGCGGGCGCTCTCCGGCTTCCTGCTGTTCTTCCTGGCCTTCCTCCTGCGCAACGAGCCGCTGTCCGGCCTGACGGCCGCGTTCTCCCTGGGCCTGGTCGCGGTGGCCGCCGGCACGGGCAACGCCCTGGGCAACCTCATGGGGAACTGGATCCGGGACAGGGCGCCCGAGCTGATCCTGCTGGTGGTGCTGATCCTCGGTCTCTCGGTCACGGTCACCGCCGCGGCGAGCTATCTGACGGTGACGGTGGTCGCCGTCTGCGCCACGGCCGGGATCTGCCAGGCGCTCGGCAAGCTGTCGCTGGACGCCATGATCCAGCGGGACGTGCCCGAGGTGGTGCGCACCTCCGCGTTCGCGCGCTCGGAGACGACGCTCCAGATGGCCTGGGTCGGCGGCGGTGCCATAGGGATCCTGCTGCCGCTGAACGGCACGCTCGGGATGACGGTCGCCGCCTGCCTCGTGGCGCTGGGCACCCTGACCACGCTGCGGGGCCTGCTGTCGGCCACGCGGCGCGGCTCGCCGCACCCCCGCGTGAGGTGACCCCCGCCCCGCGGGCCTCCCACAACCGGGTTAACCTGCGGGCATGACCGCTTCCGTCCGGGGCCGGGGCCGCCGCGCCACCCGCACCGCCCTCGCCGCCGGCACCGTCGGGCTGGGCCTCGTGGCACTGGCGGGCTGCCAGAAGCCGAGTCCGAACGCCCACTTCACGCTGGGCTCCCACAGCGAGTCGCGGGAGACCGCGGACGACTGCTTCGCGCACGGCGACGGGACGCTCGGCGTCGACCGGACGCAGGAGTGCCTGGAGAACGCCGAGGACGTGCCCGCCTTCACGACGAAGGTGGGCGACACGTTCCGGGTGGGCGTGGACCCGGAGGTCGCGGACAGCGGCTGGCTGCTCTTCTACGACGGCATCCTCTACGACACCAACCCGTTCGGCACGACCTACCAGACCTTCGAGATCGACGAGCTCACCCGCGCGGTGCGCCAGCAGAACCAGCAGAGCCAGCAGTCGGGGCAGCTCCCGGAGCCGGGCGAGCTGCGCCTGGTCGTCGCGCAGGTCGGCGACGGCTACGACGCCGAGGCGATCTGGTCGGCCTCCTCCCAGGAGGAGTACCAGGAGCGGCTGTTCGGCTCGTTCGAGGGCGTGTGGAACGTCGACCTGACGCCCGAGAGCTGACGGGCCGCCGATGCGTGTCCTGGTGATCACCGCGGTCCCCTCCGAGCGGGACGCGGTGACGGCCGCGGCGGGGCCCGAGGCGGAGACCGAGAGCCTGCCGCTGGCCGGGGGCCTCGACGCGCACCGCTTCTGGCTGCCGGGGCAGGTGATCGACGTGCTGGCCGCCGGGGTCGGCCCGGCCGCCGCCGCCGCGGGCACCGCGACGGCGCTCGCGGGCGGCGCCTACGACCTGGTGATCTCCGCGGGGATCGGCGGCGGCTTCGCCCCGGACGCGCCCGTGGGCTCCACCGTCGTCGCCTCCTCCATCGTCGCGGCGGACCTGGGCGGCGAGACCCCCGAGGGCTTCGCGGACGTCGCGGCGCTCGGCTTCGGCGTGGTGACGTACCAGCCGCCGGAGGACCTCGCGCGTCAGGTGGCCGTGGCCACCGGCTCGCTGCTCGGCCCGGTGCTCTCGGTATCCACGGTGACCGGCACGGCGGGGCGCGCCGCCGAGCTGGCCGGCCGCCACCTGGGCGCGGCGGCGGAGGCGATGGAGGGGTTCGGCGTGGCGACGGCGGCCGCGCTGCACGGCGTTCCCGTCCTGGAGATCCGCGCCGTCTCCAACGCCGTGGGCCCCCGCGACCGGCCCGCCTGGCGCATCCCCGAGGCGCTGGCGGCGCTGACCGGCGCGTTCACCACCATCTGGCCCGTCGTCAACTCCTGGAGAGACCGTGGCTGACCCGCTCGGCATCGCCTACTCGCCCTGCCCCAACGACACCTTCGTCTTCCACGCCTGGGCGCACGGCCTGGTCCCCGGGGCGCCCGCCGTGGACGTGACGTTCGCGGACATCGACATCACCAACGGCATGGCCGAGCGCGGCGAGGGCGACATCCTCAAGGTGTCCTACGCCGTGCTGCCCTGGGTGCTGGACCGGTACGCGCTGCTGCCGTGCGGCGGCGCGCTGGGTCGCGGCTGCGGGCCGCTGGTCCTCACCCGGGGTCAGGACGGGACGAACGCGCCGCGCGGGCCGGGTGACCTGGCGGGGAGGACGGTGGCGGTCCCGGCCGAACGGTCCACGGCCTACCTGCTGTTCCGGCTGTGGACGGCCGCGCTGGTGCCGGGCGGGGTGGGCGAGGTGCGGGTGATGCCGTTCCACGAGATCATGCCGGCGGTCCGCGACGGCCGCGTGGACGCGGGGCTCGTCATCCACGAGGCGCGTTTCACCTACCAGCGCTACGGACTCCACCGGCTCGCGGATCTCGGGGAGTTCTGGGAGGGGACCACCGGGCACCCGATCCCGCTGGGTGCCATCCTCGCCAAGCGGTCGCTGGGCGCCGAGCGGCTGGCGGAGATCACCCACGCGATCCGCGCCTCGGTGCGGCAGGCGTGGGCCGACCCGGAGGCGGGCCGGGGGTATGTGCTGGCGCACGCGCAGGAGATGGAGCGGTCGGTCGCCGACGCCCACATCGGCCTGTACGTCAACGAGTTCACCGAGGATCTGGGAGAAGCGGGTCACGCCGCCGTCCGGGAACTGCTGACGCGGGCCGCCGATGTGGGCCTGGTGCCGCGGGTGTCGGAGTCCGACCTCCTCTGATCCCCGGAGGCCGGACCGGTGTCGGACGTCCGGTGTCGGACGCCCGGTGTCAGACGTCCAGCTGGTCGGCGACGGCGCGGAGCATCCCGGCGATCTTCCTGCCGCTGGTCTTCTCGGGGTAACGGCCGCGCTCCAGCTGCTGGGAGACGCCGTCCAGGAGGGTGGTGAGGTCCTGGACGATGGAGGCGAGCTCGTCGGGCTTGCGCCGCTGGGCCGCGGCGAGGGAGGGAACCGGGTCGAGCAGGGTGACCGTCAGCGCCTGGTCGCCGCGCTGGCCGGCGACCACGCCGAACTCGACACGCTGGCCGGGCCGCAGCGCCTCCACGCCGCTGGGCAACGCCGAGGAGTGCACGAAGACATCGCCGCCGTCGTCACGGGAGAGGAAGCCGAAGCCCTTCTCGCTGTTGAACCACTTGACCTTGCCGGTAGGCACGTGTCCTCGTCCTCGCACTCGTTTTCACACCAATGAGGCGGGCCTGGGAATCATTCGGAGTACACGGGCCCGCCACCTCCCAAGGCTAATCGCCCCCGGCCCGGTGACAAGATGCCGCCGGGCCGTTTCGGAGGATCACTGCCCCCCGGCCGGGGCGAGTATGCGCACCTGCGACCCTGGACGGGTGAGGGACTCGAACGCGGCACATCCGGGCGACGCGCTGGTGCGCGTCGGGGCGGTCGTCTTCGCGGTGGGAGCGGTCGCGACGCTGGTCACGGTGGTACCGCTGTTCATCGGCGCCGACCCGCTGCCGACGGCGGCCTATCTGGTGTCGATGCTGATGGGCGCCGGCTTCGCGACCGCGGGCGCGGGCCTGCTCCGTTCCGTCGCCCACCAGCGGCGGCGGGACCGGGCCGCCCAGGAGGCGGCCCGGGAGCACGCCGGGAAACGGGAAGGGCAACGGGAAGGCGAACGGGCCGGGGCTCAGGCGGGGTCGAGCTCCGCGCCGGCCAGGTAGCCCTCCAGCCAGGCGGGGAACGCGGTGAGGTCCGGCAGGACCGTGTCCGCGCCCGCCTCGCGCAGCTCGTCGGCCGGGCAGGGCCCGGTGGCCACGGCGACCGAGAACGCGTCCGCGGCCCTGGCGCCCCGCACGTCGCCGACGTGGTCGCCGACGTACACCGCGGCGTCGTGCGCGCGCAGGGCCTCCGCCTTGGCCTCGGCCCACAGCGAGCCGACGACGGCGTCGGGCGCGAAGCCCAGGTGCTCCATGTGCAGCGCGGCGTTGGGCTGGTACTTCGCGGTGACGACGATGGCCCGGCCGCCGTGCCCGTGGACGGCGGCCACGGCCTCGCGCGCGCCGGGGAGCGCGGGCGTCCCGGCGATGGCGTGGGTCACATAGAGGGCGCGGTAGCGGTCCCTGGCGGCCGGGATGTCGGCGGCGGGGAACCAGTGCGCCAACTCCTCGTCCAGGGGCGGGCCGAGGCGGGTGACGGCGAGGTCGGCGTCGATGTACACCCCGGTCTCCGCGGAGAGGGCCCGGTAGGCGGACCTGATGCCGGGCCTGGAGTCGATGAGCGTCATGTCGAGGTCGAAGCCCACGGTGAGCGGGGCGGTCAACGGGGACGTCTGCGGAGATAGCGGCATACGGATATTGTGCCTGGGGCACGTGCGGAGGCTTAGGCTCGCCTTACCTAAGTCCGCGCCGGGCCCGCCCGCACGCCGCCCGCCGAGCACCGAACGCCGAGGAGCAGATGACCGCCGTCGCCCCGCCGCTCGCCCGCCCTCCGGGCGCGGGCACGGCCGCCGCCGCCCGGCGCCTGGGGTGGGTGGTCGCGGCCGTCGCCGCCGTGGGCGCGGCCGTGCTGCTGAGCCTGGCCGTGGGCAGCCGCCCGGTGGCCCCGGCCGAGGTGTGGCGCGCGCTGTTCCTCGGCGGCGAGGGCCCGGACGCGGAGGTGGTGCGGGACCTGCGGCTGCCGCGGACGCTGATCGGCCTCATGGTGGGCGCGGCGCTCGGCATGGCGGGCGCGGTGATGCAGGGGCTGACGCGCAACCCCATCGCAGAGCCCGGGATCCTGGGCGTGAGCCAGGGCGCGTCCGTGGCGGTGGTACTGGCCATCGCGTACGCCGGGGCGCACTCGCTGGGCGCGTACGTGTGGTTCGCGTTCGCGGGCGCCGGGGCCGCGGGCGTCGGGGTCTACGCGATCGCGGCACGGGGCAGGGGCGGGGCGACGCCGGTGAAGCTGGCCCTGTCGGGCGCGGCGATCAACGCGCTGCTGGCCTCGGTCACCGCGGGGGTGCTGACGACGCGGGCGGCGACGCTGGACGAGTTCAGGTTCTGGCAGATCGGGTCGCTGACCGGGCGGGAAGCGGAAGTGGCCGGTCAGATATGGCCGTTCCTCGTCGTGGGAACGGTCCTGGTGCTGGCCGCCGCCCGCGGCCTGGACGCGCTGGCGCTGGGCGAGGACGTGGCCCGGGGCCTGGGGCAGAACGTCGCGGCCGTCCGCGTCACCGGGGGCCTCGGCGCGACGGCCCTGACCGGGACGGGCGTCGCGGCGGCGGGCCCGATCGCGTTCGTCGGCCTGGCCGTTCCGCATCTGGCCCGCCCGCTGGTCGGCGGCGGCCACCGCTGGCTGCTGCCGATGTCGGCCCTGCTGGGGGCCGTGATCCTGCTGGTCGCGGACGTGGCCGGCCGGATCCTCTTCCCCCCGTCCGAGGTCCCCGCGGGCGTGATGACGGCCCTGATCGGCGTGCCCTTCCTGGTCGCCTTGGTCCGCCGCTCGGGCGTACGGTCATGAGGACCCCCACCGTGCCGCCTCCGGCGAGGAGCACGGCCGAGCACCCACGCCTCACGGCGCGGGGCACCGGCCAGCCCGCCCGGCAGAGCATCCGTACGCGCCACACGCCCCGACGCCACCACCGAACAACACCCACCCCCACCCCACCACCCGCGGAGGGCACGGCCAAGCACCCCCGCCGCGCGACGTGCGGCCCCCGGAGGGGGGGGACGGGGGGGGGGGTGGGGGGTGGGGCGGGGGGCCCCCCGGCCCGCGCGGGACAGGGGGGGGGGGGCCCACCGGGGGGGGGGGGCGGCGCCCCCCCACACCGGGCCCCGCCTCGCCGCCCCCCTGCCCGCGCCCGGCGTCGCCCGCGCCGCGGGCGTCTCGCACAACCACCTCACCCGCCTCTTCCGCGCGGAGACCGGCGACACGGTGGTGGCCCACATCAGGCGCCGCCGCATGGAGCGCGCGGGCCACCTGCTGCGCGAGACGACCCTCCCGGTCCGCTCGGTCGCGGCCTCGGTCGGCATCGGCGACCTCCAGGCGTTCAACAAGATCTGCCGCCGTGAGCTGGGCGCCTCCCCCCGCGCCGTCCGCGCCTCCGGCGCACTCCCTCCCGCGCCGTAGCCGCC
>NZ_LAVK01000201.1 GCF_001083795.1 Streptomyces sp. SBT349
GCCGCCACCCCCTACCGCCGTCCCCGCAGGGACCCGGTGCGAATCCTCGCCTTCGACGCCCTGCGCGCCGTGGACGAGCGCGGCGCCTACGCCAACCTGGTGCTGCCCCCGATGCTGGCCAAGGCCCGGGAGGCGGGCACCCTCGACGCACGGGACGCGGCGCTGGCCACCGAGCTGGTCTACGGCACGCTCCGCCGCCAGGGCACCTACGACGAGGTGCTCCGGGAGTGCGTGGACCGGCCGCTGCGCGAGGTGGACCCGCCGGTTCTCGACGTGCTCTCGCTCGGCGCGCACCAGCTGCTCGGCACCCGCATCCCCAGCCACGCCGCGGTGAGTTCGGCCGTGGAGCTGGCCCGCTGCGTGCTCGGCGACGGGCGCGCCAAGTTCGTCAACGCGGTCCTGCGCCGCGTCGCCGCCCGCGATCTGGACGGGTGGCTCACGGAGCTCGCCCCGCCCTTCGACGAGGAGCCCGAGCGCCACCTCGCCCTGGTCCACGCCCATCCGCCGTGGGTGGTCTCCGCCCTGTGGGACGCCCTGGGCGGCGGCCGGGCGGGCATCGAGAGCCTGTTGGCCGCCGACAACGAGCGGCCCCTGGTCACGCTCGTCGCCCGTCCGGGCCGCTCCACCGTGGCCGAGCTGACCGAGGACGGCCGGGCCGAGCCCGGCCGCTTCTCGCCGTACGCGGCGCGGCTGGCGGACGGGGGCGAGCCGGGCGCGCTCGACGCCGTCCGCGAGGGCCGGGCGGGGGTCCAGGACGAGGGCAGCCAGCTGGTCGCGATCGCCCTGGCCGAGGCGCCGCTGACCGGCGCCGACGCCCGCTGGCTCGACGTCTGCGCGGGTCCCGGTGGCAAGGCGGCGCTGCTCGCCGCCCTGGCGGCGCGGCGGGACGCCGTGCTGGTCGCGGCCGAGAAGCAGCCGCACCGGGCCCGTCTGGTGGCCCGCACCCTGGCCGGGAACCCGGGCCCCGCCCAGGTCGTGCTCGCGGACGGCACCCGCCCGGCGTGGCGGCCCGGTGCGTTCGACCGGGTCCTGGTGGACGTGCCCTGCACGGGCCTCGGCGCCCTCAGGCGCCGCCCCGAGGCCCGCTGGCGCCGCCGCCCCGAGGACCTCGACGCCCTCACCTCCCTCCAGCGTGACCTGCTGCGGGGGGCGCTGGCCGCCACCCGCCCCGGCGGCGTCGTCGCGTACGCGACCTGCTCCCCCCACCTGGCGGAGACGCGCCTGGTGGTCACGGACGTGCTCAAGGGGCTCGCGAACGAGGGCGCCGCGGGCGCCGAGTGGATCGACGCCCGCCCGTTGCTGCCCGGCGTCCCCGAGCTCGGCGAGGGCCCCGACGTCCAGCTCTGGCCGCACCTGCACGGCACCGACGCCATGTACCTGGCCCTGCTGCGCCGCACCTGAGGCCGCGGCTGAGGGCGGCCGGGCCGGCCGCCGGGACCGGCCGCCGGGCGTTCAGGCCCGGGGCGTCGGTGTGGCGAGCTCGGCCAGGTGGCGCAGCGAGTTGGTCAGATGCTCGGGCCCGAACGGCGGGAACTGGAGGTACTCCCGGATGTACGGCGGCACCGCCGACCAGTCGTAGGTGAGCGTGACCTCGGTCCCGGACGGGCCGAGCGGCGCGAGGTCGTAACGCCAGAACCAGCCGCCGAACTCCAGCCGGCCGTCGGCCTTCTCCTGCCCGGTCAGCCAGCCGATGGCGCGCGGCGGGTCGAGCACCTGGACCTTGTTGGCCACCCGGTAGTCACCGTCCGGATGGTCGGCGTGGTACATGTCCATCCGGAAGATCTGCCCCACCTCGGTCAGCGGCGCCCGGTCGATGCCCTCCTGGACCCAGCCGGTGCCGTCGATCGCGGAGTGGGTCGTCGGGTCCGCCAGCACCGCGAACACCCTCGCGGCGGGAACGGCGACGATCAGGGTGGCGCTCACGTTCTCCTGGTCCACGGTGTACACGCTCCTCGTCTTCTCAACTCGGGCCTCCCGCGGGCGCGGAAGGGGACGTGCCCACCATGCAGACGGCGCGGTGAGGCGGAACTCATCGGTCGGGGCGGGAATCCCCGGGCCGGGGGCGCCCCGCCGGGCGCGAGGCGGTGTTGAATACTGGCGGCATGGCTCAGATCAACCCCAGCATGCTCTCCGCCGACTTCTCCCGGCTCGCCGAGGAGGCCCGGGCCGTCGAGGGAGCCGACTGGCTCCACATCGACGTGATGGACAACCACTTCGTGCCGAACCTGACGATCGGCCTGCCGGTCGTCGAGGCGCTGGGGAAGGCCACCGGGACCCCGCTCGACTGCCACCTGATGATCGAGGACCCGGACCGCTGGGCCCCGGCCTTCGTGGACGCGGGCGCCGGGTCCGTCACCTTCCACGCGGAGGCCGCCGCCGCCCCGGTCCGGCTGGCCCGTGAGATCCGCGCCAAGGGGGCGCGCGCCTCTCTGGCGCTGAGGCCCGCGACCCCGATCGAGCCGTTCGAGGACCTGCTGCCCGAGCTGGACATGGTGCTGGTGATGACCGTGGAGCCCGGCTTCGGGGGCCAGGCGTTCCTGGATGTCATGCTGCCCAAGATCCGCCGCACCCGGCAGCTCATCGACCGGCACGGGCTGCCGCTGTGGCTCCAGGTGGACGGCGGCGTCTCGGCCGAGACCATCGAGCGGTGCGCCGAGGCCGGGGCCGACGTCTTCGTGGCGGGCTCGGCGGTCTACGGGGCCGACGACCCGGCCGCCGCGGTCAGGTCGCTGCGCGCCCAGGCGGACAAGGCGGCGCCCCGCCCCACATCCCGGTGAACGGCAGGCGTCGATCGCGTTCCGTGACCCGTGGGCCGGCGGAGAACCGATCGGCACCCTCGGGGATCTGCGAGGATGAACACGCGTTATGTGTGCGGGGACACAAACCGGAGGACAGTGAGGTGAGTGCGGTGCCGACCGGGAGGTCAGCCACACGGATGGGGCCCGCCGAGCTGATGCAGGCGGCGGCCATGGCCCGCCGCTTCTACTTGGAAGGCAAGTCGAAGATCCAGATCGCGGACGAGTTCGGGGTCAGCCGCTTCAAGGTCGCCCGGGTGCTGGAGTCCGCGGTGGAGCACGACCTGGTACGTATCGAGATCAGGGTCCCGGCGGAGCTGGACGCCGAGCGTTCCGACGCCCTGCGGGCCCGCTACGGGCTGCGGCACGTCGTGGTGGCCGAGTCGCCGTCGGGGGCGGAGGACGACACCCCCGACCCGGAGCATCTGGGCGAGGTGGCGGCGGAGTTGCTGGGCGAGCTGGTCGCGGAGGGGGACGTGCTGGGGCTGGCCTGGGGCCGGTCCACGATCCACATGGCGGCGGCGCTCAGGGAGCTGCCGCCGTGCACGGTGGTGCAGCTGACCGGGGTCTACGACGCGGGCACGGCCGAGCGCGGCTCGGTGGAGGCGGTGCGGCGGGCCGCGGCGGTGTCGGGCGGGGCGGCCCACCCGATCTACGCGCCGATGCTGCTGCCCGACCCGGGCACGGCGGCGGCGCTGCGGAGGCAGCCGGGGATCGCCGCCGCGTTCGAGTACTTCGACAAGGTGACCATCGCGGCGGTCTCCATCGGCTCCTGGGAGACCGGGATCTCGGCCGTGCACGACATGCTCGGCAAGGAGGAGCGGGAGCACTACGCGTCGCTCGGCGTCGCCGCCGAGATGTCCGCGCACCTGTTCGCCTGGGACGGCCGCCGCGTGGGGCGGGACCTGGGGGAGCGGTGCATCACCGTCGAGGCGGAGCGGCTGCGCCGGGTTCCGGAGGTCGTCGCCATCGCCGGGGGCCGCAGGAAGGCCGACGCGATCGGGGCGGTGCTGCGCTCGGGGCTGGTGACCAGCCTGGTCACGGACACGGCGGCGGCCGAGAGCCTGCTGGCCCAGCCGGCGGGCGCCCGCGCGGCCCTCGAACGGACCGACCCGGACGCGTAGCCGGGCGCGGGGGGCCGGGCGCCCGTGGGAAGGCCGCGGGGCGCGTGCGATCGCGAACGCGCGCCGATCGGGGACAATGACACAGGAGCCGCAGCTCCCCACCGGCCGGATCCGCACAGCAGCAGGCAGAGGGCGAGCGCGCATGAGGTTCCTCAACGACTCACCACCCATGTACGACCTGACGTACGACGACGTCTTCATGGTCCCCAACCGTTCGGCGATCGGCTCCCGCCAGGACGTGGACCTCGCCACCCCGGACGGGACCGGCACCACCATCCCCCTGGTCGTCGCCAACATGACGGCGGTCGCGGGGCGCCGGATGGCCGAGACCGTGGCCCGCCGCGGCGGTCTCGCCGTGATCCCGCAGGACATCCCGCTCGACGTCGTCACCGAGGTGATCGGCTGGGTCAAGCGGCGGCACCTGGTGCTGGACACCCCGATCGTCCTGGCCCCGACGCAGACCGTGGGCGACGCCCTGGCGCTGCTGCCCAAGCGCGCGCACGGGGCGGGCGTGGTCGTCTCCGCCGAGCGGCCGGTCGGGATCGTCACGGAGGCGGACCTGACCGGGGTCGACCGGTTCACGCAGGTGGGCGAGGTGATGTCCCGCGACCTGCTGGTGCTCGACGCCACGATGGACCCGCGCGAGGCGTTCACCGCGCTCGACGCCGCCCACCGCAAGATCGCGCCGGCGGTCGGCCCCGACGGGCGCCTGGCGGGCATCCTCAGTCGCAAGGGGGCGCTGCGCGCCACGCTGTACACGCCGGCCACGGACGACGGGGGCCGGCTGCGGATCGCGGCGGCGGTCGGGATCAACGGGGATGTGGCGGGCCGGGCGAAGGCGTTGCTCGACGCCGGGGTCGACGCGCTCGTCGTGGACACCGCGCACGGGCACCAGGAGTCGATGATCGCCACGCTCGGCGCGGTGCGCGGCCTGGACCCGCGGGTGCCGGTGGTCGCGGGGAACGTGGTGTCGGCCGCGGGCACGCGGGACCTGATCGAGGCGGGTGCCGACATCGTCAAGGTCGGCGTCGGGCCCGGCGCGATGTGCACCACCAGGATGATGACGGGCGTGGGACGGCCGCAGTTCTCCGCCGTGCTCGAATGCGCCGCCGCCGCGGCCGAGTTCGGCAAGCACGTGTGGGCCGACGGCGGGGTCAGGCACCCCAGGGACGTGGCGATGGCGCTGGCCGCGGGCGCGTCGAACGTGATGATCGGCTCGTGGTTCGCCGGGACGTTCGAGTCGCCCGGTGACCTCCAGCAGGCGGTCGACGGGCGCCTGTACAAGGAGAGTTACGGCATGGCCTCGGCCCGCGCCGTGCGGAACCGCACCAGCGAGGAGTCGGCCTACGACCGGGCGCGCAAGGGGCTGTTCGAGGAGGGCATCTCGACCTCGCGGATGTTCCTCGACCCGGTGCGGCCCGGCGTGGAGGACCTGATCGACGCGATCGTGGCGGGCGTCCGCTCGGCGTGCAGCTACGCGGGCGCCCGGACGCTGGGCGAGTTCGCCGAGCGGGCGGTCGTCGGCGTGCAGAGCGCCGCCGGGTACGCCGAGGGGCAGCCGCTGCACGCCAGCTGGCAGTAATCCGGGGGCGGTTGGCAAGACATCCGCTGGTCGGGGCGGTGCGCCGGTGGTCTGATGGGGCCATGAGCGGACGGGCGCGCGAGGGATATCAGGGGACGGGTCCGGGGGCCATCACCCCCGACGGGTGTGCTGTCGACCGGTGGCTGCGGCTGCCGGTGGGCCGGGAGCCGGACGTGGTGGCGGCCGCGGCCGGGCCGGGCGCGAGCATCCTGGAGCTGGGCTGCGGCGTCGGACGGGTGACGCGCCCCCTGGTGGAACGGGGCTTCGCCGTCACGGCCGTCGACGAGTCACCGGAGATGCTGGCGCACGTCGGCGGCGCCGCCCGCACCGTGTGCTCGCCCGTCGAGACGCTGGAGCTGGGCGAGGAGCGGTTCGACGTCGTGCTGCTCGCCTCGTTCCTCGTGCACAACGGCGATCCCGCGGTGCGCCGGGGCATGCTGGCGACCTGCCGCCGGTATGTGGCCGACGGGGGCGCCGTGCTGATCGAGCGTGAGGGCGACGACTGGCACACGCGGGTGCCCCGGGAGGGGCCGAGCCCGGACGGGGGCGTCACGCGGGTGGTGTCGGCGGATCCGGTGGGGCCCGATGTGTCGTCGATCCGCGTGGAGTACGAGTTCGCCGACGCGCGGTGGAGCCAGACGTTCCTGTCCTACCGGTACCGCGGGGACGCCTTCGAGCGGACGCTGGCCGAGGCGGGGCTGCGGCTGGACACGACGCTCACCGAGGACGGCACCTGGGTGCGCGCCCTGCCGGTCTGAGCGGGGCGCCGCGCGACCGCGTTCCTGGAGGACGCGCGTTGAACGTTCGGCCGTCCGTCAACAACCGTGCATGGTACAGGGGTTGAGTATTCCTCTACTCGGCAGTAGCTTCTCCCTCCGGAACCCCCACACGGTCCGGCCCTGTTCGGGCCGTCCGACTTCCCGGAGGATGCGCATGCGCACCCGTCATCGGCTCGCCACGGCAGTGTCCGCTTCCGCTCTCGCGCTCGGCGCCGTCGCCGTCTCGGCGTCCCCGGCCGTCGCCGCGCCGCCCGACAAGCCGCAGGTGCTGTCCAGTTGGACGCAGACCAGCGCCAGCAGCTACAACGCCTGGCTCAGTGCCCGGAACAACCAGGGCGCCTGGGCCGCCTACGAGTTCGACTGGTCGACCGACCTGTGCTCCTGGTCGCCGGACAACCCCTTCGGCTTCCCTTTTGACCTGTCATGCGCGCGCCATGACTTCGCGTACCGCAACCACAAGGACCTCGGCATCTTCGAGCCCAACAAGGCGCGTCTGGACAGCGCCTTCTACGAGGACCTGCTCCGCGTCTGCGACGGCTACTCGGGCGCCACCGGCGCGGCCTGCGACGGCACCGCGTGGACGTACTACCAGGCCGTGAGGAACCTGGGCTGAGGGCCGGGCCCCCGGGCTGACCACCCTCCGGCCCCTCTCGCGCCGGGCCGCGGACCGACCCCCCGGGTCCGCGGCCCGGCGCACCTCGTTCCGCGTCCGCCCCCGCCGGGGTCCCGGGCGGGGCCTTCAGGGGAGCGGTTCGGCCGCGCCCCGGGTGGCGCGGTCGGAGGCGGCGGAGGTGATGGGGGCGGTGCGGTCGGACGCGACCGGGGCGCTGCCGCCCCCCGCGCCGAGCACCCCCGCGGACACCACCAGCACCGCGGTGGCCGCCGTGACGACGGCGAACGAGGCGGGCAGGGAGGCCAGTTCGCCGATGCCGCCGATGAGCGTGGGTGCGATGAGGCCGGTGGTGTAGGTCACCGTCGCGACGCCGGCGATCGCCTGGCTCGGGTTGGGCCCGCTGCGGCCCGCCGCCGCGAAGGCCAGCGGGACGACGACCGCGATGCCCACGCCGAGCAGCCCGAAGCCCGCGATGCCCTGCGCCGGGGTGTGCGCCGTCACCACCAGCGTTCCGCCGGCGACGGCCAGCACCCCGCTCGCCCGCACGGTGCGCACCGGACCGAGGCGCCGCACCACCGCGTCCCCGGCGAGCCGGGCCACGGCCATGGTGCAGGCGAACGCGGTGAAACTCGCCGCCGCCACCGTCTCGGAGGCGCCGGTGACGTCCTCCAGGTAGACCCCGGACCAGTCGGCGCTGCCGCCCTCGGCGAGGATCGCGCACATCCCGACCGCGCCGATCAGCCAGGCCGAACGGGGCGGCAGCGCGAAGCGCGGCGGCGGGGCCTCGTCCGGCTCCGGCCGTATGTCGAGCAGGCCCCGGCAGACGAGCGGGGTGGCCGCGAGGAGCGCGAGGCCGATCAGCGGCAGGTGCAGCCGGGCGTCGAGGCCGAGGTGGACCGCGCCCACGCCGAGGGCGGCGCCCGTCAGGGATCCCACGCTCCACAGCCCGTGCAGGCCGGACATGATGGACTGCCCGTGGTGCCGCTCGATGTCCACGCCCTGGGCGTTCATCGCCACATCGGCCATGCCGGCGGTGGCGCCGAAGAGGGTGAACACGGCGCACAGCACGACCAGGTTGGGCGCCAGCGGGGGGAGCGCGAGCGCGGCGCACCAGAGCGCGAGGAGGCCGCGCACGGCGGCGAGCGCGCCGTAGCGGTGGATGAAACGGCTGGCCAGCGGCATGGCGATCGAGGCGCCGACGGCGGGGAAGGCCAGGGCGAGGCCGAGCACGGCCGTGCTGAGGTCGAGGTGATCCTTGAGCCAGGGGATGCGGGTCGCGAAGCTGCCCTGGGCCGCCCCGTGGAGGGCGAAGACGACGCCCACGGAGACGCGGGCGCGGCGTATCCGCGAGGGCGAGGGCGGGATGGAGTGCTCCGGCATGGGCGGTCCGTTTCCTGATGGGCGGTCCGTTTCCTGAGGGGAGACCGACGGCCGTCGGTCGAGCCGGGGCATAAACTATCAGGAAGCCTTCCTGATAAAAAGCGGCACCGTCGTGAAAGGATGCCCGGATGACCACCGCGCGCACCGCGTCGCCCCGTACGGCTCGCGCCATCAACGACCGCATCGCCCTCGAACTGCTCGTCGAGGAGGGGCCGTTGACCGCCGCCCGGCTGCGCGAGCTGACCGGTCTCTCGCGGCCGAGCGTCGCCGATGTCCTGGACCGGCTCGGCCGCGGCGGCCTGGTCACGGTCGTCGGCGAGGCCGGGGAGGACCGCCGCGGGCCGAACGCCAGGCTCTACGGCCTGGTGGCGAGGCGCGCGCACGTCGCGGCGCTCGACGTGCGCACGGACGGTGTCGCGTTCACCCTCGCGGACCTGGTGGGGACGACCGTGGGGGACGGCGTGCTGCCGGTCTCCGACGGGGGCGGCCCCCGTGTCGTGTCCGACGTGCTGGCGGCGCTGGAGGCCGCCCGGCGCGAGGCCGGGATCGACGCCGTGCACACCGCCGTGATGGGTGCCCCCGGTCTCGCGGACCCGGCCACCGGCGCGCTCCGCACGGTCGCCGGACTGCCGGGCTGGCACGCCGAGTTGCTCACCGCCCTGCGCGAGGGGCTGGAGGGCCGGGTCCTGCTGGAGAACGAGGTGAACCTGGCCGGGATCGCCGAACACCGCGCCGGGGTGGTGCGCGACCGCGACACCTTCGTCCTGCTCTGGCTCGGCCACGGGATCGGCGCGGCGGTGGTGCTGGACGGCGTGCTGCGCCGGGGCGCCTCGGGCGGCGCGGGCGAGCTGGGCTTCCTGCCGGTGCCCGGCACCGGCGGCCTGCCCTCCGCGACCGACTGCGACGGCGGATTCCACGCGCTCGCCGCCAGCGCCGCGGTGTGCGCGCTGGCCAGGTCGCACGGGCTGCGGGCGGCGAGGGCGGGGGACGCGGCGGCGGCGGAGGCCGTCGTGCGCCAGGCGTGCGCGGCGGACACGGGGGAGCGCGCGGCGTTCCTGGACGAGCTGGCCGAACGCGTGGCCGTGGCCATGGCGGGGGTGGTCTCCGTCCTCGACCCCGGCTGCCTGGTCCTCGGCGGAGAGGTGGGCCGCGCGGGCGGCCCGGCCCTCGCCGACCGGGTCGCGCGCCGCCTGCGCGAACTCTCCCCGCTGGATACGGAGGTGCGGGCGGCGACGGTCGGCGGCAGCCCCGTACTCAACGGCGCCCTGCTGACCGCGCTCAGCCGCACCCGCCAGGAACTCTTCGGCTCGGACGGCCTGAACCGGGGCGCCTGAGGACGTGCGCGATCCTCGCCCAGGGCGGCGGCGCCGACCGGTCCGGGGTCTGCCCGGAGGACGTCGCCGGCGCCTCCGGGGCGGTGGCGGCGGCGAGTTCCACCGCGTGCGCCCGCACCATGGCCGTGGCCCGGCTCGCCGGGGACGCGGTGGCGCGGCGCTTCGGTGCGGGGGCGGACTGTGAGGCGGCCCACACGGGGGCGTGGCCGCGCGGCGCGCGTGGCACACTGGGACACGTACCAGTGACGTAGCGCACTCCGGGGTCGGTGAAAATCCGAACCGGCGGTTATAGTCCGCGACCCGTCCGCTGCCAGCGGCCGGTTGACCAGGTGGAATTCCTGGACCGACGGTTAAAGTCCGGATGGGAGGCAGTGCGCGGCGGAGCGGGACAGGTCTGTCCTGGCCACTGGTCCGCCCCGAGGGCGGGCCCGTGTGCGCGAGGCGGCCCTCTCCCCGTTTCCGTCCCGTCCCGTGAGCCCCGGAGCCGTGCCCGCAGAGGCAGGAGGATCCGGTGGCCGCCCCCGCAAGCGCCCTCCGCGACGGCCGCGAGGCCGAGGCGATGCGCCGTGCCATCGAGCTCGCCGCCCGCGGCCTCGGCGCCACGAGCCCCAACCCCGTCGTCGGCTGCGTCGTCCTCGACGCCCGGGGAGCGCCCGCCGGCGAGGGCTGGCACCAGGCCGCGGGAGGCCCCCACGCCGAGGTCCACGCGCTGGCCGCCGCGGGCGGCGCGGCGCGCGGCGGCACCGCCGTCGTGACCCTGGAGCCCTGCGCCCACACCGGCCGCACGGGACCCTGCGCCCAGGCCCTCGTCGACGCCGGCGTCGCCCGCGTCGTCTACGCCGTCGCCGACCCCGACCCCGCCGCCGCGGGCGGCGCCGGGACGCTCGCCGCCGCCGGCGTCGAGGTCGCCGGCGTGCTCCTCGCCGAGGAGGCCGCCGCCGTCAACGCCGCCTGGCTGACCGCCGTCACGCGCGGCCGTCCCCACGTCCGCTGGAAGTACGCCGCGACCCTCGACGGCCGCGTCGCCGCCGCCGACGGCACCAGCCGGTGGATCACCTCCGCCGCCTCCCGCGCCGACGTGCACCGGCTGCGCGCCCGTTCCGACGCCGTCCTCGTCGGCTCGGGAACGGCCCGCGCCGACGACCCCCACCTCGCCGTGCGGGACGTCCCGGGCGCCCGGCAGCCGCTGCGCGTGGTCGTCGACACCGACGCCGTCGCCGTCACCCCCGGCGCCCGGGTGCTCGACGGCGCCGCGCCCACCCTCATCGCCGTCGCCCAGGACGCGCCGGTGGAGCGCACCGAACTCCTCGCGCCGCACGCCGAGATCGTGCGCCTGCCCCGGGCCCCCGGAGGCCGGGGGCTCGACATCCCCGCGCTGCTCGCCGCCCTCCACGCCCGCGAGGTGCGCTCCCTGCTGCTCGAAGGCGGCCCCACGCTCGCCGGGGCCTTCGCCGCCGCGGGAGCCGTCGACGAGGTCACCGGCTACCTCGCCCCCGCCCTGCTCGGCGCGGGACCGGCCGCCCTGGCCGACGCCGGAATCACCACCGTCGCGCGGGCGTTGCGTCTGCGCGTCACCGAGTTGACCCGTATCGGCCCGGACGTGCGGATCACCGCCGTACCGGCCACCGTCCCCGAGGAGTCGTAAGTGTTCACCGGAATCATCGAAGAACTGGGCGAGGTCCTCGCCGTCGAGCCCGCCGGCGACTCCGCCCGGCTGCGGCTGCGCGGCGCCGTCGTCACCGAGGGCGCCTCCCACGGCGACTCCATCGCGGTCAACGGCGTCTGCCTCACCGTCGTCGAGACCGGCGAGGGCGCGTTCACCGCCGATGTCATGGCCGAGACGCTCCACCGCTCCAACCTCGGCGACCTCGACCCCGGTTCCCCGGTGAACCTCGAACGCCCCACACCCGTGGGCGGCCGGCTCGGCGGCCACATCGTGCAGGGGCACGTGGACGGCACCGCCGCCGTCCTCAGCCGGGTCCCGGGCGACCAGTGGGAGGCCGTGACCTTCTCGCTCCCGGAGGGCCTGGCCCGTTACGTCGTGGAGAAGGGCTCCATCACGGTGGACGGCGTCAGCCTCACCGTGATGGAGGCCGGAGAGGACCGTTTCTCCGTCGGCCTCATCCCCACCACGCTCGGCCTCACCACGCTCGGCCGCAAGCAGCCGGGCGCCGTCGTCAACCTCGAAGTCGACATCATCGCCAAGTACACCGAGAGCCTTCTCGCCCACCGCGAGCGCGCGCCGGAGGGGGCCGACCTCCGATGAGCCTGCTCGATCCGCTGCACGCCACCGCCTTCACCGCCTTCGGCCAGGACGTCATCTGGTCCGACATGGTGGGGAACCTGGCCGGCCTCGCCGCCCTCGCCCTGGGCTGGCGGCGCTCCCTGCTGACCTGGCCCGTCCAGCTGCTCTCCGGTGTCATCCTCGTCGTCGCCTACGCCTCCGCCGACCTCGGCGGGAGCGTGGGCAAGCAGCTCATCGTGATCATCGTCGCCGCCTGGGGCTGGCGGCAGTGGCGGCTCGGCCGCGGCACCGGCGGCGGCCGGATCGCCGTCCGCTTCGCCACCTGGCGGGAACGCGCCGCGCTCGCCGCCGGTGCCGCGGCCGGCACGCTGGCCGTCGGCACGCTGTTCACCGCGTTCCCCGACCTCTCGTGGAACCCGTGGCCCGACGCCTACATCTTCGTCGGCACCCTGGTGGCCATGGTCGCCCAGGCCCGCGGGCTGGTGGAGTTCTGGTTCGCCTGGCTGCTCGTCGACCTCGTCGGCGTCCCGCTCGCGTTCGACAGCGGCCTGCCGTTCTCCGGCATGGTCTACGTCGTCTACCTCGTCCTCGTCCTGTGGGGCATGCGCGACTGGTGGCTGCGCTCCAGGACCCAAACCCCGGGGCCCGCCCTGGAAGGAGCCGCGGCATGACCGTCACCGACCATCCCGAGCCGCACCACGCCGAGGCCCCGCTCGACCCCGTCCGCCGCGCGGTGGACGACATCGCGCGCGGCCGCCCCGTCGTGGTCGTGGACGACGCCGACCGGGAGAACGAGGGCGACCTCGTCCTCGCCGCCGAACTGATCACGCCCGAGCTGGTGGCGTTCATGATGAGCCAGTGCCGCGGCCTCATCTGCGTCCCCATGGTGCCCGAGGAGCTCGACCGGCTCGACCTGCCGCAGATGGTCGAGAAGAACACCGAGTCGATGGCCACCGCGTTCACCGTCTCGGTCGACGCCACCGCCGCGCACGGCGTCACCACCGGCATCTCGGCCGCCGACCGGGCCGCCACCATCAGGCTGCTCGCCGACCCCGCCGCCACCCCGTCCGACTTCGCGCGCCCCGGCCACGTCTTCCCCCTGCGCGCCCGCACCGGCGGCGTACTCGTCCGCCCCGGCCACACCGAGGCGGGCGTCGACCT
This sequence comes from Streptomyces sp. SBT349, assembly GCF_001083795.1. Lineage (GTDB taxonomy): Bacteria > Actinomycetota > Actinomycetes > Streptomycetales > Streptomycetaceae > Streptomyces. The sequence continues at coordinate 13,014 of NZ_LAVK01000201.1, forward strand.
GGCACGCCTCGCGGGCCTGCGCCCCGCCGCCGTGGTCGTGGAGATCGCCGCCGAGGACGGCACCATGCTGCGCCTGCCCCGGCTGCGGACCTTCGCCCGCACCCACGGACTCTCGATCATCTCCATCCGGGACCTCATCGCCCACCGCGCCCGGGCCGAGGGCGACGCCGCGCCCACCGTCCGCGGCGAGGCCGTGACCGCCCTGCCCACCGTCCACGGCGCGTTCCGCGCCCACGGCTACCGGTCGGCGGCCGACGGCGTCGAGCACATCGCCCTGGTCGCGGGCGACCTCGGCGACGGCGAGGACGTCCTGGTGCGGGTCCACTCCGAGTGCCTCACCGGCGACGTCTTCGGCTCCGAGCGCTGCGACTGCGGCCCCCAGCTGCGCGCCTCGCTCGACCGGATCGCCGCCGAGGGCCGCGGCGTGGTGCTCTACCTGCGCGGACACGAGGGCCGCGGGATCGGACTGCTGTCCAAGCTGCGCGCCTACGAGCTCCAGGAGCGCGGCCGGGACACCCTGGACGCCAACCTGGAGCTCGGGCTCCCCGCCGACGCCCGCGACTACGCCGCGGGGGCGCGCATCCTCGCCGACCTCGGCGTGCGGTCCCTGCGGCTGATGACCAACAACCCCGACAAGACCGCCGCGCTGGTGCGGCACGGACTGCGCGTCACCGGGCGCGAACCGGTGCCCGTTCCGCCCGGCACGCACAACCTGCGCTACCTGACGACCAAACGCGACCGCCTGGGCCACGACCTGCCCTGGCTCGACGCGGCACTCGTCTCGCCGTGCGCCGGCCAGTGAGCCGGTAAGCGCCCCCGCACCCC
>NZ_LAVK01000202.1 GCF_001083795.1 Streptomyces sp. SBT349
GCCGGTTTGCGAGGCCGGGGGCGGCTCCCCCCGCGAGGACGAAATGGACCCGGCCGTCTTCCCCGCGAGAAGTGCCCTCACCAGAAGGGGTTTCCCGCCGGTGAGCGCGTGATACCGCCGGACCGTCGTCTCATCGGGCTCCGCGTGGAGATGCTCGGCGATGAGGCCATCGGGCGGCCCCCGCCCATGAGTGCTGGGAGGCAGACGTGAACTGGACACTGGACGAAGAGTTCGAGACGCCCGGCGGGACCGTGCGGTGGGCCACCCTGGGAAGCGGCGACCCCCTCGTCCTCCTGCACGGCACGCCCTACTCCTCCTTCCTCTGGCGCGACATCGCTCCGGCGCTCGCCGGCACCCGGCAGGTCTTCGTCTTCGACCATCTCGGCTTCGGCCGGTCGGACCAGCGCGAGGGCCAGGACCTCAGCCTGGCGGCCCACGCGAAGAACTTCACCCGGCTGCTGGACCACTGGGGCCGGACCCGTCCCAGCGTCGTCGCCCACGACATCGGCGGAGCGGTGGCCCTGCGGGCCCTGCTGGTGGAGAAGGCCGACTACCGGGATCTCACCCTGTTCGACGCGGTGAGCGGCGGCGACTGGGAGAGAGGGCTCTTCCGGCTCATCCTGGAGCAGGCGGACGTCTTCGCCCGGCTCCCCGCGTACGCGCACGAGGCCCTGGTCGCGAGCCACCTGCGGCACGCCACCCACGCCGGACTCCGGCCCGAGGTCCTCGACGCGTTCCTCGCCCCCTGGCGCGGCCCCGGCGGACAGGCCGCGTTCTACCGCCAGTACCGCCAGATCAGGCAGGCCGACACCGCGGAGTACGAGCACCTCCTGGGCGGCGTCACCGTGCCGACGCGCCTGATCTGGGGCCGCGAGGACCGCATCCTGCCGCCGCGGTACGCGCGATGGCTGCACGAGAGGATCCCGCACGCCGAACTGTCCTGGATCGAGAACGCCGGCCACCTGCTCCAGGAGGACGCCCCGGCCCGCCTGATGAGCCACCTCTGCGCGGACTTCCCCCGCGCCTGAGCCCTCACCTCGTTCGCCACCGACGGGCGAACGAGGTGAGTCAAGGCGACGCCGGAAGGTCGTGGTTCACGAGGGCAGTGCGAGCAGGCTCACCGGCGTGGTGAACGCGGTCGCGGCGACGAGGAGGACGGCCCCGCGGTACGAGCGGTCGTGGAGGCGTCGCCAGGCGAGCACCTCGACGCCGGGGAGCGTGTCCTCGCTCCGGGCGACGAAGCGGTCCGGCGCCAGGGTGCCGGTGGTCGGCGACGGCATCGACGACGCCCCCGCGCCGGCATCGCCATGGGACACACCGGCTCCGACCTCGCCCTGGAGACCGCCGACGCCGTCGTGGCCCTCTCCCGCCGGGCCCGACGCCTGGTCGTACAGAACCTCGTCATCTGGGACCCGACCGGACACCCGCCCCTGCCGATCGGCGTCGCCGGCCACGAGGGCTGACCGTCCTCATCGGCCTCAACGGCCTGCGCCTGCTGACCGACACCGCCTGGAAGCGAGCCGAGGCCCCCCTTCCTCAGCGACAGGATCGCGGCGCTGACGTAGTCCACCGGGACCATGTGGAGGGCTCAGCCAGACGAAGTCCTTGGTCTGGCAGGCACCGGTCACCCGGTCGCCGCACACGACGTCCACGCGGTAGACCGACACGGGCAGTCCTCGGCTCCTGCCGAGCTCGATGACCTGCTCGGCCACCCACTTGCTCTGCACGTACCCGTGCTGACCGGCGAATGGCCGGGCTTGCGGACGAGCCGCGGCCGGCGGCGCGGGGCCTCGCCACGGTGCCTGCGCGGCAGATATCCCCTGCTCAAGTGGCGATCTTGCGGACCATTTCGGCCAGCAGGAGCGAACCGGTCTGCGAGACCACCAGTTCAGAGCGCTTCAGAGGCGCTTTCCGCCTTCCTGATGCCCTGTCGGACACCGCGGTTCATGAAAGCGGCGGTTCAGGCCGTTCCTGGTGCGACACGACGAAGTCCGACTGTGGTCGTCGCGATCATGCCGGCCTGTGGCGCGTGGGCGACGTCGAAGATCCGGCCCATGGGGTCGTAGCTGTGGGGTTCGCCGTCCTTGGTGTTGAGCCACAGGAGGCCGGTGTCGAGGCCGACGGCCAGTCGCGCTCCGTCTTCGGTACAGCACATCGAGGCGAAGCACCCGGCTCCATCGTCGCCGGTGATGTCCGTGTCGACTACGCGGTGCCAAGCGTAATCACCGGTCTCGGCGTGGACGGCGAGGACCAGGCCTCGATAGCCGTTCTCCCCGAAGCGCCCGAAGTCGGGGCGGACCCAGATGAGGACCAGGGAGCCATCGGGGGAGAAGACCACCTCGGTGGTCAGCTCCGGGGCGCGTTTGGTGATCCACGTCAGGGCCTTCTCGTGGTGCTCGTAGCGCTGGTGAAGCGCACCCACCGGGTCGAGGTCGTACATCGTGTACCACCAGTTGCCCTGCATGGTGTTCGCAACCGCGAGCGAACGGCCGTCCGGCGCGAAGCGCGGCACGATGGACCAGTCGCCGGCTCCGCCCTGCCGATCCACGACGTGCCGCTGGTCGAGATCGATCAGGACGATCTCCTCTTTGAGGTTGAGCGAGGCCACCAGCCAGCGCCCGCCCGGCGCCACCGCGACATCGCTGATCGCCTCCTCGTCGTCGATGTCCTCGCCGAACCGATTGGCCGCCCGGACGTCCTCCCAGCCGCGGAGTTCCACGGCCGCACCATGGAAGAACACCAGTGGTGAGCCGGTTGCGGCGATGGGTCCGCGCATGCCGCGGGGCCCATCGCGGACGATCTCAATCGGCCGCGGATCGGGTTCGAGCTCCCAGCCCACGAGCACGGCGCCAGAGAACATCGATGTCAACGCCTCCGGTCGGGTCGGATGTAGCGCGAGGCCCTGGTGTGCGCTGGAGGCGACTTCGTCGAGGTCGAGCTCTGTCGAGCGGCCGGACTTCTCCAGAATCGCCGCCATCTCGGCGCGAAGCTGCTCCGGGCCCTTCTCGGTGACCAGGTGCAACGGCGTCTCGCCGTATCGGTTGCGGGTGGCGGGATCGGCGCCGCGCGCCAACAAGCGCTGCACAACCGGAATCCAGGCGGAGTCGCGCGTGGCGCGCAGCGACGTCATGTGCAGCAAGGATGGTTTCGTGTCGATGGGCGCACCGGCGTCGAGCAGCAAGCAAGCGACGGCCGGATTCCCGGCGGCCTCCAGCGGAGTCGTGCCTTCCTTGTCCTCACACGCGGGGTCCGCTCCCGCTTCGAGCAACACCCGCACGACCTCGGTGCGGCCCTCGGAGGCCGCGATATCAAGCGGGGTGCGCGACAGGGAATCCCGCGCTTCCAAGCCGTCTCGATCGGTCCCTCGCGTCAGGAGCTCTGCGATCTCGCTGGACTGCACCCAGTGCAGCGCCTCATCGCGGCTTTCGCGCGCTGCGCGCACGTCCGCGCCGCGTTCGAGCAGCAGCTTGACCGCGGGCGCGGAGTTCGCCCGCCACACAGCCTTGATCAACGGCGTGATGCCCATCCAGCCCCGCGCGTTGACCATCTCGGGATCGGCATCCAGCAGCGAGCGAAGCCTGGCCACGTCGCCATTCTGCGCGGCCACGTGAACCGGATGATCACGAAACCCCATACGGCCAGTGTAGCGATCAGCTTGTGGCTTCGGCCCGACGCTGACCGCTGACCGGGGTGGACGGGGCATCAGCCGGTGGAGGTTCTACCACCGAAGAAGAGGACATTTTCGGCTAGGAGCGGCAGTGAGGTTTTCTCAACGAGATGATCGCCTGAGGTGACTCGGCCCAGTGGACCCCGCGAGCCGCGATGAGTCCTGTGATGTCCGGCGGTCGTACTGTCGAACCCATTACCGAGGAGGACTTCCGATGGGCAGCGTGACCTGTTCGATGAGCGTCTCGCTTGACGGCTACATCGTCGGGCCGGACGGCTCCTTCGACTGGACGGTCCCCGACGAGGTACGCAAGGCCGGCGTCCCTCTGCTGGGACGACGGCTGTACGAGACCATGCCGTACTGCGAAGTCGCCGACCAGAACCGGTCACTCGACTTCTCAACGCTCGAATGCGCCGCGATCCGGAAGGCGCTCCCAATGGACCGCAGTACAGGGGTGCGACCTGCTCGGGGGTGGCCGAGGGGATGCCCTCGGGGCCGCCCTCGCCGAGCCAGGTGTTGATGGCGATGTGCGCGGCGTAGATGCCGGACTCCGACAGCTCGTTGTGCAGGTTGAGCACCCAGTTGCGCAGGGCGCCGCCGGCGGCGTTGACGTTGCCGAGCATGGGGATCGGGTGGATCGACCCGCCGCCGGTGGTGAACAGCAGTGTCCCGGCGCCCGCCTCGCGCATCGCGGGCAGCACTGCGCGGGCGGCGGTGACGGCGCCGTAGAAGGTGCATTCGATCTGCCGCTGGAGGTTGTTCGCGCCGCAGGCGACAGCGTGCACTGAACGAGGCATCCACAGCCGCCCGACGCGAGACAGGAGCTCGGAGCGAGTAATCCGCCGGTTGCTTTCAGCGGGTCAGATCTTCCGTTTCTCATCGTCGTGCGCCTCGTTGGGCTGGACGAGCGAATCCGGTCGTACGCCGATGGGGAGTCCTCGGGACTGCTGCGGCACTGCACGGACGCCGAGATCGAGTCGAACTACGTCGACACACACGGCGCGTCTGTCGTTGGGTTCGCCTTCACCGAGCCTTTCAACTTCCGCCTGCTGCCCTGGCTGAAGAACATGGGCAGCAACGCCTGCACCGCCTGGACGACAGCCCGCCCCGCTGGCCGGCGCGCGGCGCCTCCCTGACCCGGGCCATCAAGTGGGACCTGGTCGAGCAGCAGTACGACCAGATGCCGGTGGAGGAGACGCCGTTGTTTGTCATATCTCCATCTGGTTGTGTGAGTGTGTCTGATTCGACTCCTCCGGGCCTTGCGCTTGGAGCGCTGGCTCCTGGACTTGATTCCCCGGGGGAACGCGGCGGCGAGCTGGCGGGCCCCGTGATCCGCCGCGCCTGGGGCATGGCCCGGAAGCGTGAACGCGCTGCGCACGAGGTCGACTCACCGCTGGGCGGGGTGACATCGCGATCAGGGCCGTCGGGACATCGTTCGGTAGGTGATCAGGAATCCGCCGACGGCCCAGGCCGTGAGCATGGCAAAGGGCAGGCCGGAGGGGCCCCCTGGCGGACTGGCCAGGGTGTCACGGACACCTGCGGCCATGTACTGGAACGGGAGTACCGCGTGCACGGCGGCGAACCAGTCGGGCAGGCGCGAGGCAGGGAAGATGATCGGCGAGAACATCAGTGCGGCGAAAACGATGAGTTGGGAAATCATCCGGGCAGCCGCCGGTTGCAGCCCGTAGCCGATGCCGTAGCCGATGCCGATGGCGGCGAACGCGGCGAGAAGGACCGCGGGCACGACCAGCGGACTGATCCGGAGCGTCAGGTCGAAGCGCAGGCTGGACACGAACAGCGCGGCGATCATGCCGGGCAGCACCGTGATCAGGGCGATGGTGGCATCCGACGCGATCAGTGCACTGCGCGGCACGGGCAGCGAGCGATTGAAGTCGAATATCCCCTGCTGTTTCGCGGAGGCGACTTCCTGGGGCGCTATCACCATGCCGACTGTGATCAGAGCCAGCACCGGCGCCCCCGTCGCAAAGTAGAGCGCGGTGGCATCGTCCATGTCGGGCACCAGGTAGGCGAACCCGACGATGACCCCCACGGCCAGACACGTCTGCACCACGAGGTTCAGGGGCAGCGAGGCACGGCTTCTCAGCCCGGTCCAGCGCAGCAGCAGGCCATAACTACGGAGCCAGTGACGCATCGCTGCCCTCCTTGATCGCGCCGGGTGCGACGTCATTCCCCACCAACTTCAGGTACACGTCCTCCAGGCCGGCCGGCAGGAGGGCGAACTCATCGATGTCCTGCGACCGGCGCAGCCGCTGCGCCCAGGCGAGCGCCTCGGACGCCGCGTCGGAGTCGAGCGGCACCACCAGGCGACGTGCCAGGTACATCGGCGGCCCCGCCGGCCGGATGTGGTCGGGAAGGCGCGGCAGCCTGTCGGCGCTCGTGGCCACCAGTTCCAGCCTGAGTTCCCCGACCGCCCGGGAACGGAGCTGCGCGGGCGTACCCTCCGCCAGGACCTTGCCGCCGTTCAGCACAACGATGCGATCCACGCTACGTTCGGCCTCGGCCACGTTGTGGGTGACGAGCAGGACGGCACAGCCCTGGTCCGCGAGTGCGCGGATCTGTTCCCACAGCAGCCTCCGGCGGACCGGATCCACGTCGTTGGTCGGCTCGTCGAGCATCACGACGCGACCGGGAGCTCCCGCGACCATGCCGAAGGCGGTCAGTCTCCTGACGCCTCCCGAAAGCCGTTCCCCCGCGGTGTCGGCCCACGGGGAGAGAGCGAGTGCCGCGATCAGCACCTCGGCCCGTGCACGGCCGGCACGCCTGCTCAGCCCCCGGATGCGCGCCATCGACTCGATGGCCTGCCGAGGCGTCACGCCCGCCAGGGGCGCGTGGGCCTGAGGCATCACCGAGACGATCCGGCGAGCTCTGCCGGGCTCGGCGACCGGGTCGCAGTCGTCCACCTGAATCCTGCCGGACGTGGGCATGGCGAGCCCGGCCACTTGGTTGATGAGGGTCGTCTTGCCGGCGCCGTTGTGGCCCAGAAGTCCGACCACCTCGCCCGCGCCGACGTGCAGGCTTATGCCGTCATTGACCGGCGCTCCCCGCCGGTAACACTTCACAAGGTCCGTAACGGTGAGCACTGTCCCCCTTTGTCGGCCATGCGTACCGCCGAGGATTCGGATACCCTTCGGTATCTGGATACCGAAGGGTATGTGGATACCATCGGGTATGTCAACTTCGACGGAGCGAGCAGGAGCATCACGATGGTCAACCGACTGACGCGCCAGGAACAGCGCGAGCGGACGCGCGCCCAGCTGATCGACTCGGCCATGGAACTGTTCGGAGAGCGAGGTATCGCAGGCGTCTCCCTGGAGCAGGTCGCGGCGGCGATCGGCATGACCAAAGGCGCGATCTACCGGAACTTTCCGAGCAAGGACGACCTGATCATCGCGGTGATGGAGCAGCACGGACACGTTCCGGAGATCCGGTTGCCCAGCGAGCAGGCGCTCGCGGACGCCGAAGCGGGGGGCCACGACAGCTTCACGCGCGTCGGCGAGGCCTACGCCGAAAGCCTCAGGAAGCGGCGTCTCTTCGCCCTCTTCTACCTGGAGTTCTGGCTTTACGCGCTGCGCAACCCGCGAGCGCGGGACCTCTTCGTGGAGCGGCTGGAGACCGGCCTGGCAGGCTGGACTGCCGATACGGCCATCACCCCGCCGGCGGGACTGTCCCTGCACGATCTCGGCCGCCTGGTCGCGGCGGTCGACCTCGGAATCGGACTGCAGCACCTGCTCGATCCTGAGCGGTTCAACGCAGAGCTCTACGGTGACGCGCTGCGCCTGATCCTGAGCCCCGGAACGCCCGGCACCCCTTCCCGGTGAGGACGGGCCCATGGCCAACGGGAACGGGCCTTGGCACCGCGGCGGGGTCCCGGCCGCGCCCGTCGCCCGCGGGCGCGACGACGCGGGAGCGTTCAGTGCGCGTAGGGGCATTGGCCTCGGCCGAGGGCACGGGCACGGGCATCGAGGTAGAAGTTGGGACGCTGGTCCGCCTCGTCGTAGTAGCGGTGGAAGACGGGGGTGATGCCGCCCGAGACCGGGGGGACGATCCAGCTCCAATCGGTGGGAACGATCCGGCCGTGCCGTGCTTCCCTGGACAGGTGGGTGAGGAAGTGGCGGGATTCGGTGTGATGATCGGTGATCTTGACGCCGGCGGAGTCGAAGGAGTGCAGAACGGCGACGTTGAGCTCGACCAGCGCGCGGTCCCGCCACAGAGTCGTTCCGCGGCTGGTGTCCAGGCCGAGGCACCGGGCAATATCGGGCAGCAGGTTGTAGCGGTCCTCGTCAACAAGGGTGCGCGCGCCGATCTCCGTGCCCATGTACCAGCCGTTGAACGGAGCGAGCGGATAGTCGACACCGCCGACGCGCAGACGCATGTTGGAGATGGCCGGCACGGCGTGCCAGCGCAGCCCCAGGTCGGCGATCCCTGGGTGATCCGGATGGGTGATCGGGACTTCGAGGACCAGGTCCGGCGGAAGGTCGAAGAGCTGTGGTTTCTCCTCGGGAACGTCGATCACCAGGGGCAGCACATCAAAGGGCCCACCGGGGGCTTGCCAGCCGAGGCCGCGCACGAGCTCGGTGAAACCCACGTAGGCGGGATCACCGACGATGCTGCCGTCGGACCGGCGGTAGGCGGCGTAGCGGATCAGCTGGTCGTTCCACACCCGGGGAGCCGGCCGGCTGGGGGTGTCCGGGGCGAAGACGGAAATGATCGGGCGGATGCGGCCGAGGTTGGTCGCTTGGCGCAGGTGCTCGCACAGGTGCCGGTGGATCTGCTCGGGGGCCGTGGCTCCGCGGCGATCCAGGACGCGCAGGCTCTTCCAGTACAGGCGGCCGATGCAGCGGCTGGAGTTGCGCCAGGCGACGCGGGCGCCGAAGGCGAGCTCGTCGGGGGAGTGGCGGTAGGTGCCGACGGTATCGATCTCGGCGTGGATCTGGTTGAGGCGCTGGGCGATCGGGGTGAACTGGTCGGGGTGCTCCGTGTGGAACTGCCGCAGGAACTCGTCCGCCTCGTCCCGATCAGCGACGGTGCTGGTGCTGGTGCTGGTGCTGGGCCGGGGTGCGGTGGTCGGCTGCGGCGACGTGGGGGCGCTCGGGCCGGAGGCGGTCCGATCAGGGGGTGTGTGCGTCAGGAGGGAGGTCTCACAGGTCGTCATGACATTCCTCGCGGTTGGCGTGTGATTCCGGCTGCCGCACCGTCGGCGGGGCGTGTGGTGGCAGCGGCAGGCGTGGAAGGTCCTCAGCCCTCGGTGAGCGCCGACGGCCGGCGGGGCGGTCACCTCACCGCGGGGACACCCGCCGAACGGGCATCCCCGTACCCTCCCCGCATCGGCCGGGGCCCGCGGCCCGACCCCCGAGCTCCCCGTTACCCGGGGATCAGGACCGCTGCCGGTCGCGGTCGTCCGTGGGCGACGACGGGCTCATCGACCGGCCGCCGACGGACGGTGCGATCCCGCACCGAGGTGCGGGAGTTCGCGTCAACCCAGGCTCAGCGGCAGCGACCGCAGGGATCGGAACTCCAGATTTGGGTTCCATGAGGGTTCGCCCGCAAGACGGATCATCGGAAAGCGCGCGAACAGCGCGGTGAAGAACCACTTGAGCTGGAGCGTGGCGATCTGCCTTCCCAGGCACGAGTGCACTCCCATGCCGAACGAGAGGTGCTTGCCGCTGTTCCGTCGACCGAGATCGAACTCGTTCGGTCGTGGGAACATCTCCGGGTCCCGGTTCGCGGCGCCGAGGAAGAGGACGACACTCTGCCCTTCCTCGATTTTTACGCCGCCGATCTCCAGTTCCGTCGCCGCCGCGCGCCAGGTGAACTGGTTCGACGCGTTGTAGCGGACCACTTCGCTGGCCGCGTTGTCGGCGCACGCAGGATCTGTCAGGAATCGCTGGATCTGGTCCGGGTTGGTCGCGAACGCGAGCATGCCGCTGCTGGCGGAGCCGCTGGCGGTGGGTGCGAAGAGCGCGATGAACAGCAGGACGAGCTGGTGGAGGGTCTGCTCCAGCGTGACATCGGTTTCACCCTGGCCGGCCGCGAGGCGGGCGATGACCGTTTCCGCGACGACTCTGCCCCGCTTCCCCTGGAGGAGCTCCAGGGAATAGACGTGCAGATCGGTGAGGAGTTCGAGCAGCTTTTCGAGCTCCACCGGCTGATCCTGCGGCCCGGACCAATAGGTCATGAGGGTGTCCACGCGCGGGATGATGAATTCCAGGTCCTCTTCCGGTACTCCGAAGGCATGGACAGCCGATTGCACTGGAAGCTTCGCAACCAGATCGGAGACGGCGTCGATCTCCCTCGTCCCGTTCGGGATGCCGGCGACCAGTTCGGACGCCACACGCTCGATGACCTCGCTGTAGTACTCGTGCGCGACACGGGTGAAGGCCGACTGCGTGGACTTTCGCAACGCGGTGTGGCGGGGAGGGTCCGCGTACATCATGACATTCTTGGTGAACCGGTGGTAAATGTTGTCGGGCGGCAACAACTGGCCCGAGAACTTCACACTGAGAACTTCCTCCATGCGATCGGCCTTGAGGCGGGAATCCTTCAGCGCAACGGCGCAGTCCGCATACTTCATCACGGCCCAGGCGCTCAGTCCATCACACCAGTGAACCGGCTCCTTCTCCGCGAGATCGGCATAGGCCGGATATGGGTCCGTCACGATGCTCGGATTCGACAACGGTGAGGAATGAGTCATGGGAATTCCCTTCGGAGGTGTCTGTTCCGGAAATATTGACTTTCTCATTGCGAAGCGCGTATCCAATGCACACCGCGCCCGGGTTCTGCTCGCGCTATGTCTCGCGATCCTCTCGGCCGTCAGTCCGATGCCGACTCCATGAACCTGACGAGGCTCATGGGTCGCATGTCCGTCCAGCTCGACTCGATGATCTCGTGGCACGCCCCCCTGTCGGCCGGGCCGTGCACGACCGTCCAGCCTTCGGGAACGTCGTTGGTGGCGGGCCACATCGAGTACTGGCCCTCGTCGTTCACGAGCGCGTAGTGAAGGATGTCGTCCCGCTCAAAAGGATTGCTCATCTCTGCTCCATTCCACCTCTTGCACTCGAGCCACGAGAGTGGTCGCTATGACTGCCAGAGATTCCGGTGTCGTCATTTCCTCATGAGTGCAATTGATCTCATGCACATGAATCTTCCCCGCACAGTGCTCTTCCCAGAGCGCTGCTGGATTCGGTGCGTCTGCCGTCTCGTCGCCGACCGCGGCGTAGAAATAGAGGTCGCCCTCCATGACTCCTGTGCGGCGTGGCAGATTGAAAACACGTGAGGTGTTCAGGGCCACTTCGAGAACCCTGTGCACCTCTTCGGACGTCAATGCCTTGAGGGCGCTCACATTGTTCCGCAGGGTTTCGACGGCCTGCTCCACCTGTGAGGTCCGGGCCAACTCATCGGATTCGACTCCGAAAGCCCCGATGATCTCTCTGAGGGTTTCTTCTCGCCCTCCCGGCAGCTTTCGTTCTTGAAGACTGGAGGGGTATGAGTCGAGCATAGCAATGAAATCCATTGTGTGGCCCCGCTTTTGGAGCTCTATCGCCATCGCGTGGGCGATTGTTCCGCCGATGGACCACCCTATGAGGCGATAGGGTCCCTCGGCCTGGACCGTAAGGATTTCATCGACGTAGTCGCAGGCCATCTGCTCCATGGTCTCGGGAAGAGATGAGTCGTCATTCAGGCCGCGCGCCTGGATGCCGTAGAGCGGATAATCAGGACCGAAGTGCTGAAGGAATCCCGAATAGCACCAGCTCGTTCCGCCCGCAGGGTGCACACAGAAGATCGGAAGGCGCTTCCCGGTGGTACGAAGGGGGAGGAGAGTGCTGAGGGAATCTCCCCTGGACGCGGGGTGCATGCGCTGGGCCAGGGTGGCGATGGTGGGTGCTTCGAAGAGGGTGCGGACGGACAGCTCGACGCCGAGGACCGTGCGGATGCGGCTGATGAGGCGGGTGGCGAGGAGGGAGTGGCCGCCGAGGTCGAAGAATCCGTCATCGATGGAAACCTCACCGAGACCCAGAACCTCGGCGAACAGCCCGCGCAACACCTGTTCCTGCGGGGTGCGCGGTGCGCGCCCTTCAGCGGCTGGAGTGTGGTCGAGGGCCGGCAGTGCCTTGCGATCGAGCTTTCCGTTCGGGGTCAGCGGCAGGGAGTCCAGCACGACGAACGCCGACGGCACCATGTAGTCCGGAAGAGCCGAAACCGCCTGTTCCCGTAGGACAGTGACGTCCACAGGCTGCTGCCCGGAGGGAACGACGTAGGCCACCAGCCGGTCGTCGCGCGCCATCACGGTTACGCGGTCCAGTGAGTGACAGCGCAACAGCACCGACTCGATCTCCCGGGGCTCAATGCGGAAGCCGCGTACCTTGACCTGGTCGTCGGCGCGGCCGACGAAGTCCAGGTTTCCGTCCGTGCGCCAGCGCACCAGGTCACCGGTCCGGTACATCCGAGAGCCCGCCGGGCCGAACGGGTTCGCCACGAACCGTTCGGCCGTCAGCCCTGGCTGGTGCTGATAGCCACGGGCCACGCCCGCGCCGGTGATGTACAGCTCACCGGGCACACCGGTCGGCACCGGCTGCAGATACGCGTCGAGCACATACAGGCGGGTGTTGAGCAGGGGCCGGCCAATGGAGACCACACCGCCCGCCGTGACATCCGCGGCGGTGGACCAGATGGTGGTCTCGGTGGGCCCGTAGACGTTGGACACCCGGGCCGTGGAACGGACCAGGAGCTCGGCAAGGTCGGTCGGCAGGGCTTCACCACCGACCAGCGCCCGTATCCCGGCCAAGGTCCCCGCGGTGTCGGGAGCGGTGACGACCCCCCGCCACAGGCTGGGCGTGGCCTGCATGACGGTGACATGCTCACGGCTGATCACCGCGAGAAGCTCAGCCGGGTCCTGGACCAGCCCGGAGGGCGCCACCACCACGGATGCCCCCGATATCAACGGGGCGAGCAGTTCGAGTCCGGCGATGTCGAAACTGATGGTGGTCACCGCAAGCAGCCGGTCCCGCTCCGTGAACGGAACGCGCTCATGCATGTCCCGCAGCAGATTCGTCAGCGCGGCCCGGGAGATCACCACCCCCTTCGGACGGCCCGTCGAACCGGAGGTGTAGAGCACATAGGCGGCCTGTGCACCGGCCATGCTCCTGGGCAGCACAGCTTCGGACGCCGCCTCTCTTCCCTCAGCGGCAGCCAGCCATTCCTCGTCCAGGAGCAATACGGGCCGAGTGTGGTCGAGCATGTACGCGATACGCTCGGTGGGAAAGCCCGGATCGATCGGCAGATAGGCGCCCCCGGCCTTGAGGACCGCGAGCAGTGCCACCACCAGGTCGAGTGAACGGGGCAACACCACTGCGGTGAACCTCTCCGTCCCTACACCCTGTTCAACCAGGAGTCGGGCGAGGCGATCGCTGCGCGCCTCCAACTGCGCGTAGGACAGCGACATTCCGCCGAAGATGAGTGCGGTTGCCTCCGGATCCCGTGCTACCTGCGCCCGGAAGAGTGCAATGAGGTCTTCGCCCTCAGCGTCCCGCGCAGTGTCGTTCCACTTCTCGAGTACGCGCTGCCGTTCGTCGGCTTCGAGCACGGCGATCCGGCCGACCGGCGTGTCGGGCGCGGTGGCCACGGCCTCCAGCAGCCGCACGAACCGTCGGGTCAGCAGCCTCGCACTGTCCCTATCGAACAGGTCGGTACTGAACTCCAGCACCGCGCGCACGCCGCCGGACTCCGCGGCTCGGGCGGCCTGAGGCGCCCTGAAAGCGAAGAGCAGGTCGAACTTCGCTACGGCGGCACCGACGGTCACGGGACTCGTGGTCAGCCCCGGGAATCGGTCGGTATCGACTTCGTCCGTCGCATCGAGATTCTGGAGGATGAGCATGGTTTGGAAGAGGGGGTGGTGGGTGAGGGTGCGGGGTGGGTTGAGGATTTCGACGAGGCGTTCGAAGGGGAGGTCTTGGTGGGCGTAGGCGGCGAGGTTGGTTTGGCGGGT
>NZ_LAVK01000203.1 GCF_001083795.1 Streptomyces sp. SBT349
CAGCAGGAGCAGGCCGCCCGCCACAGGACCCGAACGCCGACGCCGAGCGGAACCGGCGGACGATCGCGGAGTTCCTGCGGCTGGAGGCCTCGGGCGGGCTGCTCCTGCTGATCGCGGCGGGCCTCGCGCTGGTGCTGGCCAACTCCCCGCTGGGTGACACCTATCTCTCGGTGCGCGACCACCATCTGGACATTCCGGCGCTCGGGCTCGACCTGTCCGTCGGGCACTGGGCCTCGGACGGCCTGCTCGCGGTGTTCTTCTTCATCGCGGGCATCGAGCTGAAGCGCGAACTGGTCGCCGGGGAGCTGCGCCGCCCCGCGACCGCCGTGCTGCCGGTGGTGGCGGCGATCGGCGGCATGGCCGTGCCCGCCCTCATCTATGTGGCCGTGGCGGGCGCCGGGGGCGGGGACCTGGGCGGCTGGGCGGTGCCGATGGCCACGGACATCGCGTTCGCGCTCGGGGTGCTGGCCGTCGTGGGCCGCCATCTGCCGTCCGCGCTCCGGGTGTTCCTGCTGACGCTCGCCGTCGTGGACGACCTGATCGCCATCCTGGTCATCGCCGTCTTCTTCACCTCGGACCTCAACCTCTGGGCGCTGCTCGGCGCGCTGGCCGGTCTGGTCCTCTTCGCCGTCCTGCACCGCGCGGGCGTGCACGGGTGGTACGTCTACGTGCCGCTGGCCCTGGTGATCTGGGGGCTGATGTACAACAGCGGCGTGCACGCCACGGTCGCCGGTGTGGCGATGGGGATGCTGCTGAGGAGCCTGCCCGGCCCGTTCGAGAAGGAGTCCCCGGCGGAACGCGTCGGGCACCTCGTCCACCCCTACTCCGCCGGGATCGCGGTGCCGGTCTTCGCGCTGTTCGCGGCGGGCGTGCAGGTGTCGGGCGACACCTTCGGCGCGCTGGTGAGCGAGCCGGAGGCGCTGGGGGTCGCGCTCGGTCTCCTCGCGGGGAAGGTGATCGGCGTCTTCGGCACCACCTATCTCACCGCCCGCTTCACACGGGCGCGGCTGAGCCCCACGCTGAGCTGGCCGGACGTGTTCGGCGGGGCGATGCTCGCGGGCATCGGGTTCACCGTGTCGTTGCTGATCAGCGAGCTGGCGTTCGCCGGGAACGCCGAGCTGGAGGAGCACGCCAAGGTGGCCGTCCTGGTCGCCTCGCTCTGCTCGGCCCTGTGCGCCTCGGTGCTGCTGACCCTCCGCGGGCGGCGGTACCTGCGGGACGGCGGGGGCGAGGGCGAGGGCGACGACGGGGGCAACGGGAAGGGCGCGGGCGGCGGCGCGGGAGATCAGGCGACGAGCTCGCCGTCGCGGTAGAGGAGCACCCGGTCGCGGCGCGGCACCGCCCAGCCGGTGGTGGTAAGCGGGACCTCCGTGTCCTCGTCCACGACGACCTGCACGGAGCCGGCGGGGCCGTCCAGGGTGACCAGCTGGGCGCTGCCCAGGTTCTCCACGACGGTGATCTCCCCGGACAGCGCGCCCTCGGCCGGCTCGGTGCGGTACTCCAGGTACTCGGGCCGCACCCCGTAGACGACCTTCTCGCCCGCGGCGAGCCCGGCGGCGCCGGGCCCGCCCGGCACCCGGGCGCCGCCGACGGCGACCGTCCCGTCGCCGGTGGCCTCGCCGTCCAGCAGGTTCATCGGGGTGGAGCCGATGAACGAGGCGACGAACGTGTTGGCCGGGCGCCGGAACACCTCGGCCGGCGAGCCGACCTGCCGCACCCGGCCGTCCTCCATGACCGCGATCCGGTCGGCCAGCGCCAGCGCCTCGGCCTGGTCGTGGGTGACGAAGACGCAGGTGACCCGCAGCTCGCGCTGGAGCCGCTTGAGGAACGTCCGCGCTTCGAGGCGCATCCGGGCGTCCAGGTTCGACAGGGGCTCGTCCAGCAGGAACGCGCGGGGGTGGCAGGCCATCGCCCGCGCGAGCGCGACCCGTTGCTGCTGGCCGCCGGAGAGCTGACCCGGGCGGCGCGTCAGCAGCGCGGAGAGGCCGAGCTCCCCCGCGGTCCCGGCCGCCTTGGCGCGCCGCTCGCCGCCGGGGACCTTCTTGATGCGCAGCGGGTAGGCGATGTTGTCCGAGACCGTCATGTGCGGGAACAGCGCGTAGTCCTGGAAGACCATCGCCACGTCGCGGCGACCGGGCGGCAGGGCCGTGACGTTCTCGCCGCCGATGAGCACCGAGCCGCCGGTGGCCTCCTCCAGGCCGGCGATGGTGCGCAGCAGGGTGGTCTTGCCGCAGCCGGAGGGGCCGAGCAGGGCGAAGAACTCCCCGTCGGCGATGTCGAGACCGACGGCGTCCAGGGCGTTGACCCCGCCGGGGTAGACCTTGGTCAGGCGGTCCAGTGCGATCGCTGCCATCAGTGCTTGATCCCTCCGTGGAACCGGAAGCCGTACCGGGACGAGACGAACAGGAACATCGCGACCACCGGCACGGAGTAGAGCAGGGAGAAGGTGGAGATCAGCGCGAGGTCGGGCTGCCCGCCCTCGGTGTAGAAGGTGTACATCACCACGGCCGCCGGGGACTTCTCGGGCGAGCGCAGCAGGAGGAAGGGGATCAGGAAGTTCCCCCAGACCTGGGCGACGGACCAGACGGCGATGGTGGCCAGGCCGGGGCGGATGAGCGGGACCACGATGTGCCGCACGATCTGGAGCGGGGAGGCGCCGAAGACGCGGGCGGACTCCTCGTAGGAGCGGGGCGTGGTGTCGGTGAAGTCCTTGAGGATGAAGATGGCGCTGGGCAGCAGGCCGCCGGTGAGCACCAGGATGACGCCCAGCTGGGAGTCGATGAGGTCCAGCTCGTACGCCAGGTTGAACAGGGGGACCATCGCGGCGGTGCCGGTGACGATGGAGGAGAGGAGGAGCAGGGCGTAGAGCAGCGCGTCGCGTCCCGGGAGCCGGACGCGGCTGAGCGCGTAGGCGGCGAGGGCGGCCAGGACCACCACGATCGCGCCGGTGCCGGCGGCCAGGACGATGGAGTTGCGCAGCGAGCGCAGGGCGTTCTCGTTGTCGAGCAGCTCCTCGAAGTTGTCCAGGGTGAAGCTGGGCAGCGAGGCGGAGACCCCGGGGTCGCGGTCGAACGGCGCGAACGCCAGCCACAGCAGCGGCAGCGCGAAGAACGCGAGGAGCAGGCAGACGAGGACGTAGCGGACGACGGTCCTGACGGCGTCGCGGGGACTCATGACGGCCGCACCCCCGCTTCCTTGACCAGCTCCCCCGGCTCGGCGGCGCCCGGCGGCGCCCCGGCGGCGGCGTCGCGGTCACGCCGCCGCAGCAGCCGCACATAGACCAGGGCGACCACCAGGTTGATGAGGAGCATCAGCACCGCCAGGGCGGCGCCGTAGCCCAGCTCGCCGTTGAACAGCGCCGTCTTGTAGAGGAAGACGGGCATGATCTCGGTCTCGTCGCCCGGACCTCCGTTGGTGAGGAGGAACGGGGTGAAGTCGTTGAACGTCCACAGGCTGATCAGCAGCAGGTTGGTCAGGATGTGGCCGCGGATCGCGGGGAACACCACGTCGCGCAGCTGCTGGAAGCCGGAGGCCCCGGCCAGGCGGGCGGTCTCCAGCTGGGTGGGCGAGACGGTGCCCAGGGCGGCGGCGTAGAGCATCATCGAGAACGCCGTGCCGCGCCAGATGTTGAAGACGATGATCGACGCCATCGGGTGCTCGACCAGCCAGGCCGTGCCCGGCGTGCCGAGCAGCGCGTTGAGGCTGCCGTCGTCGCGGTCGAGCAGCGCGATCCACAGGAACGCCACCACCGAGCTGGGCAGGATCCACGCCAGCAGGACCAGGCCCTCGACGGCGCGGCGCAGGACGCCGGTCCTGTTCCGCAGGAGCCAGGCGACGGCGAAGCCGAGCACGGCCTGCCCCAGGACGGCGGAGCCGACGACGAACTGGAGGGTGAGGCCGAGCGAGTGCGTGAACTCGTCTTCCTCCAGCGCGCGTTGCACGTTGTCCAGCCCGGTGACCTGGGGGTCGGCGGCGGCGAGACCGGTGAGCTGGTAGTCGGTCATGCCGAGGTAGATCGTCCACAGGGCGGGGAAGACCAGGAACCCGGCGATCAGCAGCAGCGCCGGGGCGACGAACGCCGCCGCCCTCCCCCGCCCGAGCCCGGCGGCGTCAGTCGCCACCGCCCGCGACCTCCCCGACTCCCTCCTCGTAGGTGGCCGCCGCCTCGGCCGGGCTGCTGTCTCCCGAGGACACCGAGCCGGTGGCCTCCTGGAGCAGCACGGACACCTGCGGGTACTCGGCCAGCGGGGGCCTGAACGTGGTGATGGGCAGCACCTCGTCGGCGATGAAGCCGAGCATCGGGTCCCCGGAGAGCACCTGGTCGTTGACGTCGGTGCGGGCGGTGATGCGGGTGTCGCCCTCCGCGGCGGCGGTGATGGCCTCCGCCGAGTTCATGAACGTGAGCAGTTCCTGGGCCAGCTCGGCGTTGTCGCCGGCCGGGTTGGCCACGCGGACCGAACCGCCGGAGGTGGAGACGTAGTCCTGGCCGTTCACGCCGGCGCCCGGCTCGACGGCGGGGATCAGGGCCCAGCCGACGGCCTCGTCCCGGTTCTCCATGGGGGCGGTGCCGCCCTCGGGGTTGACGACGCTGCGCCAGAAGTAGTCGCCCTCGACCAGCATGCCGACCTCGCCCGCGGCGAACCGCTCGAACGACTTGTCCCGGCCCTGCGCCTCCTGCTGGAGCACCGGGTCGCCCAGCTCGGCGCCGTAGATGTCCTCGTAGAGGCCGAGGACCTCTTCGAGGCCCGCGGTCGCGCCGGCCCAGTCCTGGCCGTCGTGGATCTCCTCGCCGGTGCCGGCCAGCAGCGGCAGGACGCCCTGCATGGTGGTGGCCTCGCCCATCGCCGTCCCGGCGTTGAGCTGCACCGGGGTGACGCCGTCCAGCTCGGCCAGCGCCTCGGCGGCGTCCAGGATGTCGGCCCAGCTGGTGGGCTGCCACTCCTCGTCGAGACCGGCCTCGGCGAAGAGCTCCTTGTTGTAGAAGATGACCCGCCCGTCGGTGCCCCACGGGATGCCGTACACCTCCCCGTCGAACGAGGCGAGCTGCTGCACGGCGTCCGGTATCTGGTCCCAGCCCTCCCAGTCGGTGTCGGGCATCGGCTCGATGTACCCGGCCTGGGCGAACTCCCCCACCCAGATGCCGTCCAGCGTCATGATGTCCGGCCCGGAACCGGCCTGGAGGTCGAGCGCGAGCCGGGTCTTGAACTGCTCGTCGTCCACGCCGCTGGGCTCGAAGCTGACGTCGACGTCCACGCCCCGCTCGCTCTGGGCGGCCTCGAACTCGGGGATCACCCAGTTCTCGATCCACTCGGCTTCCTCGGTGTTCTTGCCGCCGGCCGCCGCGTTCGCGGAGATCACCAGCTCCACCCCGCCGCCGTCCCCGCCCGAATCCGACCCGCCGCACGCCGTGAGCACGATCCCCGCGCCCACAGCCCCGGCAAGCACCCTGGACCGCCTGGTCAGCTTCCGCATCATCCATCTCCTCGGTGGGACGATGCACGAGAGTTACCCGCCGGGAGGCCCCCCGTAAAGACCTTGGACCCGGCGAGTACGCACGCGTAGCGGCGTGTTGACCGGTGGTAGCCCCCGACCGCGTACGCCGAGCGCCCCCGCCGAGCGCCTCCGCCGTGCGGCGCGCGCGGTCAGGGGACGCGGCCCACATGGAGGACCACGATGGTGACGGTCCCTTCGGAGATCTCGTAGAGGACGCGAAGCCTGCCGACACGCATGCGCCTCAAGTTCTCGGAGCCGTAGGGGAAGCTGCCCTCGGGACGCGGCTCCTCGGCGAGTGCGTCGACCGCGTCCAGGAGGCGAGCCAGGTCGTCGGGATCGGTCTTGAGGAAGCCGGCCGCCGTGTCCAGCGCGCCTTCTTCCCAGACGATCTCGTGGCTCACCCGGACTCCCCTCCGAGCCGCCGACGCGCCTCCGTGTGCGGGATGAATCTGGCCCTGCCGTCGGCGACCCGCTGACGGTACTCGGCCACGGCCAGGGCGTCCTCCAAATCGGCGAGATCCTGCGCGTTGATCAGTATGGCGGCCGGGTGGCCGTGATCCGTGATGGTGATGCGCTCGTGGGAGTGGGCGGCGCGCCGTACCAGCGTCCCGAATCTCGCCCGGGCCTCGGTCATCCCATAGGTGTCACTCATGTCGAGAACTGTACAGTTCTCGAACCTTGTGTTCATCGCGTCTCGACGGTGGTGTCGGACCTGCCGAGTGGCGGCCGCGGCGGGGGTCCTCGGGGCTCACCTTCGCCCGCGCCCGTCCCGCTCCTCGCCTCAGGAGCGGATCAGCAGTTGCAGTTCGAAGGTGTAGCGCGAGGCGCGGTAGAGGTGCGTGGCGTACTCGACCGGCAGGCCCTTGTCGTTGAACGCCGTGCGCCGCATGGACAGCAGGGGTGCGCCGGGGCGCTCGTTGAGCAGGGTGGCCTCCTCCTGGGTGGCCGCGCGGGCGCCGATGGACTGGCGGGCGCTGTGCAGCGTCGTGCCGCCGGTGCGCATCAGGCGATAGAGCCCGGTGGCCTCCAACTCCGCACGGGAGAGGGGCGGGAGCCACGGCGGCAGGTAGTTCCGCAGGAACGCCAGCGGGTCGCCGTGGGTGAGGCGCAGCCGCTCGATGCGGCACACCTCGCTGCCCTCGGCCACCCCGAGCGCCACCGCCGCCTCGGGCGGTGCCGCGACGTTGACCAGCTCGATCACGCGTGTGGACGGCCGCTGCCCGGCCGCCGCGAGGTCGTCGTAGAGGCTGCTCAGCTCCACGGGGCGCCGGACATGGCTGTGCACCACCTGCGTGCCCACCCCCCGGCGCCGCACCAGCAGCCCCTTGTCCACCAGGGACTGGATCGCCTGCCGGACGGTGGGCCGGGAGAGCCCGAGCCGCCCCGCGAGGTCGATCTCGTTCACCAGGAGGGTCCCGGGGAGCAACTGCCCGCGCTCGATGGCCGCTTCGAGCTGCTGGGACAACTGGAAGTACAACGGCACCGGGCTGGTGCGGTCGATGCTGAACTGCACGTCCACGCGACGACCCTATCGCCGGTAGAACGTGGGCCGTTCGGCCATCTCGACGGCCACCCGGCGGCCGGTGCGCTGCGCCTCGACCCCCGCCTCGCAGGCCGCGGCCACCGCGTACCCGTCCCAGACGCCGGGTCCCGTGGTCTCCCCGCGCCGCGCGGCGTCCACCCACGCCTGGACCTCGCGGTCGTAGGCATCGGCGAACCGCGCCAGGTACCCCTGGGCGACCTCGCCGCCCCAGCGCCCGGCGGTGTTGGTCATCAGGCCATGGGCCTCGCCGATCCTGGCGGTGCCGCGCTCGCACACCGCCTCGGCCTGAACCTGGTAGCCGAAGCCGCAGTTGGCGAAGATCTCCACGTCCACGACCACGCCGCCGTCGGTCTCGAAGACCACCAGCTGCGGGTCGCCCAGCCCCTCGGTCGTCCGCCCGCTGGGCGCGGGCCGGTGGACGCGTACCGCGGTGATCTCCTGGCCGAGGAGGAAGCGCGCGGCGTCGAACTCGTGCGAGACCGAGTCGTTGATCAGGTTGGCGTCGGTGAACCAGGAGGGCACCGAGAGGTTGCGGTGGCGGCAGTGGAGCAGCAGCGGGCGGCCGAGTCCGCCCCCGGCCAGCAGCCCCGCCAACTCGCGGTACTCCGCGTCGTAACGGCGCATGAAGCCGACCTGGACCCGGCGGTGCCCGAGCTTGGCCTCCGCCTCGGCCACCCGCAGGGCGCCCGCCGCGTCCGGGGTCATGGGCTTCTCGCACAGCACCGGCAGGTCCCGTTCCAGCGCCATGAGCAGGGACTCCTCATGCGCGGCGCCGGGCGAGGCGATCAGCACCGCGTCGACCCCGGGCGCGGCCATCGCCGCGCCCGGGTCGGTGTGGGCGGTGCAGCCCTCGACGGTGGCCGCCAGAGCCTTTGCCCGGTCGGCGTCGACATCGGCGACCGCGGCGACCCTGGCACCGCTGATGACCTCCTCGACGCGGCGGACGTGGTCGGCGCCCATCGTGCCGATGCCGATGACGGCGACGCCGAGCTCGGCGGACCTCGTCATGTCAACTACTCCTTGCCTGTGGTGCGTTGTGGTGCGTTGTGGTGCTGTGCGGCGCGTCGCGGCGCGTCCGCGCGGGGTCAGGCGCCGCAGGAGGCCAGGAAGCGGCGGGTGCGGCGGGCGATGGGGAGCGGCTGGTCGGGCTCGCAGGGGTACATGTCCTGCTCGACGATGGCGAAGAGGTCGACGCCCAGGGCCCTGGCCGCGTCCAGGATCGGCGGGAGCGCGGGAACGCCGGCGGGCGGCTCGCACATCACACCGCGCCGGACCGCGGGGCCGAACGGGACGCGCTGGTCGAGGACTTCGGCGAGGATGTCGGGGTCCACCTGCTTGAGGTGGAGGTAGCCGATGCGCTCGCCGAACGTCTCGATCAGCCGGACGCTGTCGCCGCCGCAGTAGGCGTAGTGGCCGGTGTCCAGGCAGAGGCTCACCGCGTCGGAGTCGGTGGCGCTCAGGAAGCGGGAGACGTTCTCCTCGGTGTCGATGTGGGTGTCGGCGTGCGGGTGGACGACCATGGTCAGGCCGAAGTCGTCGCGGAGCCGGTGGCCGAGCCGGTCCATGCCGCTGACCAGGTTGGCGAACTGGGTGGGGCCCAGGTGTCCCGGCTCGGTCTCCTCGCCGGTGACCGGGTCACGCCAGAACTCGGGGATGACGACGAGGTGTCCGGCGCCCATGGCCCGGGTGAGGGTGGCGACCCGGGCGACGTGCTCCCAGGTGGCCTCCCAGACGGCGGCGCCGTGGTGCAGCGCGGTGAACACCGTGCCCGCGGAGACGCGCAGCTCGCGGGCCGCCAGCTCGGCGCCGAGCCGGGCGGGGTCGGTGGGCAGGTAGCCGTAGGGGCCCAGCTCGATCCAGGGGTAGCCCGCCTCGGCGACCTCGTCCAGGAAGCGTTCCCAGGGCACTTGGCGCGGGTCGTCGGGAAACCACACGCCCCACGAGTCGGGAGCCGAGCCGACGCGGATCGTCATCGTTCCGTCACGTCCTCTCCGTCCGGGTCTTCGTCCAGGTCTTCGTTCGGATCTGCGTTCGGGTCTGGGTTCGGGTCTGGGTTCGGTTCTGCGTTCGGGTCCTTGTTCAGGACCTCGTCCGTGTCCTTCCGCGGGGCCGCGTCCGGGGCGCCGGGCAGCCGCCCGGTGTCCACGCCCGAGACGCGGGCCAGTTCGTGCTTGAGCGCGGCCAGTTCGGCGCCGCCCGCCATGTGCAGGGTCAGGTCCTCCAGGGAGACGTCCTCGCGGGCCGCGCTCAACTCGGTCTCGCCGAGCCGCAGCACCGTGAAGTGGTCGCCCACCAGGTAGGCGTGGTGCGGGTTGTGGGTGATGAAGACGACGCCGAGGCCGCGTTCGCGGGCGGCGGCGACGTACTTGAGGACGACGCCGGACTGCTTGACGCCGAGCGCGGCGGTCGGCTCGTCCAGGATCAGTACGCGCGCGCCGAAGTGGACGGCGCGGGCGATGGCGACGGACTGCCGCTGGCCGCCGGAGAGCGAGCCCACGGGCTGGTCCAGGTTGTCCAGCGCGATGCCCATGGCCCGCAGCTCCCCGTCCGCGACGCGCCGCATCCGCGGGATGTCGAGCCGCTGGAACGGCCCGCGCCCGCGGGTGAGTTCGGAGCCGAGGAAGAAGTTCCGCCAGACGGGCATCAGGGTCACCGTGGCGAGGTCCTGGTAGACGGCGGCGATGCCCCGGCGCAGCGCCTCGCGCGGCCCGGTGAGCGCCACCCGCTCGCCGTCGATGCGGAGTTCGCCCTCCGAATGCCGGTGCAGACCCGAAATGATCTTGATGAGCGTGGACTTGCCCGCGCCGTTGTCGCCGAGGACGCAGGCGACCTCGCCGGCGCGGACGGCCAGGTCGACGCCGTGCAGGGCGCGTATGGTGCCGTAGCTCTTGCCGACGCCGCGCAGTTCGACCAGGGGGACTTCGGCCGGAGGAGACGCGGCCGGGGAAGGGGACGTCATGCCGGTCGCCTCCTGGTGGCCTGCTTGCGGACGTACAGGTTGAGCAGGGTGGCGAGCAGCAGCACCGCGCCGAGGAAGAACATGAACCAGTCCGGGTCCCAGTCGGCGTAGACGATGCCCTGGGAGACCATGCCGAAGAGGAACGCGCCGATGACCGGGCCCGGGATCGAGCCGTAGCCGCCGGTGAGCAGGCAGCCGCCGATGACGGCCGCCGCGATGTACAGCAGCTCGTTGCCTATGCCGCCGCCGGACTGGATGGTGTTGAACGCGAACAGCTGGTGCATCCCGACGAACCAGGCCGTGAAGCCGACCAGCATGAACAGGCTGACCTTGACGAACGTCACCGGCACGCCGACGGCCCGCGCGCTGTCCCGGTGGCCGCCGACGGCGAAGACCCAGTTGCCGTACCTGGTCCGCAGCAGCACCCAGGTGGCCAGCAGCGCGAAGCCGAGCCACCACAGCACGGTGACGCGGATGGTGGTCCCGCCGATGGTGACCGAGGAGGCGAAGACATCCCGGGCCTGCTCGAACCCCTCCATGTCGCGGATGGAGTCGGTCGCCACATTGCCGGTGACCGCCTTGGTGATGGCCAGGTTCAGTCCCTGGAGCATCAGGAACGTGCCCAGGGTGATCAGAAAGCTGGGCAGTCCGGTCTTGACGAGCATGATGCCGTTGAACGCGCCGATCGCCAGCGAGAGCACCAGCGCGACGATCACGCCCGCCCAGACGTTGAGCGTGAGCTGGAACGCGAACATGCTGGCCGTCAGCGACGAGGTGGTGACCGCGACGCCCGCCGAGAGGTCGAACTCGCCGCCGATCATCAGCAGCGCCACCGACAGGCCCATGATGCCGAGCGTCGACGACTGGTAGAGCACGGTCGACAGCGAGTCGAACTGCCGGAAGGTGGGCGCGACGGCGAAGAAGAAGACATAGACGGCGAGCGCCCCGATCAGCACCCCCATCTCGGGGCGGGCCAGCAGGCGGCGCGTCATCGGGTGCCGTTCGCCGCGAACTCGGCGACGGTCTCGATGTTCTCCTGGTCGACGAACGCGGGCCCGGTCAGCACCGGTTGCTCCCCGCCGCCGCTGAAGTTCCCGTTGGTCGAGTACAGCCACAGGCAGTCGATGGCCAGGTACCCCTGGAGGTACGGCTGCTGGTCGACCGCGAACTGCACGTCGCCCGACTCGATCGCGGGCACGACCTCGGTGTTGAGGTCGAACGTGGCGATCTCCGCGTCGCTGCCCGCGTCGGCGACCGAGTCGATGGCGGTCAGCGCGAACGGGGCGCCCAGCGCCACGACATAGTCGATGGACTCGTCCTGCCGGAGCTTGGCCTCGATGGTGGCGCGCACCGAGGGCATGTCGGCGCCCTCGACGTAGAGGATCTCCGTCTCGCCCTCGAACGTGTCCGCGACGCCCGCGCACCGGGCCTCGTGGCCCACGTTGCCCTGCTCGTGGATCACGCAGATGTTGTGCTCGGCGCCGATCTCGTTGAGCCGCTCACCGAACGCCTGGCCCGAGACCTCCTCGTCCTGGCCGAAGAAGGACAGCAGGTCCAGGTCGCGCCAGGTGTCCATCCCGGAGTTGAGGCCGACGACGGGGATCCCCGCCTCCTGCGCCTGCGCGATGGCGCCGGAGAGGCCCTCGGGGTTGGCGAGCGAGATGGCTATGCCGTCCACGTCCTGGTCGATGGCGTTCTGGATGAGGTTGGCCTGGCCGGCGACGCTGGGGTCGGAGGAGTACACCAGCTCGGCGTTGGACTTCTCGGCCGCCATCTCGGCGCCCTTGCGGACGGTGTCCCAGAAGGTGTCGCCCGGCGCCCCGTGGGTGATCAGCGCGACGCTGATCCGGGGGGTGTCCGCCTGCCCGACCTCGCCCTCCTCCGCCCGGTCCTGGGCCTCCTTGCCGCCGGAGTCGCTGGAGCAGCCCGCTGCGAGCAGCAGGCCGGCGGCGCAGGCGGCCGCGAGGGCGGAGCGGTGGACGCGGTTCATCGTCGGTACCTCACTTCACTGTGAGCTTCTGGGCACTGAGCTTCTGGGCATCGCTGTCCGGCTTTTCTGCACGGCAGCAAACTCCCGGGGGCGCGAGGTGTCAATACTTTGTCAGGACAATATATTGACAGGTGATACTTCGCGCCTTACACCTGGGTGGTATGGCCGGAGCACTGGACCCCCCGTTGGACCTCATCACCATGGGACGCATCGGCGTTGACATCTACCCGCTTCAGACCGGCGTGCCACTGCCGCGGGTCGAGACTTTCGGAAAGTTCCTCGGCGGCTCCCCCACCAACGTCGCCGTCGCGGCGGCGCGCCTGGGGCGTTCGGCGGCCGTGATCAGCCGCACCGGGAGCGATCCGTTCGGCGCGTACTGCCACGAGGCGCTGCGGGAGTTCGGCGTGGACGACCGGTGGGTGAGCGACGTGCCCGCGTACCCGACGCCGGTGACCTTCTGCGAGATCTTCCCGCCGGACGACTTCCCGCTCTACTTCTACCGGCTGCCGAAGGCGCCCGATCTCGTCATCCACACCGAGGAGTTGGACCTCGCCGCGATCGCGGCGGCGCGCGTCTTCTGGATGACCGGCACGGGTCTGTGCGAGGAGCCGAGCCGGTCCGCGACGCTGGCCGCCCTGGAGGCGCGGGCCTCGGCGGGGAACGGGGAGGGCCGGGTGGCGACGGTGTTCGACCTGGACTGGCGGCCGATGTTCTGGCCGGACGGCTCCCCGGAGTCGGCCAGGCCGCACTACCGCGCCGCCCTGGCCCACGCGACGGTGGCCGTGGGGAACCTGGCGGAGTGCGAGGTCGCCACGGGCGAGCGCGAACCCCGCGCCTGCGCCGAGGCGTTGCTCGCCGCCGGGGTGGAGCTCGCCGTCGTCAAGCGGGGCCCCGAGGGGGTGCTCGCGGTGCGCGGCGACGGCACCAGCGCCGAGGTCCCGCCGCACCCCGTCGAGGTGGTCAACGGCCTGGGCGCGGGCGACGCGTTCGGCGGGGCGCTGTGCCACGGGCTGCTGTCCGGCTGGCCACCCGACCGCATCATGCGGTACGCCAACGCGGCGGGCGCGCTGGTCGCCTCCCGCCTGGCCTGCTCGGCGGCCATGCCGTACGCGGAGGAGGTCTCCACGCTTCTCGCCTCCGGCGGGGAGGCCGACGTGGTGACCGGCGGGCGGAAGGGTGAGGCCCGGTGAGGATCGGCTCCGCCGGGAAGGCGGGAGAACGGATATGGGGACCGGCGACGGCGAAGTGGACACCACACAGCGGAGGAACGGCGACGCCGGTTGAACGGGCCACACGACCACGGGCACCGAGGGCTGAAGGGGCGGTGACGGCGGCCGAACCGACGCCACAACCACGGGCGCGGGAGGCCGAAGCAGCGGCAACGGCGGTCGAACCGACGCCGCAACCACGGCCGCGGGGCGCCGGGAACGGGTCCGACGGCGGAACGGCGACCGCGGCCCAACGCCCCGCACGACCACGGGCACCGAGGGCTGAAGGGGCAGTGACGGCGGTCGAACCGACGCCGCAACCACGGGCGCGGGAGGCCGAAGCGGCAGTGACGGTGGTCGAACCGACGCCGCAACCACGGGCGCGGGAGGCCGAAGCGGCAGTGACGGTGGTCGAACCGACGCCGCAACCACGGGCGCGTACCTCCCGGGACGGGGCCGGTGGAGGGGGATGGGGT
>NZ_LAVK01000204.1 GCF_001083795.1 Streptomyces sp. SBT349
GCGGTGTACATGTCCAGCACGGTAGCACCCCTCACATGACGCGTCATGGGCCGAAGCGGAAGTCCGGGAAGAGACAACGCGCGATTCCGGAAAACGATTGCTGGGGGAAGTGCGCCGGCGCGTGCCGGTGCTGCTGGTGTCCAACGCGACCACGCGTCTCGAGGCGGACCTCGCCGCGCTCGGCGTGCTGCCGGGGCGGTCCTTCGACGCCGTCGTGAACTCCGCCCGGGTCGGGGCGGCCAAGCCCGACCCGCGCATATACCGCCTCGCGGCCGAGCGCGCCGGGGTGCCGGTGACGAGATGTCTCTTTGTCGATGACACGGAGGCGAACGTCACAGCCGCCCGCGGCCTCGGCATGACGGGCCTCCACTACCGGCGTGTCGCGGAACTCCGCGAGGCCCTGGCCGCCGTGGTGCAAATGGCTGCAAAACCGGACAGTGAGCCAGGCCGTCACTCGGACGAGGGATGAGCGGCGTGTAAGTTCCCCGGCAGGCCCGCTCCACGAAGGGACGAGGAACGGTGAACAAGAAGCTCGCGGTGGCACTGTCGGGTTGTGCGGCGCTCCTCCTCACGCTTCCGGCGTGCGGCGGCGACGACAACGCGGAGGCCGACGAGTGGGCCGGGCAGGTCTGTGACCAGCTACAGCCCCAGGTGGAGAAGATCCAGGGCGCCTACGCCGCCATCGCCGAGGTGAGCGAGGGCAACCGGGACCCGCAGGAGGTCCAGGAGGTCGACGCGACCGCGTACCAGGACATCTCCGACGCGTACTCCTCCCTCGCCGAGGCCGTCGAGCAGGCGGGCGACCCGCCCGTCGACAACGGCGCGCAGGTGCGCGAGGACGCCGTCTCGGCCCTCAACGGGCTCTCCCGCTCCTTCGCCGGCCTGAAGGAGGACGTGGAGGGCCTGAACACCGAGGACCAGGCCGAGTTCGCCGATGGGCTGAGCGAGATCCTGCCGCGCCTCGAGGAGCTGGGGCAGAGCGGGAACGACGCGCTGAACGAGCTGGAGTCCGGCGAGCTCGGCGAGGCCCTGGGCCGCCAGGAGGGCTGCCAGAGCCCGCCGCCCACCCCCTCCCCTTCGGCCGAGGACGGCCAGGGTGCGAACGAGGGCGCCGGGGACGAGGGCGCCGGGGACGAAGGTGCCGGAGACGAGGGCGGCGAGGAGAGCCCGGCGGAGGGCGAGAGCGCGGACCAGTGACCTGGCGCCGGGGCGCGGTCGCCACAATGGGGGCGTGCGCATCACCGGTCTTCCCGCCCCCGGCCCAGGCACCCCGCGACTGCGCGAGGCGTTGCTGACCGCCTCGTTCACGCCCGAGGGACTGCTCGACCTCCTGGGACCCTCCGCCCACGCCGCCCTGGCCCGGGGCGAGACGGTCCCGGCCCTTCGCGCCACCCACCCGGACGACGGGCCGCTGGCCGTGCTCACCCGGCTGTTCCTGCTGCGGCGGCCCGTCGCGTACGGCGTGGCGCGGGGCGCGCTGCCGCTCGACGAGGCGCTCGGCGAAGGATGGCTCACGCGCGATGGCGACGAGGTGCGCGCGACCGTCGAGGTGCGCCCCTACGCGACCGAAGGCGCCCCGGGCGGCGACGGCGACGGCGCCGGCAGCCGGGACGGCTGGATCGTCTCCGACTCCCGTGGCGCCCCCGGGGCGGACGGAGCCGCCGGGCAGGCGCCCGACGTGGTGCTCGGCGCCGGGGGCGCCTCCGCCACCCTGGCCGCGCTGACCGTCAGGACACCCGTCGCCCGTGCGCTCGACCTGGGCACCGGCAGCGGCGTCCAGGCGCTCCACGCGTCCCGCCACGCCGACCTGGTCACCGCCACCGACGTCAACCCGCGCGCCCTGCGCATGACCGCCCTCACCCTCGCGCTCTCCGGCGCGCCCCCCGCCGACCTGCGCCTGGGCTCCCTGTTCGACCCGGTGGCGGACGAGCCCGGCTACGACCTCATCGTCTCCAACCCGCCGTTCGTGATCTCGCCCGCCCGCGACGGCGCCGGCCTGACCTATCGCGACGGCGGGATGGCCGGGGACGCGCTCTGCCGCACGCTGGTGCGGCGTTCCGCGGCGCACCTGGCCGAGGGCGGCCACTGCCAGCTGCTCGCCAACTGGGAGCGGACCGAGGGCGAGGACTGGCGCGAGCGGCTCGCCGCCTGGGTGCCGCCCGGCTGCGACGCCTGGATCGTGCGGCGCGAGGAGCAGGACGTCGCCGAGTATGCCGAGCTCTGGCTGCGCGACGCGGGCCTGCACCGCGGCGACCGGGCCGCCTACGAGGCGGCGTACGGGGCGTGGCTGGACGAGTTCGCCGCGCGGGGCGCCCTGGCCGTCGGCTTCGGCTGGGTCATGCTGCGCAGGACCGGCGCCGAACGCCCCGCGATCCGCGTCGAGGACTGGCCGCACGCCGTCGAACAACCGCTCGGGGACACCGTTCTCGCCCACTTCGCCCGCCAGGACTTCCTCCGCGACCGCGCCCGCGACGACGACCGCGACCGCGACGGGGGGCAGGCCGGGCTGCTGTCCGCGCGGTACGTCCTGGCCGAGGGGGTGGTCCAGGAACAGGTCGGCGCGCCCGGGGCCGAGGACCCCGAGCACATCGTCCTGCGGCAGCGGCACGGCATGATGCGCGCCACCGCGCTGGACACCGTCGGAGCCGGTTTCGCCGGAAGCTGTGACGGAACACTCGTCGCGGGGACGATCCTTGACGCGATCGCATCCCTGCTCGGAGAGGACCCCTTCACGCTGCGTGAGGGGGCGGGCGCATGGCTGCGACCACTGGTTGAGCAGGGCTTTCTCCTTCCGGCCGGGTGAGCGTGGAGGCCCCCGGGCGGGCGGGCCGCACCGTCGGTGACTGTTCACGGACAACATGCCGGGCACGGCCGGGCGGCGGGAATGGCGGATCTCGGGTTACCGTTCGAGATGCGTTGCGGGGTTTTCCCATTTGACACGCAGCAGGGATGTACCGTCACACTCCGCATCGTCAGTACTTTCCCCCGGGCTGCAGAGAAGAGCAGATGTTGTCCCCGACCAGCGAAGCCGCGAACGGCCGACGTCGACTTGTCATCGTCGAGTCGCCCGCGAAGGCCAAGACGATCAAGGGCTACCTCGGCCCCGGTTATGTGGTCGAGGCCAGCGTCGGGCACATCCGAGACCTCCCGAGCGGCGCCGCCGAGGTGCCCGCCCGGTACAAGGGCCAGCCCTGGGCCCGCCTCGGCGTCAACGTCGACGCCGACTTCGAGCCGCTCTATGTCGTCAACAGCGACAAGAAGGACCAGGTCAGGAAGCTGAAGGAGCTCCTGGCCGACTCCGACGAGCTCTACCTCGCCACGGACGAGGACCGCGAGGGCGAGGCCATCGCCTGGCACCTGAAAGAGGTGCTGAAGCCCAAGGTCCCGGTCCGCCGCATGGTCTTCCACGAGATCACCAGGGACGCCATCCGCGCCGCCGTGAACAACCCGCGCGAGCTGAACCAGCTGCTCGTCGACGCCCAGGAGACGCGCCGCATCCTCGACCGCCTCTACGGCTACGAGGTCTCCCCCGTGCTGTGGAAGAAGGTCATGCCCCGGCTCTCCGCCGGACGCGTGCAGTCCGTCGCCACGCGCCTGGTCGTGGAGCGCGAACGGGAGCGGATCGCGTTCCGCTCGGCCGAGTACTGGGACCTCACCGGCACCTTCACCACCGTCCCCGAGGACGGCGCGTTCGACGCCAGGCTCACCGCCGTGGACGGACGGCGCGTCGCCCAGGGCCGTGACTTCGGCTCGGACGGGCAGCTGAAGAACCCGGGCCAGGTCCAGCAGCTCAGCGAGGAGAGCGCCCGCGCGCTGGCCACCGCGCTCCAGCAGACGGCGTTCGCCGTCCGTTCCGTCGAGTCCAGGCCGTACCGGCGCTCTCCCTACGCGCCCTTCCGCACCACCACGCTCCAGCAGGAGTCCTCGCGCAAGCTCGGGATGGGCGCCAAGGCGACCATGCAGGTCGCCCAGCGCCTGTACGAGAACGGGTTCATCACCTATATGCGCACCGACTCGACCACGCTGTCCGACACGGCGGTCTCCGCCGCCCGCGCGCAGGTCGCGCAGCTCTACGGTGCCGACTACCTGCCGGACCGGCCGCGCGTCTACGCGAGCAAGGTGAAGAACGCGCAGGAGGCGCACGAGGCGATCCGCCCCTCCGGGGACCGCTTCCGCACGCCCGCCGAGACCGGGCTGACGGGTGATCAGTACCGGCTGTACGAGCTGATCTGGAAGCGGACCGTCGCCTCGCAGATGAAGGACGCGGTCGGCCAGTCGGTCGCCGTCCGGGTCGCGGGCACCAGCGCGGACGGGCGGGACTGCGAGTTCAGCGCGACCGGCAAGGTGATCACGTTCCACGGCTTCCTCAAGGCCTATGTCGAGGGCGCCGACGACCCGGGCGCGGACCTGGACGACCGCGAGCGCAGGCTGCCGCCGGTCGCCGAGGGCGACCCGCTGGCCGCCCGGCGGATCGCCGCCGACGGCCACGCCACCAAGGCGCCGGCCCGTTACACCGAGGCGTCGCTGATCAAGGAGCTGGAGGAGCGCGAGATCGGCCGCCCCTCCACCTACGCGACGATCATCGGCACCATCCTCGACCGCCGCTATGTCTTCAAGAAGGGCACGGCGCTGGTCCCCTCGTTCCTCTCCTTCGCCGTGGTCAACCTGCTGGAGCAGCACTTCGGACGGCTGGTCGACTACGACTTCACGGCCA
Source organism: Streptomyces sp. SBT349 (assembly GCF_001083795.1). GTDB lineage: Bacteria > Actinomycetota > Actinomycetes > Streptomycetales > Streptomycetaceae > Streptomyces. Next base: position 4,715 of record NZ_LAVK01000204.1, read on the forward strand.
AGATGGAGGACGACCTCGACCGCATCGCCACCGGCGACGCCGAGGCCGTGCCGTGGTTGCGGCGCTTCTACTTCGGCGCGGACGGCGGACGGCCGGTCGGCGGCGGCGCCGCCGACGCGGGGAACGGCGACGGCGACCACCTCGGCGGGCTGAAGGAGCTGGTCACCGACCTGGGCGCGATCGACGCGCGGGAGATCTCCTCCTTCCCCGTCGGCGACGGCATCGTGCTGCGCGTGGGGCGGTACGGGCCCTATGTGGAGGCGCCGCCCGACCCGAAGGCCGGGCCGGACGAGTCGGCGCGGCGCGCGGACGTGCCGGATGACCTGCCGCCGGACGAGCTGACCGTCGAGCTGGCCCAGGAGCTGCTGGACAAGCCGAGCGGCGACTTCGAGCTGGGCACCGACCCGGGGACGGGCCATCAGATCGTGGCCCGCGACGGGCGCTACGGCCCCTATGTCACCGAGGTGCTGCCGGAGTCCGTGCCGACCACCGGGAAGAACGCCGTCAAGCCGCGCACCGCCTCGCTGCTGAAGTCGATGACGCTGGACGCGGTGACCCTCCAGGACGCGCTGCGGCTGCTGTCCCTGCCGCGCGTGGTGGGGGCGGACCCGGAGTCGGGCGAGGAGATCACCGCGCAGAACGGGCGGTACGGGCCGTATCTGAAGAAGGGGACGGACTCGCGTTCGCTCTCCACCGAGGAACAGCTCTTCACCATCACGCTGGACGAGGCGCTGGCCATCTACAGCCAGCCCAAGCAGCGCGGGCGCGCCGCCGCCAAGCCGCCGCTGAAGGAGCTGGGCGGCGACCCGGTGACCGGGCGTCCCGTGGTGGTCAAGGACGGGCGGTTCGGCCCGTATGTGACGGACGGGGAGACGAACGCGACGCTGCGCCGCGACGACGACCCTGAGACGATCACGCCGGAGCGCGGGTACGAACTGCTGGCCGAGAAGCGGGCCAAGGGCCCGGCGAAGAAGACCGCCAAGAAGGCGGTGAAGAAGGCCACCGCGAAGAAGGCGCCGGCGAAGAAGGCCACCGCGAAGACGGCGACGAAGGCGGCGGCGGCCAAGAGCGCCGCGAAGACCGCGACGAAGGCGGCGGCCAAGAAGGCTCCCGCGAAGAAGGCTCCCGCCAAAAAGGCCGCGGGTGCGAAGAAGTCCGCGGCCGAGCCGTCCGCCCCTTCGGAGCCGAGCGCGGAATAGCCAACGGTCGGGGCGGCGCCGGAGGCCGTTCGCACAGGGCGGGGGAGCGTCCGCGGTCGCAACTGCCATCGTTTCCCGGGCAAATGTTCGGGTGGGTGGCGCTCCCCTCCTCCGCGGCGGTTACGCTGGCCGAATGACGCGAGCAGAGCAACCAGAGGTTGTCGACCCCGCCCGCGGCGCCACCGACGAGGCGCTTGCCGCGGACTCCCGCGAGCGCGCCAGGCGCGCACTGCTGCAGGTTCCCGAGCTCCGCCGGCTGTGGGAGGCCCGGGTCACCGGGGGCATCGGTGACGCCCTGGGCACGCTGGTGCTGCTCCTGCTCGCCGTGCAGGCCGCCCTGTACGCCCCGGCGGGTGGCGAGCCCGTGTTCGGCGGCGACTACCGCGGCGTGGCGCTCGCGCTCACGGTCGCCCTGGGCGTGCGCCTGGTCGCCACGCTGCTGGCGGGCGTGCTGCTGCTGGGCCCCATCGCCGGACTGCTGGCGCCCTCGGGGCCGCTGGACCGCCGCTGGACCATGATCGGCGCCGACGGGCTGCGCGTGGGGCTGCTGATCGTCGCGCCGCTGTGGATCGACTGGGTGCCGGACAGCGCGTACGTGTGGATCCTGCTCACCATCCTCGTCACCGGACTGGCCGAACGGGTCTGGACCGTCGCGAGGGACTCCGTCGCCCCGGCGCTGCTGCCCGCGCCGCCCCTTGAGGGCGCCGCCGTCCGGCCCCTGCCGGACCATCAGGAGGCGCTGCGCCGCCTGTGGCTGCGCAGCGGGTATGTCACGATCCCGGCCGCCGCGGCGGTGCTCGTCGCGGCCGGTCTCATCAGCAACCTGCTGGCGACGCAGCTCGACTGGTTCGCCGAGCACCAGGCGGCGATGGGGTCGTATGTGGCCGCCGGGTTCTTCGCCGCGGCGATCTCGGTCGTGTACTTCCTGAAGCTGCCCGGCACCGAGCCGCGGCGGCCGGTCTCGCCCCTGGAGGGCCTGCGCCGTCCGTCCGCCGGGACCGGCACCGACAAGGGCAGGACCGGCGCCATCTCGGTGCTGGTGTTCGGTGGCGCGGCGGCGGCGGCCTCCATCGCCGCGGCGGTGGCGCTCGGCGTCCTGCATGTGGCCGATCTGGGCGGCGGGCCGGTCCTGTTCGGGCTGCTGGTACTGGCGCTCACCGGGGGCGTGGCCGCCGGCGTGCGGCTCGCGCCCGCGACGCTTCCCGCGTTCTCGCGCCGTCGGCTGTTCGCGCTCGCGCTGGCGCTGAACGGGCTCGGGCTGTTCGGCACCGGGCTGATCTCCGACCCGGCGACCGTGCTCTTCACGGCGGTGGTCACCGGCGCGGCGGCGGGCGTCGCGGCGCACACCGGGCACACGCTGCTCGACCAGGAGACCGAGGACTTCCGCCGCCCGCGCCTGACGCGGCATCTGCACGCGGTGACGCGGGTCGCCATCGGCCTCGCGGTGGTGGTGGCCCCGCTGGCCGCCGCGCTGATCGGGCCGCACCGGGTGGAGCGGGGCGACTTCGTCATCGACCACGGCGGTGCCGCGTTCACCCTCATGATCATCGGAGCGCTGCTGTTGCCGGTGGCCGCGGTGGTGCTCGGCCGGACGGACGACCGGCGCGGGGTTCCGCTCCGGCGTGACCTGACGGACGCCCTGCGCGGGGGGCGTGAGCCGGAGGCGGCGCCGTTGGCCACGGGTTTCTTCATCGCGGTCGAGGGCGGCGACGGCGCGGGCAAGTCCACGCAGGTCGAGAAGCTGGCGGAGTGGATCCGCGGCAAGGGCCACGAGGTGGTCGTCACCCGCGAGCCGGGCGCGACCCCGGTCGGCCAACGGCTGCGGACCATCCTGCTCGACGTCTCCTCGGACGGCCTGTCGCACGAGGCGGAGGCGCTGCTGTACGCGGCGGACCGCGCCGAGCACGTCTCCTCCGTCATCCGCCCGGCCCTGGAGCGGGGCGCGATCGTCGTCTCCGACCGGTACACCGACTCCTCGATCGCCTACCAGGGCGCGGGCCGTGACCTGTCGTCGACCGAGGTCGCCCGGATCTCGCGCTGGGCGACGGGCGGCCTGGTGCCGCACCTGACCGTGCTGCTCGACGTCTCGCCCGAGACGGCGCGCGAGCGCTTCACCGAGGCGCCCGACCGGCTGGAGTCGGAGCCGAGCGAGTTCCACCAGCGGGTGCGCGGCGGATTCCTGGCGCTGGCCGCCGCGGACCCGGCGCGTTACCTGGTGATCGACGCCGGGCAGGACCCCGAGTCCGTCACCGCCGCCGCCAGGCACCGGCTCGACCAGATGCTGCCCCTGTCCGAGACCGAGATCCGGGCGCAGGAGGAGGCGCGGCGGCGGGCCGAGGAGGCCGAGCGCCTGCGCGCGGAGGAAGAGCGGAAGCGCAAGGAAGAGGAAGAGCGCCGGGAGCGCGAGCGGCAGGCGGAGCTCGCCCGGCTGCGCGCCGAGGAGGAGGAGCGCAAGCGGCGCGAGGAGGAGGAGCGCAAGCGCGCGGAGGAGGCGCGTCGCATCGAAGAGGCGCGGCTGCGTGCCGAGGAGGCCCGCCGTCAGGCCGAGGAGGATCGCCGCCGCCGCGAGGCGGAGGAGCGGGTGCGCCGCGAGGAGGAGGAGCGCCGCCGCCGCGAGGCCGAGGAGGAGGCGCGACTGCGGGCGCAGGCCGAGGAGCGGCGCCGGGAGAAGCAGCGGAAGGCCGAGGAGGCGCTGCTCCGTGCCGAGCAGGCGCGGCTGGCCGCCGAGGACAACACCGACACGGTCCAGGTGCCGCTGCCGCCGAACCCGGACAACGAGCAGACCGCCATCATCCCGCGCGGCGAGGGCCCGGAGACGTCGGATCAGACGCGTCCGCTGCCCCGCCTCAGCGAGGAGGAGGCCGCAGCCCACGCCGCGCAGCGTTCGCGCCGCCCCGAGTGGGCGGAGGAGACGCCGCTCGACGACGTTCCCACGCTCGCCGACGAACTGCTCGGCCCGCACCGGGACGAGAACGCCGGTCCCGGCGCGGACGACGGCCGGGATGGCGGCGAGGGCGAGGAAGGGCACGACGGCCGCGGCCGCCGGCGCTGACGTGGACGAGGGTCCGGTCCGCTCATGGGGCGGCCGGGCCCCTTCCCTGTCCGGACCCTCCGGACTCTCCGGACCCTCCGGACCCCTCCGCCGCGAACGTGGCGCCGGGGCGGCAGGTGACGCTGCCGAGGGTCAGTTCATGGCCGTCGACGCGCAGCCGCAGGGCGCTGACGGTCAACGAACCGTCGGCCTCGGCGGTGTGCTCGTTGAGGACGGCCCGGCCGATGCCGTCGGGGAGTTCGACGGTGGTGCCGGGTGCGGGCGCCCGGTCGAACGTGATCTCCGCGACGCGCGGAACGGTGACGGCCGCCTCGGTCAGGACGGCCGAGCCCTCGGGCTCCGCGCCGGGGACGGCCGAGCAGTGGGCGTACACCGGGCCGGTGCGCAGCACGGCGGGGCCGAAGTCGATGTCGGCGCCGTCCACTCCGGCTCGCGCACCGACGCGCCCCGTCGCGTCGTCGCCCGTGGCGGCGGCCGTGACGCCGCGCGCGCTCCCGAGTGAGCCGAACGCGACCGTCGCGAGCGAGACGCGCTGCGGGCCCGCGGGGTGGGTGGCCTGGACCTCGGCGAGGGCGGGGGTCGCGCCGTGCGCACCCGTCCGGATGCGGGCGAACGCGCCGAGGCCCGAGCTGGAACCCTGGTCCGCGGCGGCTTCCGTATCGGCGCCGGCACCCGCGTCGGCCGGGGTGCGGGGTGCGGCGGCGGCTGTGGCCACGGTCCACACGGGTGCCGCACCGGGGGCGGCGACGAGGAGGGCGACGGAGCACAGCGCTGTGCGCCGGGCGCCACGGAGAGTGCTGATCATGCGGTAAACATCCCAGATGGTCGCTATGGGGTGAGGCTGGCGTCACGGAACGCTCACACCAGGTTCCGCCGAACGGCCCCGGTTGTCAGTGGGGTGGCGCAGAATGAACGCGAGACCGAGTGGGACCGGCCGCGGCGGGGGCGCCGTGGGAGCGGAGGAGAGGGAGGGGCCATGACCGTCTGGGACGACCTGGTCGGCCAGGACCGGGTGACGGCGCAGCTCACCGCCGCCGCCCGCGACGCCCACGCCTATGTGAAGGCCGTGACGGGCGGCGAGGAGCCGGAGCTGGCCGGTTCCTCGATGACGCACGCCTGGCTGTTCACCGGCCCGCCCGGCTCGGGCGGGGCCACCGCCGCCCGCGCGTTCGCCGCCGCGCTCCAGTGCGTCAGCCCCGACCTGGCGCTCGGCGGCAGCCCCGGCTGCGGCTTCTGCGACGGCTGCCACACCTCACTGGTCGGCACGCACGCGGACGTCGAGGTCATCCGCACCGACCTGCTCACCATCGGCGTCAAGGAGACCCGCGAGCTGGTGCGCCGCGCGCAGCTCTCCCCGGCTGGAGGCCGGTGGCAGGTGATCGTCATGGAGGACGCCGACCGCCTCACCGAGGGTGCGGGGAACGTGCTGCTGAAGGCCGTCGAGGAGCCCGCGCCGCGCACCGTCTGGCTCCTGTGCGCGCCCTCCACCGAGGACGCCCTGCCCACCATCAGGTCGCGCTGCCGCCACCTCGCGCTGCGCACCCCCCCGGTCGACGCCGTCGCCGACGTCCTGGTGCGCCGCGACGGCGTCGAGCCCGATGTCGCGCGGGCCGCCGCCCAGGCGACCCAGGGCCACATCGGGCGCGCCCGTCGGATCGCCACCGACGAGGCCACCCGCGCCCGCCGGGCGGCGGTCCTGGCCATCCCCGCGCGGCTGACCGACGTCGGCGGCTGCCTGCGCGCCGCGCAGGAGCTGGTGGACGCCGCCGCCGCGGACGCCAAGCAGCTCGCCGAGGAGCGCGACGAGAAGGAGACGGAGGAGCTGCGCGCCGCGCTCGGCGGCGCCGAGGGCAGGCGGCTGCCGCGCGGCACGGCGGGCGCGATGAAGGAACTGGAGGACCGCCAGAAGCGGCGCGCCACCCGCACGCAGCGCGACGCCCTCGACCTCGCTCTCACCGACCTCACCGCCTTCTACCGGGACGTGCTGGCCCGCCAGTTCGGCAGCGGCGTGGCCCTCGCGGGCGGGGAGAGCGCCGCCGCGATCGAGCGGCTGGCCGCCGCCTCGCGGCCGGAGCAGACGCTCCGCCGGATGGAGGCGATCCTGGCCTGCCGCGAGGCGCTCGACCGGAATGTCGCGCCCCTTCTCGCCGTCGAGGCAATGACCATGGCCCTTCGCTGAGCGGCTACCCTCACAGAACGACTCGGCACGCACGTACCACTCAGCACGGGGGACTCATGCGCACCACCGGCCGTCTCACCTTGGCCCTCCTCACATCAACGGCCCTGCTCCTCACCGCCTGCTCCTCGAACGACCGGCCCGACGAGCGTTCCCCTGCCGCCTCGGGCAGCGACTCGCCGTCCCCGGCGCCCGACGCGCCCGCGCTGGAGCCGCTGCCCGAGGAGATCCCGGGCGAGCTCCAGGCCTACTACGAGCAGGAGCTGAACTGGACGTCCTGCGGTGCGACCGGCTTCCAGTGCGCGACCCTGACCGTTCCCCTCGACTACGAGAACGCCGATGAGTCCGGCGACATCCAGCTCACCGTCACCCGCGCCCGCGCCACCGACGCGGACGGGCGGATCGGCGCGCTCCTGATGAACCCGGGCGGACCGGGCGCCTCCGCCGTCGACTTCGCGCAGGACTCGGCGAACTACCTGTTCCCGCCGGAGGTTCGCGCCCAGTACGACATGGTCGGCCTGGACGCCCGCGGCACGGGCCGGAGCGAGCCGGTGGAGTGCCTGAGCGGCGAGGAGATGGACGACTACACGCTCACCGACCGCACCCCCGACTCGGATGCCGAGGTCGAGGAGCTGCTGGCCGCGTTCGACGAGTTCGCGGCGGGGTGCCAGGAGCGTTCCGGCTCCCTGCTGAGCCACATCTCGACCATCGAGTCCGCCCGTGACATGGACATCCTGCGCGCGGTCCTCGGCGACGAGCAGCTGCACTACGTCGGCTTCTCCTACGGCACCAAGCTCGGTGCCGTGTACGCCGGGCTGTTCCCGCAGCGCGCCGGGCGGCTGGTGCTCGACGCCGCGATGGACCCCAGGCTTCCCACCCTCAACACCGACCGCGAGCAGGCCGGCGGCTTCGAGACGGCGTTCCGTTCGTTCGCCGAGGACTGCACCTCCCGCCAGGACTGCCCGCTGGGCACGGGCGACGCCGACTCCGCCTCCGGGGCTCTGCTCGACTTCTTCACCGCCGTCGACGCCGAGCCGGTGCCGACCGGCGACGCCGAACGACCGCTGACCGAGTCCCTGGCGGCCACGGGCGTCTCGTTCGCCCTGTACGCCGAGGACTTGTGGCCCATGCTGCGCCAGGCGCTGACCGCGGCGATCGACGAGGGCGACGGCGCGGCGATGCTCGACCTGGCCGACATGTACAACGAGCGCGAGCCGGACGGCACCTACGGCACCACGATGTTCGCCTTCCCGGCGATCAGCTGCCTGGACAGCCCGGCGGGCAACTCCGACCCGGACGCGGTCCGTTCCGCGCTCGACTCCTACGAGGAGGCGTCGCCGACGTTCGGCCGCGACTTCGCCTGGGCGACCCTGCTCTGCGCCGCCTGGCCCGTGGAGCCGACCGGCACCCCGATCAGCATCGCGGCCGCCGGCGCCCCCGACATCCTGGTCATCGGCACCACCCGCGACCCGGCCACCCCCTACGCCTGGGCCCAGGGCCTGGCCGAACAGCTGGACTCCGGCGTCCTCCTCACCTACGACGGCGACGGCCACGGCGCGTACGGCGGCGCCAGCTCCTGCGTCGACTCCGCGGTCAACGACTACCTGCTCGAGAATGTCAGCCCGGAGGAGAACACCACCTGTTGATGGCCTGCGATGATGACCGCATGCCATGCATCCGTTACCGCACCGCCATATCGGCGCAGACCGAAGGCGATCCACTCCCACCCGGAGTTACCGAGCAGGAGCTCAGCACCCACCTGACCACCTGCCTGGACTGCCACCGCTGGTCCAAACGCCTCCGGGCGCTGCGCGCTGCGACGGACGACCTGCTCCGCAGAAGGCATTCGGAGGCGCCCTCCAAACCTGTGTAGACTGGCCAGCGCTGCGCCCCACCAGGACGCAAGCGCCCCGCCGCCTTAGCTCAGTCGGCCAGAGCGACGCACTCGTAATGCGTAGGTCAAGGGTTCGATTCCCTTAGGCGGCTCAGATAAAGCCCAGGTCATCTAGCTTCTGACCTGGGCTTTTGCCTTGTGCGCGATCATCGGTCGTCGGGGTGGTGGTTGACCGCTCCTCCCGCCGTTCGCGGTGGTGTCCGTCCCGCCGAGGCGGTGCACAGCGGGGGGTGGAAGCAGTTCCCAGGGAAGCCCGCGGTGTCCGTAGCGGGGTTCCATGTCGCACCGGATCGCGGAGGACTCCTTCCGGCCCTGGGAGTGGTGGGCGCGCGCACGTGGTGGCGTGCTCGGTTCAGCCCGGGAGGGTGTGCTGGATGCGGGTGAGGGCGAAGACGCGTTCGTCGTCGCGGAGGTGGCACCAGGCGTAGAGGAAGGGTGGGTCGAGGTCGAGCTCGCTGAGGGTGCGTACGGTGGCGGCGCCGGAGGCCGCGATGTAGGCGATGGTGACGGGGCCCTTCTGGTCGATGGCGTGGGCGAGTTGGCGGCGGTCGGTGGGGGAGAGCTGGGGTGCGGCGCCGGCCACCAGCCTCAGGGTGGCGGTGTCGCGGGGG